>NZ_CP133018.1:2251695-2573366 GCF_030866785.1 Agromyces protaetiae | reverse complement strand
CATGCCGTGGTGTTCACCTACACGACCGACGAGCGGGGCGCCGACGACGTTCTGACGGAGGCGGCCGAGAGCGGCGCCACCGTGCGCGCGCTGCGCGGCGACATCACCGCGGCGGACGCTCCGGCGCGCCTCGCCGACGCCGCCGACGAGCTGGGGGAGCTGACCGTCCTGGTCAACAACGCCGGGGTGACCGGCCCGATCGGGCCACTGCGTACGGTCACCGATGCGACGATCGCACGGGTGCTGGACGTCAACCTCGGGGCGACGTTACGGCTGTGCCGTGAGGTCGTCGGCCGCTGGGAGTCCCGGGCAGTCCGCGACGACCGCAGTATCGTGAACGTCTCGTCTATCGCTGCGCGCACGGGCGCGCCGGGCGAGTACGTCTGGTACGCCGCATCGAAGGCCGGCGTGGAAGCGCTCACGGTCGGGCTGGCCAACGAGGTCGCCCCTCGGCGTATCCGTGTCAACGGGGTCAGCCCGGGAACGACCGCGACGACCATCCACGCGCGCGCCGGCCGGCCCGACCGCGCCGCCGAGGTCGGCGCGCGCACGCCGCTGGGGCGCCCCGGGGACCCGGACGAGATCGCGGCGGCCGTGGAGTGGCTGGTCTCGGGTGACGCGGGGTACGTCACCGGCAGCATCATCGACGTGACCGGCGGGATCCGGTGACGCCAGGGCAGGTGCAGGGCGGCTGAGCGACGGGATCCCTCACCCCGGCCGCGTCAGGTGGGTTCCCCGGTCTGCGCTCGGATCCGCTCGACGACCGCGCTCGTCGAGTGCGCCGCGACGTAGCCCACGGTCCGCACCTCGCCCCCGTAGGCGCGCACCGTGGGGGTCTCCTCGAGCATGTCGGGCGTGTAGTCCCCGCCCTTGACGTAGACGTCCGGACGGAGTGCCTCGAGCAGCGCGACCGGCGTGTCCGCGTCGAACAGCGTGACGTAGTCCACGCACTCCAGGGCCGCGAGCACGCCCGCACGGTCGGTCTCGTCGTTCACCGGCCGGCCGGGGCCTTTGAGCCGGCGCACCGAGGCGTCGGCGTTCACCGCGACGATCAGGCGGTCGCCGAGCCGTTTCGCCTCCCGGAGATACGTCGTGTGGCCGAGATGCAGCACGTCGAAGCATCCGTTCGTGAACACGATGCGCAGCCCGGCTTCTCGGTCCCCGGCGATGACCCGGGCCAGTTCCTCGGCGGGCAGGATCGCCGGACGGGCCGCGCCGAGCTCGGCGGCGAGGTCCGCCGCCGAGCAGACGCTCGTGCCGAGGGCTCGTACGACGACGTCGGCGGCCCGCTGCGCGACGGTGGCGGCGTCGTCGAGTCGCCCGCCGACCGCGAGCGCGGTCGTCAGTGCCGCCGCGAACGTGTCGCCGGCGCCCGACGCGAACCGTTCGGCCACGGGATGCGCGATCGTCGTCGTGGGCGCCTCGCCGCGCTGCAGCGCGACCGTTCCGTCCCGGTCGAGGGTCACCACCATGCGGTCGGCGCCCGCGGCGTCGAGCAGCTGGTCCTCCGCGGCGATCACGGCGTCGATGCGTTCCCGGCCGGCGCGCCAGACCTGATCGACGAGCGCGGCGGCCTCGAGTGCGTTCGGCACGACGACATCGGGGCGGATGTCTCGCCAGCGCGCCGGGTCGTGGGCGTCGACCACGACGTGCGGAGGCCGCCGGTCCTCGAGCGCGCACGTGACCGCCGCGGTGAGCGACTCGCCGCCGTAGTCGCTCACGAGCAGCGCGGCCGCACCGTCGATCGACGCGCTCAGCACCGCGGCGAGCGCCGGAGCGAGCTCCGCGGGGTCCACCCCCTCATCGGCGGGACGAGCCGTCTCGTCGGCGCGCACGAGCACCTGGTCGTCGGCGACGATCCGGGTCTTCACCGGCGTGACCATGCCGCCGCGTCGGAGCACGCCGGCGCAGTCCACGCCCGCGGCACGCAGCAGCCGCACCACCTCGTCGCCCGCCGCATCCGCCCCCACGACGCCGACGAACCTGACCCGAGCGCCCAACGCCGCCGCATTCGCCGCCGCGTTCGCCGCGCCGCCCGCCGCCGACCGACGCTCGGCGACCTCGACGACCGGCACCGGCGCCTCCCGGCTGAGCCGTGCGCTGGTGCCGCTCCACCACCGGTCGAGGATGGCGTCACCGGCCACGACCACCAGAGGAGCGAGTGCCACCATGCGTGCGGGGATGGTCTCGAAGGTGCTCATGGCCGGGACGTACCCGTTGCCGGCGTGAGTCATGCGCGCCCTCAGCGCATTCGAGGTTCGACGAAGGTTTCACGCCGGCCGCGATCGGGCAGAGTCCCAGGAGAGCCGGACGCCGCCCGGGCAGCGGCGGCCGTCGCCGCAGCCGCGGCGGCTCATGTGCGCCCGCGTATTCGAGGAGGACACATGCCCGTCGTGACCGTCGACGAACGTCCTTTCCCAGACGTCCGTCGCATCGCGGTGCTCCGCGGGGGCGGGCTCGGCGACCTCCTCCTCGCGATGCCCGCCATCGACGCGCTCGCCGCGGTGTACCCGGACGCCGAGCTCGTCCTGCTGGGCAGTCCGCTGCACGCCGCACTGCTGCGCGGCCGGCCGTCGTCGGTCTCACGGGTCGAGGCGCTGCCGGCGCTGCCCGGGATCCGGGAGGAGGCGCCCGGCGAACCGGCCGAGAGCGCCACGGCCTTCCGTGCGCGCCTCGCGCACGTCGGCGGGTTCGACCTCGGAGTGCAGCTGCACGGGGGAGGCCGGTACTCGAACCCGTTCCTCCGCACGCTCGCGCCGCGGCGCACGGTGGGACTCGCGACCGACGACGCCGAGCGGCTCGACCGCACGCTGCCGTACGTGTACTACCAGCACGAGATCATGCGGTGGCTCGAGGTCGCGGCGCTCGCCGGCGCGCCGCCCGTGACGCTCGAGCCCCGCATCCGGCTGACCGAGGCGGAGTTCGCCGCGGTCGCGGCCCATGTGCCCGCCGACGGCGCGCCGCTCGCCGTCATCCACGCCGGAGCCGGCGACCCGCGACGGCGCTGGCCGCCCGGTCGCTTCGCGCAGGTCGCCGCCGCACTGCTCGACGACGGCGCGCACGTGCGCCTCGTCGGCGATGCCGCGGACGCCGAGCTGGCGGACCGGGTCGCCGACGAGGCCCGCGACCTCTGCGACACCGACATCGACGGCCGGATCTCGGTGCTCGCGGGCCGCCTCGCGATCGGTGAGACCGCCGCGCTCGCCGCGTCGTCGGCCGTCATGATCGCGAACGACAGCGGCCCGCGTCATCTGGCCCAGGCCGTCGGGGCGTCGACGGTCGGCGTCTTCTGGTTCGGGAACGTCGTGAACGCCGCGCCCTTCGCTCGGGCGAGGCACCGGGTGCACCTCGCGTTCACGGTGCGCTGCCCGGTGTGCGACGCCGATGTCACACAGGTCGGATGGACCGCGCCGCGCTGCGAGCACGACGTCTCGTTCGTGGCCGATGTGGCGGTAGCACCCGTGCTCGCCGACGCCCGTCAGCTCATGGCCATGAGCTCTCTTCGGCGTGGCACACGAGCAGCTCACGAATCTCGGAGCCCGGTGGCCGGCTGAGGGCGAACACCACCGCGGCGGCGACGTCGGCGGGATCGCTGAGCTTCGCGTCCGGGCCCGGGCGATACTGCTCGTCGCGGTCGTCGAAGAAGTGCGTGCGCATACCGCCCGGGATCAGCGTCGTGACCCCCACCCGCCCCTTCGTCTCCGCGGCGAGCGCGCGCGAGAACCCGAGCACGCCGAACTTCGATGCGCAGTAGGCCGTCGCGTCCGAGACGGCGGAGAGCGCCAGCGTGGAGGCCACGGTCACCACGCGACCGGCGGATGCTTCGAGATGGGGGAGTGCGGCGCGCACCGCGGCGACCGTGCCGAGCAGGTTCACCGCGATCACGCGCTCCCACTCGACGGGGTCGATGCGGTCGAGGCGACCGGGGCGATCGATGCCCGCGGCGGTGACGAGCCCGTCGAGGCCGCCGTCGTTCGTCGCGATCTCCTCGATGACGTGCTCGAGCCGGCGGGCGTCCGAGACATCCGCCTGGTGCGTCTCGTGTCGGGCGTCGGCCGGCACGATGCGGTCGAGCACGATGGGCGTGCCGCCGCCGTCGGCGATGGCGTCGGCGATCGCCGCGCCCAGCCCGGCACTGCCGCCGGTGATCACGATGCGTCCGAGAGCTGTGGGGTCCGGCATGCTGGTGGTTCCTTTCGGTCGATGGCGTGGATTCACCCGACCGCGGCCAGCGCGGCGGCGAGTGCGGAAGACGAGCGGGCGGGATGCTGCGGCACGGAGACCGCCCTGCCGCCCCATTCGGCGAGCACGCCGGTCTCGGGGATCTCGGTGTCGCGGTAGTCACCGCCTTTGACCCAGAGGTCGGGGGCCAGCCGGCGCAGTGCGCCGACCGGGGTGTCCTCCTCGAACACGAGGACCGCGTCGACGCAGGCGAGGGCGAGCAACAAGTCCACCCGGTCGGGCTCGGCGATGATCGGCCGGCCGTGCCCCTTGAGACGCCGCACCGAGGCATCGGAGTTCAGGCAGACGATGAGGCAATCGCCCATCGCGCGTGCGGCCTGCAGGGTGCGGACGTGCCCCGCATGGAGCAGATCGAAGCAGCCACCGGTCGCGACGACGGTGCCGCCGGTCGCGCGCGTGGTCGACACGACTCCGAGCGCGTCCGAGCGCCCGTGGACCGGCACCGGTGGCGTGCCGGCGTCGAGTGTGGCGACGCCGCCCGCACGCAGGAACTCGGCGGCGCGGTCCACGCCGAGCCGCATCGCCTCGTGCGCGTCCGCGCCGCGCGCGAGCGCGGTGGCGGCCTCAGCCGCGAGCCGATCGCCGGCGCCGCAGGGGTCGATGCCGTGCACCGCCGACACCGGCAGCACGGCCGGCAGGTGCCGGCCGTCGGCGAGCACCGCACCGAGCGGACCGAGCGTCACACCGACCGCCGCAGCCCGCCAGATCTGCCGCAGACTCGCCGCGGCGGGCACCGCCTCGGCGACGTTCGCGATGCGACGGCCGGTGGCGCCCGACGCCTCCGCGGCATTCGGTGTGACGAGGCTCAGGCCCGCGATCGGCCGTGAGCCTCGCGGGTGCGGGTCCCATACGATCGGCCGGTCCGCTGCGGCCCGGCGGAGCGTTCGACGAAGGCCGGGGTCGGCGAGGACGCCGCGCCCGTAGTCGGCGACGACGACCGCGTCGGCCGAAGCGAGCACGGCGGCGGCCTCGTGGGCGAGCGTCAGCGCGGGCACATCCCGGCATGCCTCGTCGAGGCGGGCCACTGCATGCCCGTCGGCGCGCACGCGCGTCTTCACGGGGGTCGGTCCGAGCAGACGCCCGGCCACGAGCTGGATGCCGACGAGCGCCGCGCGCAGCCGGTCTGCCGCGGCGTCGTCGGCGAGCGCGGTGATCAGCGTGACCTCGACGCCGTCACGCGCGAGCAGCGTCGCCACCAGACCGGCGCCGCCGGCTCGATCCGTGGCGTGCACGACATCGACGACGGGGACGGGCGCGTCGGGACTCAGCCGGGTGGCGCCGCCGTCGAGGTCCACGTCGAGGAGGCTGTCGCCGACCACCGCGATCCTCATCCCGCGCCACCGATCGCCGCGTCGAACGCGACACACAGGGCGTGCACCGCCACGAGCTCGGCCTCCTGGACGTTCGCCGCCGTGCCCGGCAGGGTGATCGCCTCGTCGCACACGGTCGCGAGCGGGTTCGGCGCCGGACCGGTGATCGCCCACCGCCTGGCTCCCGCGCGGCGTGCGGCGTCGGCCGCCGCCAGCAGATTGGCGCTCGCCCCGCTCGTCGAGAGCAGCAGCAGGACGTCGCCCGGTCTGGCGTGGGCGAGCACCTGGCGTGCGAAGACCTGCTCGAAGCCGTAGTCGTTGGCGATCGCCGTCACCGCCGACGAGTCCGTGTTCAGCGCGATCGCGGCGAACGGGCGGCGGTCCTCGCGGAAGCGCCCCACGAACTCGGCGGCGAGATGCTGTGCCTCGGCGGCCGAGCCGCCGTTGCCGGCCACGAGCAGGCGGGACCCGGACCCGAGCCGGGTCGCGAGGTGCATCGCCCACGCCGCGAGTCGAGGCGCCTCGAGCTCGAGCGCGTCCAAGACCGGCCGGAGACCGCGCGTGTGCGCGGCGATCGATCGCGCCAGCCGGGGTGCGGCGGTCGCCGGAGCCGCCTGCCGGACGATCACCGCCGGGCCTCGCTTCGCCGGATCGTCGTCGCGCCGTCATCCGGCTCGGCGGCCGCGCGCGCGACGCCGGCACCCGCACCTCGCACACGGGCGACGACCGAGCGGTAGCAGCGCTCCGTGTCGGCCGCGACCCGGTCCCACGAGTACCGGCTCAGCATGCGCCGGCGGCCGTTCGCGCCGAGCCGGTCGCGCTCGGTCTCGTCGTCGAGCAGGCTTTGGACGACCGACGCGATCGCCTCCACGTCGCGCGGCGGGACGTGGCGCCCGGTCCGGCCGTCCACGACGCTGTCGATGAGGCCACCGACCGACGAGGCCACCACCGGGACGCCGCACGCCATCGCCTCCAGGGGCACGATGCCGAACGGCTCGTACCAGGGCGTGCACAGCACGAGGTCGGCCGATCGATACAGGGTCGGCAGCTCCGCCTGGGGAAGCCGGCCGCGCAGCTCGATGCGCGCCGCCGCGCCCGAACGCTCGGCGATGCCGCGGAGCCGCTCGAGCTCGGGATCTGTGCGGTCGTCGGCCTCGGCGCCGCCGCCGACCACGATCAGCTCGAGATCGACGCCCTGCTGCGCGAGCGCGGCGACGGCCTCGATCACCGTGCCTACGCCCTTCCGTGGCACGAGACGCCCCACGCTCAGCACGCGGTAGCGCGCCCGTCGCGGGTCAGCCGGTCCATCCGGGGTGAAGTGATCGAGGTCGACGCCGCAGGGGATGACGGTGATGCTGCGGCGGTCCACGCCGAGGTTGCGGAGCTCGAACGCCTCATCCGAACACGTCGCGACGATCCCATCGGCCCGGCGGCCGACGTCCGGCTCGAGCCATTCCCGTTCGGGTGGGCTCGTGTCCAGTGCGCCCTGATGGCGGCGCTTGACGACGCCGAGCGCATGGAACGTGTGCACCACGGGCATGGGCGCGTTCGCGACGGCCCAGTCATCCGCGGCCGTGAGCGCGGCCACGCCCGACATCCAGAAATGGCTGTGCACCAGGTCGGGGCGGAAGCGCTCCCAGTCCGCACGTGCACCGGCCGCGAGATCCGGGATGAACGGCAGCAGCAGATCCTTCGACACCGGTGCCGGTGGGCCGGCGTCGAGGTGCACGACATCGACCCCGTCGGCGAAGCCGACCCTCGGCGGAAGGTCGGGATCGTCACGTCGGGTGTAGACCCGAACCTGGTGCCCGCGTCGGGCGAGCGCGGTCGACAGGGCCGCCACATGGACGTTCTGTCCGCCGGCGTCGACCCCGCCGAGGGTGGCCAGTGGGCTGGCGTGTTCGGAGATCATCGCGATTCGCATGTCGTCCCTTTCCGTTCTCGTGCCGAGGTCTCACCCGACGCCGCGACGTGCGCGGTGCGGCTCGTGGCGGCGCCGCTCCGGCGGCTGGTCCGTTCGACGACGTCGGCGAGCAGGGCATCCCACTCGCCCAGGAACCGGCCGAGGCCATAGCGATCGAGCGCCGCCCGGCGTCCAGCGGCACCGAGCCGCGCGGCCTCGACGGGGTCCTCGATCAGCGAACGTGCGGCAGCCACCAGCGTGTCGACACTCGTCGAGAGGACGCCGGCGCCGGGCGGCACGGCCCGGACCGCCTCGGTGGTGCCGAGCACGATCACGGGCATGCCGAGCGCCATGGCTTCGAGCAGCGACAGCCCGAGCGAGGTCCAGCGCGCGAGGTGCAGGTAGGCGCGGCGGTCCGCCATCGACGCGTGCAGGTCGGCCGGCGCCAGATCGCCGACCGGGCGGAGCCGTGCTTCGTCGAGTCCGAGCGCGGCGGGGAGCTCGGTGACGCCCATGCCGTAGGCGTCGATGCCGCCGGCGCTGCCGAAGCTCGCCAGCAGGTCGGCGCCCACGACGCGCCGCCGGCGCACCGGCTCGTTCGCCACGAAGGCGAGCCGTTCCAGACGGCCGGTGTAGTGCAGCCCCGGATCCGGCACCCCGTGCTCGATCACGACGGTGGGTGCGCGCCCGGAGTCCCACACCACCCGGTTGAACTGCGTCACGTGCACGATGGGGATGTCGTCGCGGTCGGCGAGCGCATGCCGTTCCGTCACCGGTTCCCGCTTGGGCGTGTTGTGTTCGAGGAAGACGGCCGCCAGGTCCCTGCCGGGTCGTCGTCCCGTGAGCTGCTCGACCGCGCTGAGCTCGTCGGGCCGCTGGAGGACGACGACGTCGATCTCCTCGTCGTGCAGGGCGCCGGGGTCGACCTCGATCGCGCTGACCGGCCACGGACGACCGCCGCGCCCGAGCCCCCATGGCCCGTGGCTCGGGTCGGTCGGCAGGAGGTAGGTATGGCGACCCTGCACGAAGCCGTCCATCCACCCGCCGTGCACATGCCAGATGAGGATCCTCATGTCGCGATCACCTCGACCTGGGCAGCCGACGGCGTGCGTGCGACACCCAGCACGGCCTCCACCACCGTCGCAGGGGTCACGTCGGCCAGGCATGGATGGCCCGGCACGGGGCACACCCGAGCCCGGCTTCCGGCGCATGCGGTGTCCGTCCGTCCGAGCACGACCACGGGAACCCCGAACGGACGCCAGCACCGTTCGGAGACGACCGGCGAGAACAGGCTCACCACGGGGCTGCCGACCGCGGCCGCGAGATGTGCGGCACCGGTGTTGCCGACCACGACCGCCGCCGCGCCGGCGAGCACCCCGGACAGCTGCCTGAGGTCCGTGCGGCCGCCGAGATCGAGCCCCGCCTCGCCCGCGACCCACGCCGTCAACTCGCGCTCGCGCGCCGAGCCGGTCACGACCACGCCGAGGCCGGCGTCGCGCAGCCGCTGCACGGCCGCACGGTGATGTCCGGCCGGCCAGGTCCTGGCCGGCACCGCGGCTCCGGGATGCACGACCACGTACGGTCGGGACCCGGTCAGCGCTGCGGTGTCCGGCGGCGGGGCCACCGCGAGCCGCCCGTCATCGTCCGCGGGAAGCACATAACCGGCCGCCGCGGCGATGCCGAGCGCGCGGGTGACCTCCGACTGCTCCTCGGCGAAGTCCTCACCGGGCCGGAGTCGCACGTCGAGCAGCGTGCCCGCGTAGTCGACGCTCGCGCCCGTGATCCTCGGGACCCCGGCGAGGCGCAGCAGCAGCGCGAGCGGGAGCGGGCTCTGGTGGAACGACGTGAGCACGATCGCCTCGTCGGGATCGAGCCCGCACACCAGCTCGATCAGCCGGTCGACGTGTCGGGGCGTCGCCGCGGGCGCCGGCTCGACGATCCACGGCGCCGCCCACACCTCGGTCTGGTGGACCCCGGGGAGCAGGGAGCCGGCCTCCGCGCCGTTCGGACCGCACAGCAGCTCGACGCGTGCGCGTGCGGCGACGGCCCGGATGGCCGGGCCGGCGAGCAGCACGTCGCCCGCGCTGTCGAGGCGCGCGACCAGCACCGTGCCGGTCATGCCGGCACCTCCGAGCCGAGGGCCGCTGACACCGCGGCGAGGAGCGTCCGCGCCACCACGGGGGCGGCGCCCACCTCCTCGGGCCGGGTCTCCGGCGTCGGGACGAGCACGGCTCGCGCTCCCGCCGCGAGTGCCGCCGAGACATCCGCGCCGATGTCCCCGATTACGACCACCGACGACGCAGCGACCCCGAGCTCACGTGCCGCGCGCAGGACCAGCCCGGGCGCCGGCTTCCGGCAGTCGCAGCCGTCGCCGGGGCCGTGCTCGCACACCGCCCAGACCTCGAACGGCCCGAGCAGAGCGTCGACCCGCGCGTTCACCGCCGCCACCTGCATCGGCGTGATGAGTCCGCGTGCGACTCCGGACTGATTGGTCACCACGCCGATGCGGATGCCTCGCGCCCTGAGCAGGCCGAGGGCGGCGCGGGCCGTCGGCATGACCATGACCTGCTCGGGATCCCCGTTATAGGGCACGTCTCTCACGAGCGTGCCGTCGCGGTCGAACAGCACGGCCGCGGGTGCCCCCACGGCGCTCGAAGCAGTGACCAGGGTCATGCTGGAGTACTTCCCATCGGGAGCGGGCGTCAAACGTCGCCGGTTCCCGAAGGCGGAGCCCTTCCGCCGCGCGGTCCCGCCTGGAAGGGTGGTGGCGTGGTCGTTCGCGCGGATCGCCGGCACGACCCGCGGCCGATCATGCTCGTGCTGCGGGCGCTCAAGCTCGGAGACCTGCTCGTCGCGGTGCCCGCGCTCGCCGCACTGCGACGCGCGTATCCGCGGCATCGGATCGTGCTCGCGACGACGGGTTGGCTCGAGCCCATTGTCGACCTCGTGGGCGCCGTCGACGAGCTCGTGCCGACCCCGGGCCTGTCGCGACCCATCGACGTCGGTGGGCGGGAGGTCGATGTGGCCGTGAACCTGCACGGCTGCGGCCCGGAGAGCGCCGAACTCCTCGCGGCACTGCGTCCGCGTGCGCTCATCGCCCACCGGCCCGACGCGCCAGACGGGCCTCGCTGGGTCGACGGGATGCTCGAGCGCGAGCGCTGGGCCCGGCTCGTGCGGGCGTTCGGCGCCGAGGCCGACGCCGACGAGGTGCGCATCTCGACCCCGGCGGGCCCTCCGGTGGTCAGCCGCGCTGCGGTCGTGCACGTCGGGGCGTTCTACGGTTCGCGCCGGTGGCCGGCCGAGCGGTTCGCCGCGGTCGCCCGGAACCTGGCGGCGGCGGGGGAGACCGTGGTCTTCACCGGTGGCGACGCCGACCGCGCACGCGCCGTGGCCATCGCCGGCGCGGCGGGAATCGGCGCCGATCGGGTGCTGGCCGGGCGGCTCGGACTCGCCGAGTTCGCCGCGGTCGTGGCATCCGCACGCCTGCTCGTGTCCGTCGACACCGGCGCCGCGCATCTCGCCTCGGCGTACCGGGTACCCTCGGTCGTGATCTTCGGTCCCGCGCCGCCGTCCGAGTGGGGCCCGCCGCCTGGGCCGCACGTGGTGCTGACCCGGGCCGAGCTCCGCCGAGGCGACACCTTCTCCGATGAGCCAGACCCGGCACTCCTCGCGGTGCACGCCGACGAGGTCGTGCGTGCGCTCGAACGGCTCCGTGCGGGCGCGTGAACCGCGTGCGTCGCGGCTCATCCGGCGTCGAGCTCCTCGGGGTCGCCGACCGCATGCGGGTCGGCGGTCACGCGCGCCCGCAGTCTGATGAGAATGCTCGTGAGCAGCCGTGACACCTGCATCTGCGTCACCCCGATGTCGGCGGCGATCTCACGCTGCGTCCGCTCCTCGAAGAACCGCAGGTAGACGATCCGACGATCGCGCGGCGGCAGGGCCGCGATCGCGCGGCGAACCAGCAGGCGTGTGTCGGCGCCCTCGAGTCCGACGTCGACCGCGCCGAGCATGGCGTCCGCGCTCGACTCGTCGTCGCCGCGCTCGTCGAGCGAGATCGGATGCAGGCTCGTGGGGGTCGCGATCGCCTCCTGCACGGCCTGCCGCGAGGTCTGCAGGTAGACCGCGATCTCGCCGGCGGTCGGCTCGTGCCGCAACTGCTGTGCCAGATCAGGCATCGCCCGTACGGCGGCGGCCCGGAGCTCCTGCACGCTGCGGGGCGGGCGCACGAACCAGCCCAGGTCGCGAAGATACCGTTTGACCTCGCCGCTGATGGTCGGCACGGCGTAGGGCACGAACGCGTCACCTCGCACCGGGTCGAACCGGTGCACCGCGTTGATCAACCCGACACAGCCGACCTGTCGCAGGTCGCCGAGATCGCGATAGCGCGGTGCGAGCCGCCGGACGAGCCCGTCGACGAGGTCGAGGTGCTCGAGCACGATCTCGTCCTCGACGAGCCGCCGGGGCCGCCCGCTCAGCCCGCCACGTTCCCGGAACCTGGCCCTGGTCCACTGCTCGCGCTCTGCCCAGCGCTGTCGGACCGCCTCCGCTCGCGCGGACCTCGCTGTTCCGATCACCGTGCGACCCCCTCGGTCCGTGCGGAGGAGCCGAATGCCCGCCGACTCCCGCAGGACATACCTCGCGAGCGCTTCTCGGAAGGGAGTTGAGAAGCCGCGGCAGGAGCGTTATAAGCGCTCGGGGCGCGCGGGCGAGCACCGCGGCCGGACCGAGCCGGTCATTGACCCCGCGCTCGCCAGCCGGTAGGTTCCACGCAAGCAATTCGGAATGCGCAGTTTCAACTAGTGAAACGGAGCCCACTGTGACTCGTTCCATCCGTCCGCGCACCACCATCTCGATCGGCGCCGTCGCGGCGCTCATCCTCACCCTCAGCGCGCCGGTCGGTCCGGCCGCCGCGGCCGATCCGGCGATCCACATCGCGAGCAGTGGCGTGATCCACACGGGATCGGCGACCGCTCAGGTCGTGATCTCGACGCTCGCCAAATCCGATGACGGCGACCTCGTCGCCTTCTACAACACCGGGAACGACGGTGCAGCCGATGTCGGAATCATGACCACACGTTCGGAGGACGATGGGGCGACCTGGACGACTCCGTCGCAGTTCATCGCTCCGAGCAATCCCGCGTCCCGCATCTCGGCGGGCTCGGCGACGACGCTCGACGACGGCACCATGCTGTTGCCCTACACCCTGCAGACGATCCATCAGCACTATCTCAATCGCGAGACCGACCTCTACCTCGCGCGCTCGGCCGACGGGGGGATCACCTGGACCGGGCACGATGCGCCGGTCACGGTCACGCCCGACTGGTACGGCGCGTTCCAGTTCGGCGAGCTCGTCGAGCTCGCCGATGGCACGCTGCTCATGCCGATCTGGGGCAGCGCGAAACCGCCCGCCTCGACGGACTACGCGAACCTCAACCCCGAGCCGCTGCTGAGCGGCGTCCTGCGCTCGACCGACGCGGGGCTCACGTGGGGCGAGTTCAGTGCGTTCGACCCGTTCCTCGATGCGCCGCTCCGCCCGCTCAACGTGGCATGGATGCCCGCCGGCCTGAACGAGGCCACGATCGTCGAGCTCCGAGACGGCCGGCTCATGGCGAGCATGCGGTACGACTCCCGGATCTTCGACCGGACCGGGTACCTCACCTATTCCGACGACGGCGGGCGGACCTGGTCGGAGCCCGTCGTGACCGGCCTCGCCGCGCGCGGCCCGGCAGCCTTCGTCACCTCCTGCTCCGAGGGCTTGCCCGGGGCGGCGTCGAAGGTGCTCTACACGACCGCCGAAGGTTCCGCGCTCAAGATGTACACGACCTATGACGGCGGCACGACGTTCGGCAATGTCACCAACGTGCAACTGCCGACCGGAGTCACGAACCCGATCTACGCCGACGCCGAGTACCTCTCGGACGGCCGGCTGTTCGTGCTGTTCACGGGCAACCACCGGCTCGCGTACAACATCCTCGAGGAGTCCGACGCCACCGAATGCGCGAACGAGCTTGCCGCGAGCACCGCGGCCAGCGAGGCCAACCCGACCCTCTACATCGACCGTGCCGGCGCAGCCGACTGGGACTACCCGTACGCGCATCGCCGCACGACGGTCGCAGCCGACGCCACCATGGCGAGTCTCCGAACGACGGCGCTGAGCCTGTCCTCGGCCGGCTCGGGATCGATCTCGCTCACGCACGGCGGCATCCCGCTGCCGCTCACCGGCACGGTCTCGGAGGCCGGGCTGAGCTCAGGCGATGTGGTGGTCGTCGGTGCGAAGCGGCTCAGCGACCCCGAGCTGCGGGTCGGTCTTGTGGACTACGACGACCGCCCGCTCACGCGCCGCGCCGCGAACTTCGATGACGAGCTCGGGTTCAACGCCGGCTGGGACATCCGTCGGCGCAGTCTCGTCGTGAACTACCCGCTCGCCAGCGGCGAGGTGATCGGGGCGATCCACCTGCGCGACTCCAACTCGTCGAACGCGATCACGGCGGCGAACATCGAGGTGTACACGAGTCCCGACGGCGTCACCTGGACGCCGCGCACCGGATTCACCGTGAGCAAGGCGACGGTCGGCGGCCGGAGCGTCGTGACCGTCGACGGGGTCGACGCAGACGTTCCCTACGCGAAGATCCGCTTCTCGGACACCCCAGGTGGGTACACCCTCGTCACGCAGTCGCACGCCGACGTCACCGTGACCATCGAGTGAGTCCGCGCGCCGATGCGGGGCGGGGTCGCGCGGCCCTCCCCGCATCGGCCGAGTCCGCGCCGCACTACAGTTGAAGGGTTCGTCTTCGAGAGAAAGTGGATCCACAGTGGCCGACGGCTTCGAGCTCTTCACCGACCGATCCGTTGTCGCGATGCGCGTCAACGGCGAGCTCAAGGATCTGGCCACGACGGTCACCGAAGCCGACACGGTCGAGCCCGTGACGATCGACTCGCCCGACGGGCTCTCGATCCTGCGCCACTCGACCGCGCACGTGCTCGCGCAGGCCGTGCAGACGATCAATCCCGAGGCGAAGCTCGGCATCGGGCCGCCCGTCACCGACGGCTTCTACTACGACTTCGACGTCGCGCAGCCGTTCACCCCCGAAGACCTCAAGGCGCTCGACAAAGAGATGGCGCGCATCGTCCGCTCGGGGCAGCGGTTCATCCGGCGCGTCGTCACCGACGACGAGGCGCGCGCCGAGCTCGCGGACGAGCCCTACAAGCTCGAGCTCATCGGTCTCAAAGGGCACGCCGGGCACGGTGAGTCGAGCGGCGACGACCACGAGTCGGTCGAGGTGGGCGCCGGCGAGCTGACGATCTACGACAATGTCGACCCGAAGACGGGCGACGTGGTCTGGAAGGACCTCTGCCGCGGCCCGCACCTGCCGAACACGCGCATGATCGGCAACGGCTGGGCGCTCATGCGCGTCGCCGCGGCCTACTGGCGCGGGTCGGAGAAGAACCCGCAGCTGCAGCGCATCTACGGCACCGCGTGGCCGACGAAAGACGAGCTCCGCGCGTACCAGACCCGCCTCGAGGAGGCCGCGAAGCGCGACCACCGCAAGCTCGGCAGCGAGCTCGACCTGTTCAGCTTCCCCGACGAGATCGGCTCGGGCCTCGCGGTGTTCCACCCCAAGGGCGGCATCATCCGGTACGAGATGGAGGAGTACCTGCGCCGGCAGCTGCTGGCGAACGGATACGACTTCGTCAACACCCCGCACATCACCAAGGCGCACCTCTACGAGGTCAGTCAGCACCTCAACTGGTACGCCGACGGCATGTTCCCGCCCATGCACCTCGACGAAGAGGTCGACGCCGAGGGCAACGTCACCCGGCAGGGGCAGGACTACTACCTGAAGCCCATGAACTGCCCGATGCACAACCTCGTGTTCCGCGCGCGCGGCCGGTCGTACCGCGAGCTGCCGCTCCGGCTGGCCGAGTTCGGCACCGTGTATCGCTATGAGAAGAGCGGCACGCTCTCGGGGCTCACCCGGGTCCGCGGTCTCACGCAGGACGACGCGCACATCTATGTGACCGACGAGCAGATCAAGGACGAGGTCGCCAGCCAGCTTGCGTTCGTGCTCGAGACGCTGCGTGGCTACGGGCTGACCGACTTCTACCTCGAGCTGTCGACCAAGGACCCGGTGAAGTACGTCGGCGACGACGCGCTCTGGGAGCAGGCGACGGCGACCCTCCGCGAGGTCGCGGTCGACTCGGGCCTCGAGCTCGTGGACGACCCGGGCGGGGCCGCGTTCTACGGACCGAAGATCTCGGTGCAGGCGCGCGACGCGATCGGCCGGACCTGGCAGCTGTCGACCGTGCAGCTCGACTTCAACCAGCCCGAGCTGTTCGAGCTGCGCTACGCCGCAGCCGACGGCACACAGAAGCAGCCCGCCATGATCCACCGGGCGCTGCTCGGCTCGGTCGAGCGGTTCTTCGCGATCCTGCTCGAGCACTATGCGGGCGCCTTCCCGGCCTGGCTCGCGCCGGTGCAGGTCGTGGGCATCCCGGTCGCCGACGAGTACGCGCCCTACCTCGGCGCCATCCTGACCCAGCTGAAGGGTGCGGGCGTGCGCGCCGAGCTCGACTCGACCGACGACCGCATGCAGAAGAAGATCCGCACGCACACGAAAGACAAGGTGCCGTTCCTGCTCATCGCGGGTGAGAACGACCGCAGCGCCGAGACGGTGAGCTTCCGGTTCCGTGACGGCACACAGGAGAACGGGGTGCCCGTCGCCGACGCGATCGCGCGGATCCGCGACGCCATCGACGAGCACCGGCAGATCTCGACGCGGGACGACCTGTTCGCATGACGGCCTACGGCGCTGACGAGTTCGAGGGCGTGCCCACGCAGCTCTCGAGCGACCTGGCGGCGGTGCCCGACGCCTTCCAGCGTCTCTGGACGCCGCACCGACTGGTCTACATCCAGCACGGGCAGCAGCCCGACGAGCACGCATGCCCGTTCTGCCGGGCGCCCGAGCTCTCCGACGAGCAGTCGCTCATCGTCGCGCGAGGCGAGCACGCCTATGTGCTGCTGAACCTCTACCCGTACAACAGCGGGCACGTGCTGGTGTGCCCGTACCGGCACATCCCGACCTACGACGAGGCGAACCCAGAGGAGGTCGCCGAGATCGGTGAGCTCACGCAGATCGCGATGCGCGTGCTGAAGCAGGTCTCGAAGTGCGACGGGTTCAACATCGGCATGAACCAGGGCCGCATCGCGGGCGCCGGCATCGCGGAGCACCTGCACCAGCACATCGTGCCCCGCTGGGCGCTGGACTCGAACTTCTTCCCGATCATCGCGGGCACCAAGGCGCTGCCGCGCCTGCTCGGCGAGGTCCGTCAAGAGATCGCGGACGCCTGGCCTCAACGCTAGTCAGTCGAGCGGATGCCTCGTGCGGCGCGCGCACGAGGCATCCGCTCGCTCGTGGCCGGGCTCAGCGCACCTGCTGGACCGTGAACTGCATGCTCGGGTGCGCGTACGCCTCCTGCGACTCGACGAGCTGCAGCTCGCGCGCGCCGGATTCATAGGTGCGCGTGAGCAGGTCGAAGACGCTCGACGTGGTGCGCGCGAGCGCGTCTGCCGCGTCACCGGTGCGACGGTAGTGCGCCGTGAACAGCGCCGCCGTGACGTCGCCCGAGCCGTTCGCCTTCATCGGCAGCATGGGCGTCTGCACGATCCACGCGCCGCGGTCGTCGACCGCGAGCATCTCGATCGTGCCCTCGGGACGGTCGGGCCGTTCGACGCTCGTGACCAACACGGTGCGCGGGCCGGTCGCGCGGATCAGGTCGGCCGAGACCAGCGTCGACTCGAGCGTGTCGGGCTCGGTGTCGGTGAGGAAGCCGAGCTCGAACTGGTTCGGCGTGATCAGGTCGGCCGCGGGCACGACGCGGTCGCGCAGCAGGATCGGGATCGCGGGCGCCACGAAGCATCCGCTCTTGGCGTTGCCCATGACCGGGTCGCAGGAGTAGATCGCGCCCGGATTCGCCGCCTTGACCCGTGCCACCGTCTCGAGGATGACGTCGGCGATGCCCTCTCCGCCCTGGTAGCCCGAGAGCACGACGTCCGTGTCGGTGAACGCACCGCGCTCCTCGATGCCGGTGATGACGTCGCGGACATCGTCGGGGGCGATCAGCGGGCCGCGCCACGCCCCGTAGCCCGTGTGGTTGGAGAAGTTCACGGTGTACACCGGCATCACCTCGACGCCGATGCGCTGCAGCGGGAACACGGCTGCGGAGTTGCCGACGTGGCCGTACGCCACGGCGGACTGGATGGAGAGGACTCTCATTGGACGGGTGCTTCCTTGTCTCTGGCCTGTTCTGGGGAGGTCGTGTCTGCGGCGACGAGCCGCCCTCCGGCCGCGCGAACCGCGGCGGCGATGTCGCTGGCGAGGCGGTCGGCGTCAGTGTCGTTCAGATCGTGCACGGTCAACCGGAGCCGGCGTGCTGCCGGCGCGTCGGCGAGCACGAAGGCGTCGCCGGCACGCGCGAGCCAGCCGCGCCGCATGAGCTGCTCCGAGACGTCACGGGCCGGCACCGGAAGCGCGACCCAGAGGTTGACGCCGTCGCCGGCCGTCGCGGGCACGCCGAGCGCGGTCAGCCGTGCGGCGAACGCGCGATTGCGCTCGGCGTAGTGCGCGCCGGCCGCCTCGATGCCCGCCGCGACGTCGGGATCGGTCACGAGCGCGAGCGTCAGCCGCTGCAGCAGATGACTCACCCAGGTGGTCCCCGGCGTGAGCCGCATCGCGAGACGCTCGCCGGTGTCGGGATCTGAGGCGGTCACCGCGAGGCACATGTCGGGGCCCAGGAACTTGGACACCGAGCGCACGAGCGCCCAGCGCCGGTGCTCGGGGCCGATCAGGGAGTGGAACGGCTGCCGCGAGAGCATCGAGAAGTGGTCGTCCTCGATGACGAGCACGTACGGGTGCGCGCGAAGCACCGCCCGCAGCGCCTCGGCCCGGCGCGCCGAGACGCTCGCGCCAGTCGGGTTCTGCGCGCGCGGGGTGCACACGATCGCGCGCACGCCCTGCTCGAGCGCGTGGCGCAGGCCCTCGACGGTCATGCCCTCGTCGTCGATGGGGACCGGGACGACCCGGTAGCCGCCCACGCGCACCGTGTGGATGCTCGTGAGGAAGCATGGATCCTCGAGCGCCACGGCGTCGTCGCGGACGAGGGCCTGGGCGAGGAGCCGCTCGACTGCGTCGGCGGCACCGCTCGTGATGGTCAGTCGGAGGTCGGCGGGTGCCAGGTCGGCACTCATCCACTCGCGCGCCCAGTGTTCGAGCCCGGGGTCGATGACCGGCTCGCCGTAGAGCACGGGGCGACCCGCGACGCGCGCGAGCGCGGTGGACGGGTCGGGGATGAGGTCGGGGTCGGGGTTGCCGGTCGCGACGTCGCGGAGCACGTTGTCGGCCGCGAAGCCCTCTTGCGCCACCGCGGACCGGTCGGCGACGTGCGTGCCGCCGCGGCCGCGGGTGACGACGACACCGGCCTGCGTGAGCTGCCGGTACGCCGCGACCGCGGTGTTGCGGTTCACGCCGAGGTCGTCGGCGAGGGCGCGCACGGGCGGGAGCGGGTCGCCAGGGAGCAGCGCACCGCGTTCGATCAGTTCGCGCACGCTCGCGGCGATGTCGGCGGCCGAGCGGCCCGCGATCTGGAGGGTCAATTCACGATCCATGCTGCTCTCGAGTGTAGGCCCGGTCCATGCTACCTTTTGGCCTAGGTCAAGCGAACGCGTTGTCCACATGGCCGCATGTCTGCGCGAACGCGCGTCATCCGATGAAGGGAAGCCCCGATGAGCATTGCCGAGACTGGTTCGAGCCGCGTCAAGCGGGGCCTCGCCGAGATGCTGAAGGGCGGCGTCATCATGGATGTCGTCACCGCCGAGCAGGCGCGCATCGCCGAGGACGCCGGTGCGGTCGCGGTCATGGCGCTCGAGCGGGTGCCGGCCGACATCCGCGCACAGGGCGGCGTCGCGCGCATGAGCGACCCCGATCTCATCGAGGCGATCATCGCCGAGGTCTCGATCCCCGTCATGGCGAAGGCCCGCATCGGGCACTTCGTCGAGGCGCAGGTGCTGCAGGCGCTCGACGTCGACTACATCGACGAGTCCGAGGTGCTCTCGCCGGCCGACTACGTCAACCACATCGACAAGTGGGCGTTCAACACGCCGTTCGTCTGCGGGGCGACGAACCTCGGCGAGGCGCTCCGGCGCATCAACGAGGGCGCGGCGATGATCCGCTCGAAGGGCGAGGCCGGCACGGGGGACGTGTCGGAGGCGACCAAGCACATCCGCAAGATCAGCTCGGAGATCAACCAGCTGAAGTCGATGACCAAGGACGAGCTCTACGTCGCCGCGAAGGAGCTCCAGGCCCCGTACGAGCTCGTCGCCGAGGTCGCCGAGACCGGCAAGCTGCCCGTCGTGCTCTTCGTCGCCGGCGGCGTCGCGACGCCGGCCGACGCCGCCATGATGATGCAGCTCGGTGCCGACGGCGTGTTCGTCGGCTCGGGCATCTTCAAGTCGGGCAACCCGGCCGAGCGCGCGGCCGCGATCGTCAAGGCGACGACGTTCTACGACGACGCGTCCGTGATCGCCGAGGTCTCGCGCGGTCTCGGCGAGGCGATGGTCGGCATCAACGTCGCCGACCTCGCGGCGCCGCACCGGCTGGCCGAGCGCGGCTGGTGACGAACGCGGTGACGCTCCGAGGCGAGTCGCTCGGGCGGGCGGATGCTCCGGGCGGAGGTCCGCGCGTCGGCGTGCTCGCCCTCCAGGGCGACTTCCGTGAGCACGCGCGCGTGCTGAGCTCGCTCGGCGCCGAAGTCGAGCTGATCCGGCGGCCGGAGGAGCTCGCCGTGATCGACGGGCTCGTGATCCCCGGCGGCGAATCGACCGTCATGGACAAGCTGTCGCGGGCGTACGGGCTCGCCGAACCGCTTCGCGCCGCGATCGGCGCGGGCCTGCCGGTCTACGGCACGTGTGCCGGGCTCATCATGCTGGCCGACACGCTGCTCGACGCGATCGAAGGCCAGCGCACCTTCGGCGGCCTCGATGTCGTCGTCCGGCGCAACGCGTTCGGCTCGCAGAACCAGTCGTTCGAGACCGACCTCGACGTGCCGGCGCTCGGTGCCGACCCCGTGCACGCGGCGTTCATCCGCGGACCGGTCGTCGAGTCGGTGGGGGAGCGGGCGACGCCCCTCGCCTCGCTCGCCGACGGCCGCGTCGTCGCGGTCGAGCAGGGCGACCTGCTCGGCACGAGCTTCCACCCCGAGATCACGGGCGAGCACCGCTTCCACGCCTACTTCCTCGAGAAGGTGCGAGCGCGCGTCGGCGCGTAGATCTCCGACCAGCCGAGTGGGGACGCATCTCGTCGCTCGCAGCCAGTCGGAGCGACCCTGTGCGTCCCCGTTGCGGGGAGGGGTCGGGCGTACGCTCGACGCATGACCGGGTATGTTGCGCTGTTGCGCGGGGTGAACGTCGGGGGCGTGACGATCAAGAGCGGCGAGCTGCGTGAGGTGTTCGAGGAGCTCGGGTTCGACGCGGTGCGCACGGTGCTCGCGAGTGGGAATGTGCGGTTCGAGGCATCCGTGAAGGATGACGCAGCGCTCAAGCGCCGTATCGAAGCCGCGCTGGGTGACCGGTTCGGGTACGACGCGTGGATCGTGCTCGTGACGCGCGATGCGCTCGAGCGGGTCGTCGATGGGTTCCCGTTCGACGAGCACGACGCGACGCGTCAGCCGTACGTGGTGTTCGCCTCGAAGCCCGAGGTGATCGACGAACTCGTCGAGGCCGCGGGCGACCTCGACCCCGATGCCGACCCGATCCGCCCCGGGGACTCGGTGCTCTATTGGAACCCGGTGAAGGGCACCACCCTGCACACACCGTTCGGCAAGATGCTCGGCAAGCCGCGCTTCGCGCCGACGACGACCAACCGCAATCTGCGCACGCTGCACAAGATCCTCGGCTGACGCAGCCTGCTCGCCTGACGCAGCCTGCTCGCCTGAGCGCCGCGCCGGACGCCCCTCGCTAGAATGGGCAGGCGCGGGGCCTGAGCGGCATCCGCTCGAGACTCGATTCAGGAGACGCATGTCCGGGCATTCCAAGTGGGCGACGACCAAGCACAAGAAGGCCGTCATCGACGCACGGCGCGCCAAGTCGTTCGCCAAGCTGATCAAGAACATCGAGGTCGCCGCAAAGATGGGCGGCGCCGACCTGGCCGGCAACCCGACGCTCTACGACGCGGTGCAGAAGGCCAAGAAGACGTCGGTGCCGAACGACAACATCGATCGCGCGATCAAGCGCGGTGCGGGCATCGGCGGCGAGGCCGTCGAGTACCAGAGCATCACGTACGAGGCGTACGGCCCGTCGGGCGTCGCGATGATGATCGAGGTGCTCACCGACAACAAGAACCGGGCCGCCGCAGAGGTGCGCACCGGCCTGAACCGCAACAACGGCACGCTCGCCGACCCCGGTTCGGTGGCCTACAACTTCTCGCGCAAGGGCGTCATCGTGGTCTCAGGCGAGGGGACGACCGAAGACGACGTGATGATGGCCGCGCTCGAGGCGGGCGCCGAAGAGATCGAGCCGCACGCGCAGGGCTTCGAGGTCATCACCGACCCGTCCGACATGGTCGCGGTGCGCGTCGCGCTGCAAGAGGCGGGGCTCGACTACGAGTCGGCCGACGTCGAGTTCGTGCCGAACCTCAAGGTCGAGGTCGACGCCGACACCGCGCGCAAGGTGTTCCGGCTCATCGACGCGCTCGAAGACAGCGACGACGTGCAGAACGTGTACAGCAACTTCGACCTCAGCGCCGAGGTGCAGGCCGAGCTCGAGGCCGAGGACTAGGGGGTCTGGCCGTGCGCGTGCTCGGCGTCGATCCCGGGCTGACCCGGTGCGGCGTCGGCGTGGTCGACGTGGAGCCGAATCGCAGCGCGCGGCTCGTCGACGTCGTGGTGCTGCGCTCGTCCACCGACCTCTCCATCGAGCGTCGGCTGGCGCGGATCGCCGAGGGACTCGAGGCGATCTTCGAGGAGCACCGGCCGCAGGCGGTCGCACTCGAGCGCGTCTTCGCCAGGAGCGACGTCTCGACGATCATGGGCACCGCCCAGATCTCGGGCGTCGCGATGCTGATCGCCGCCCGGCGTGCGCTGCCGGTCGCGCTGCACACGCCGAGTGAGGTCAAGGCGGCGATCACCGGGTACGGCCGGGCCGACAAGAAGCAGGTGGGCGCCATGATCGCTCGGATCCTCGGCCTCGACGCGGTGCCGAAGCCCGCGGACGCCGCGGACGCCCTCGCGCTCGCGGTCTGCCATGCGTGGCGGGTCGGCGGGGTGGTCGGCCAGGCGGTGACGGATGCCTCGTCGACGCGCCGTCCAGACGAAGACTCGGCGGGGCTCACGCCGGCGCAGCGCGCGTGGCGCGCCGCCGAACGCTCCGCGGCGGTGTCGGGGGCCGCACGTAGGCTGAAGGCGTGATCTCCTCCCTCCGTGGCCGGGTGCTCCAGGCAGCCGGCGGCTCCGTCGTCCTCGAGGTCGGGGGCGTCGGCTTCTTCGTCAACACGACCCCGGCCCTCGCGCTCGCCAGTCGTGAAGGTGAAGAGGCCGCGCTGCACACCTCGCTCATCGTCCGTGAAGACGCCCTGACCCTGTTCGGGTTCGCGGGTCGCGACGAGCTCGAGGTCTTCGAGATCCTCATCGGGGTCACGGGCGTCGGTCCCAAGTCCGCGCTCGGGGTGCTCTCGGCGCTCTCGCCCGAACAGATCGCACAGGCGGTCGAGCGTGAAGACGACGCGGCGTTCCGCAAGGTCAGCGGCATCGGCCCGAAGACGGCGAAGCTCATCGTCGTGTCGCTCGCCGGCAAGGTGCGCTCGACGGGCCGCACCGCGGCCGCCCCGGCGGGCGCCGTCGTCACGGGGAGCGTCGCCGACAGCGTGCTCGCCGCGCTGACCGGCCTCGGCTGGACCGAGCGGGTCGCTTCCGATGCGGTCGAGGAGACGATGGCCGCGGCGTCCGACGCCGATGCGGCATCGGTGCCCGCGCTGCTCAGGCTCACCCTGGCGCGGCTCGGCCCCGCACAGCAGAGTGGCAGGTCGCGATGACCGACCGCGACGAGGACCTCACCGATCCCGAGCTGGCGAACGAGGCCGAGCTCGCGTTCGAGGGGGCGCTGCGTCCGAAGAGCCTGCAGGAGTTCGTCGGGCAGAGCCGCGTGCGCGGGCAGCTGCAGCTGTTGCTCACGGCTGCGACGCTGCAGCAGCGCACGCCCGATCACATCCTCCTCGCCGGTCCTCCCGGGCTCGGCAAGACCACGCTCGCCATGATCGTCGCGCACGAGAGCGGCCGGCCGCTGCGCATGTCGAGCGGCCCGGCGATCCAGCACGCCGGAGATCTCGCCGCGATCCTGAGTTCGCTCGTGCCCGGCGAGGTGCTCTTCATCGACGAGATCCACCGCATGGCGCGGTCGGCCGAAGAGATGCTGTACCTCGCGATGGAGGACTTCCGCATCGACATCATGGTCGGCAAGGGCGCGGGTGCCACATCGGTCCCGCTCGACCTCGCGCCCTTCACGCTGGTCGGTGCGACGACTCGTTCCGGGTTGCTGCCCAATCCGCTCCGCGACCGGTTCGGGTTCACCGCGCACCTCGAGTTCTACGACGAGGCTGAGCTCGAGCAGGTGCTCGCCCGTGCCGCGACCATGCTCGGGCTCCGCATCGACCGGGCGGCGGTGGCCGAGATCGCCGGCCGGTGCCGCGGAACGCCGCGGATCGCGAACCGGCTGCTCCGCCGCGTCCGCGACTACGCGCTCGTGCACGCCGCATCGGATTCCGGGCGGCCGGGCACCGGCGCCGACCTCGACGCCGTCAAGGCGGCGCTCGAGCTCTACGACGTCGACGAGCTCGGGCTCGACCGCCTCGACCGCGCCGTCATGCAGACGCTGCTTACCCGGTTCGGTGGCGGGCCGGTGGGGCTCAACACGCTCGCGGTCTCGACCGGCGAGGAGGCCGAGACGATCGAGGCCGTGGTCGAGCCGTTCCTCGTCCGCATCGGGCTCATCACGCGGACTCCGCGGGGCCGGGTGGCGACGCCCGCGGCCTGGCGGCACTTCGGTCTCACGAACCAGACTGTGGAGAGTTCAACGGCGCTTCCGCTTGATGATCTATAATCTGAGAGGCCTTAGGCCCCCATGCTCTCGAAGTGTGCGCTCACGCACGCGAAAGGTTCCCGCACCCCATGGTTTTCGATCCGTTCACTATTATCATGCTCGCCATCCTGGCGGTGCTGATCTTCTTCATGTTCCGCAACTCGCGGAAGCGCCAAGCCGACGCACGTGAGCTCCAGTCGAAGGTGGTTCCCGGAGCCACGGTCATGACCAACTTCGGCATGTTCGGCACGATCACCTCGATGGACGAAGAAGAGAACAAGGTCGAACTCGAGATCGCCCCGGGCACCGTGGTCACCGTGCACCGCCAGGTCGTCGCCCGGGTGGTCGACGAGGTCCAGCCCGGGGGCGAGTCGGTCGTCGCCGACACGGTGCCCGACGAGCTCACCGCAGAGCCCGAGTTCGGACAGCGTCTCGACGACGCCCCGGCCGACGAGCAGCCCGACACCAAGAAGAAGTCGGACGACTAGGACTCACCTCACCCGCGCCTTGCACCAGTGACGGTGGAGGCGCCTGCAGAGAAGGCTCACATCGTGGCTGCACCATCCAAGCGGTCCTCCCGCCCCGCGCCGGTCCGCAAGGCCTGGCGATCCCTCACCTGGCTCGGCGTGATCATCGTCGGCCTGTTCGCGGTGAACGCCGCTGGCGTGATCTGGGGCGGCGGGTCCTGGACGCCGAAGCTCGCGCTCGACCTCGAGGGCGGCACGCAGATCATCCTCGCGCCGCAGCTCGAAGACGGACAGAGCGCCTCCCAGGAGCAGCTCGATCAGGCCGTCTCGATCATCCGCCAGCGCGTCGACGCCTCCGGCGTCGCCGAGGCCGAGATCAACACCGAGGGCAACAACGTCGTGGTCCGCATCCCGGGCGAGCTCGACGACCAGACCCGGGCCCGCATCGAATCCTCGGCCAAGCTCGAGCTTCGGCCCGTGCTCCTCGCCGGCGCCGCGACGACGCAGCAGATCGACCCGACGGAGTCGCCCGACGCCGCCGATCCGGCCGAGGGCCTCGAGACCGAGCCGACGGTGGAGCCGACCGACGGCAGCGACCTGAACTGGGTCACGCCGGCCCTCCAGGCCGAGTACGACGCGTTCGACTGCGCCGCACTCGACGAGACCGAGACGAACGTCGCGCCGGCCGCCGAGCCGCTCGTGACCTGCGACCAGTCGCGCACGGCGAAGTACCTGCTGGGCCCGGTCGAGGTCTCGGGCGAGAACATCGTCGACGCGACCAACGGCATGGTGCAGACGAGCACGGGTGGCCAGACCGGTCAGTGGGCCGTCAACATCGTGTTCGACGGCACGGGCACCGAAGACTTCGCGGCGGTCTCGACGCGACTGTACGGGCTGCAGGGCCAGACCCCGCGCGACCAGTTCGCCTTCGTGCTCGACGGTGCGGTGCTGTCGGCGCCGTCGATGAACGGCGTGATCACCGACGGTCGTCCGCAGATCACCGGCCAGTTCACCCAGGAGTCCTCCAAGGCCCTCGCCGATCAGCTGAAGTTCGGCGCGCTGCCGATCAGCTTCACGGTGCAGTCGTCCGACACGATCTCGCCCACGCTCGGCACGTCGCAGCTGCAGTCGGGCCTCGTGGCGGGTCTGATCGGTCTGATCCTGGTCGTGGTCTACACGCTCTTCCAATATCGAGCTTTGGCGTCGGTGACCATCGCATCGCTGATCATCGCCGGCATCATCACGTATCTGATGATCACGATCCTGTCGTGGCGCGAGGGCTATCGATTGTCGCTGGCCGGTATCGCGGGTCTGATCGTCGCGATCGGCTTCACGGCCGACTCGTTCATCATCTACTTCGAACGTGTGCGCGACGAGTTGCGTGACGGCCGCCTGCTGGTCGGCGCGGTCGAGGCGGGCTGGAAGCGGGCGTTCCGCACGATCCTCGCCTCGAAGGGCGTGAACCTGCTCGCCGCGGTCGTGCTGTTCATCCTCGCGGTCGGCAGCGTGAAGGGCTTCGCCTACACGCTCGGTCTGACCACGATCATCGACGTCATCGTCGTGATCCTGTTCACGCACCCGATGCTGCAGCTGCTCGCGCAGACCAAGTTCTTCTCGTCGGGCAACTCGTGGTCTGGGCTCGACCCGACCGCATTGGGAGCCGTCTATCGCGGTCGCGCCGAGTTCCGCGCACCCGTCGCTGCGGGCAAGAAGACGGCGGCGAGCCAGCGGGAAGCGCAGAAGCGGCAGACGATCGCGGAGCGGAAGGCCGGCGTCGGCGTCGGTGCCCGCTCTGACGAGAGCGTTGCCGTCTCCGACGAAGGCAAGGAGTCCTGATGGCCAACGCAAGCCGCCTGACCCGGTTCGGCAACGACCTCTACACCGGCAAGCGTTCATTCAACTTCGTCGGCGGTCGCCGGAAGTGGTACGTGATCGTGGCCGCGGTGCTCATCCTGGCCGTCGCGATCCCGCTCATCCGCGGCGTGAACCTGTCCATCGAGTTCCGCGGCGGGTCCCAGTTCCAGATCGTCGGCGTGCAAGAGGCCTCGGCCGGCCCGGCCGAAGCGGCCGTGCAGGAGGTCGTCCCCGGCTCCGTGCCGAGGGTCGCGATCGTCGGCGGCGACGGTGTGCGCGTACAGACCGAGCAGCTGTCGCAAGAAGAGACCCGCGAACTGACGACCGCCCTGGCCTCGGCGTACGACGTCCCAGAGACCGAGGTCACGGCGACGTTCATCGGGCCGACCTGGGGTGCCGACGTCACCAGACAGACGCTGGTGGGTCTGGTCGCATTCCTGCTGCTCGCCGCGGTGATCATGGCGTTGTACTTCAGGACGATCAAGATGTCGGTGGCGGCCATGATCGCGCTCGTCGCCGACCTGATCGCGACGGTCGGCATCTACGCCGCCGTCGGGTTCGAGCTCAGCCCCGCCGCCATGATCGGCATCCTGACGATCCTGTCGTACTCGCTGTACGACACCGTCGTGGTGTTCGACAAGGTCCGCGAGAACACGGCGGAAGACGGCAGCGAGTCCAGACGCACGTTCGCCGAGTCGGTGAACCTCGCCGTGAACCAGACGCTGGTGCGGTCGATCAACACGTCGGTCGTCGCGGCGCTGCCCGTGGCCGCGATCCTCTTCATCGGTGCGGGGGTGCTCGGGGCCGACACGCTCCGCGACATCTCGCTCGCCTTGCTCATCGGCATCCTCGTCGGCACCTGGTCGACCGTCTTCCTCGCCGCGCCGCTGTACTCGCAGCTGCGCGAGGGTGAGCCCGCGATCAAGCGGCACGACGAGAAGGTGCTGAAGGAGCGCGCGCGGGCCGGCGCTGCCGACGGTGCGGCGACGGTCGCCACGGCATGACGGTCGCCCCGAGCCCGACGTTCGCCCAGAGCCCGACGTTCGCCCAGAGCATGGCCGCGTGCGGCCGCGACGCCGTCTGAAGCGGCGATAATCGAACTCTGGAGGTGCGCGTGACGGAGACCGGGGTCAATCAGACCGCTTCGCTGCGCCGTCTCGTGCCTCGGATCTTCTCGCGGGCGCAATCGACCGGTGCCGTCGACACCCTGCTCCGGACGGTGCGCATGCACCACCCGAAGGCCGATCTCGCGCTCGTGGAACGCGCGTATCAGAAGGCCGATCGCGCACACGACGGCCAGACGCGCAAGAGCGGCGAACCGTACATCACGCACCCGATCGCGGTGGCGCAGATCCTCGCCGACCTCGGCATCGGCTCGAAGACGGTGGCCGCGGCACTGCTGCACGACACGGTCGAAGACACCGCCTACACGCTCGACCAGGTCCGCGCTGATTTCGGCGACGAGATCGCGATGCTCGTCGACGGCGTCACCAAGCTCGACAAGGTCAAATACGGCGACTCCACGCAGGCCGAGACCGTTCGCAAGATGATCGTGGCGATGTCCAAAGACATCCGCGTGCTCATCATCAAGCTCGCCGATCGGCTGCACAATGCACGCACCTGGGGGTTCGTGCCCGCGGCGAACGCCGAACGCAAGGCGACCGAGACGCTCGAGATCTACGCGCCGCTCGCGCACCGGCTCGGCATCCAGACCATCAAGTGGGAGCTCGAGGACCTGTCGTTCGCGGTGCTCTACCCGAAGCTCTACGCCGAGATCGAGAGTCTCGTGAAACAGCGCACCCCGCAGCGCGAGGAGTTCGTCCAGAACGTCATCGACCTCGTGAGCGACGACCTCAAGGCCGCGCGAATCCGCGGCAAGGTCATGGGGCGGCCGAAGCAGTTCTACTCGATCTACCAGAAGATGATCGTGCGCGGCCGCGAGTTCGACGAGATCTACGATCTGGTCGGGATCCGGGTGCTGGTGAACAGCGTCCGCGACTGTTACGCCGTGCTCGGCGCCATCCATGCGCGCTGGACGCCGCTGCCCGGGCGCTTCAAGGACTACATCGCGACCCCGAAGTTCAACCTCTATCAGTCGCTGCACACGACCGTCATCGGCCCGAAGGGCCGGGCGGTGGAGATCCAGATCCGCACCCACGACATGCACCAGCGGGCCGAGTACGGCGTCGCCGCGCACTGGAAGTACAAAGAGCGCATGGCGGGCGGGCGCACCGACGAGAAGGCCGGCGCGACCGAGACCGACATGGCCTGGCTCGCCCACATCTCGGACTGGCAGGCCGAGACGGCCGACCCGGGGGAGTTCCTCGACTCGCTCCGCTTCGAGATCGGCGCGAAAGAGGTCTACGTCTTCACACCGAAAGGCCGTGTGATCGGCCTGCCGTCCGGTGCCACCCCGATCGACTTCGCGTACGCCGTGCACACCGAGGTCGGGCACCGGACGATGGGCGCCAAGGTGAACGGCCGGCTCGTACCGCTCGAGAGCGAGCTGTCGAGCGGTGACGTGGTCGAGGTGTTCACCTCGAAGAACCCCGACTCCGGGCCGAGCAAAGACTGGCTCACCTTCGTCAAGAGTCCGCGGGCGCGGAACAAGATCCGTCAGTGGTTCACGAAGGAGCGCCGCGACGAGGCGATCGAGCACGGCCGCGACGCGATCGCGCGCGCCATGCGCAAACAGAACCTGCCCCTGCAGAAGCTGATGAGCCAGGAGTCGTTCGCCGAGGTCGCCGCGCAGCTGCGCTACGACGACGTGTCCGCGCTGTACGCGGCCGTCGGCGAAGGGCACGTGTCGACCCAGTCGGTGCTCGAGAAGGTGCTCGCGCAGGTGCGCGAGGTCGACGAGAGCGACGAGCCCGGTCTGCCGATCTCGGCGAGGCCGCGCCAGCTGCCGCGGAGCGACTCGGGCGTCCTCGTTCGCGGCGCACCCGACATCCTCGTCAAGCTCGCGCGGTGTTGCACGCCGGTGCCGGGCGACGAGATCGTCGGCTTCGTCACGCGCGGCGCAGGCGTCTCGGTGCATCAGGCGAGCTGCCACAACGTGCAGTCGCTGCTGCGCGAGCCCGAGCGCATGATCGACGTGGAATGGGCGCCGAGCTCGAAGAGCGTCTTCCTGGTGCAGATCCAGATCGAAGCGCTCGACCGCGCCGGCCTGCTCTCCGACGTCACCCGGGTGCTGTCGGAGCACCACGTCAACATCCTCTCCGCAAACGTCTCGACGTCGACCGATCGACTGGCACTGAGCAAGTTCGTCTTTGAGATGGGCGACACGACCCATCTCGACCGGGTCCTGAACGCCGTTCGCCGCATCGATGCCGTGTACGACGTCTATCGAGTCGCCGACGGGTGAGCCGCGTCGAGCGCACGCGCGAGGCGGCCGACGGCGAGGGCGCGGTACGGCAACCTCGCTGAGGTCACCAGACGCGCCCGGAGCTCGCGTTCGACGTCGCCGTGGGTCGCCAGCAGGCGCCCGACGATCTGCTCGACCTCATGGGATGGTTCCTCCGGGTCGCGGAGCAGGTCGAAGGCGGTCCGCGCCGGCGAGGTGCAGCGCACGCCCAGATACTCGACGAGCTCGTCTTCGGCGATGACGAGCTCGCGGATGCGGGGCTCGCCCGGGTGCGCGGTGCTCCGTGCGGTCGACGACCGGCACAGCTGGAGCTCGTGCGGCGGCACCGGGAGCGCGCCGTGCACCCAGGCTGCCGAGCGGCGGTCGAGGATGAGCGACCGGTCGATGCCGACCGCGAGTGCCGCAGCCCGGAGCGCCGGCAGGTCCGGCTCATCGACCGGGACGAACACGCCGTGCATGGCGCCGACATCGCCGTCGATCCGTGCCGCGCAGAGCTCGGCGAGGGAGAGGTCGTCAGTGCCGAGCACACTCGGGATCCGGGTCATCCGTCCATCGTGAGGCACGGCGCGCCGACGGCTCGCGATCCGCGAGGAAGCTGTGGAGAGTCCGTTCGCCGGTGCGCTGTGGAGGACCGCGCAGGCGGAGTCAGCCGCCGACGGCCTTGAGCCACGCGCGACGCGCCTCGAGCGCCTCCCGCGCGGTGGCCGCCGCGTTCGCATCCCCGCTCGCCTCGGCGTCGGAGAGCTCCGACTCGAGCTTCTCGATGGCGTCCTGCAGCTGCCCGGCGAGCCCCTCCGAGCGGGCCTTCTTCTCGGGATCCTCGCGCTGCCAGCGCTCGTCCTCGAGCGAGCGCACGTGCTGCTCGATCTTCCGCAAGCGGTCCTCGACCGGGCGGACCTGGTCGCGGGGGACCCGGCCGATCTCGTCCCACTGCCGCTGGATCCGGCTCAGGGTGGTTCGCGCGGCACCCGGGTCGGTCGCCGTGAGCAGCGGTTCGGCCTCGGTCAGCAGGGCGAGCTTCTGCTCCAGATTGGCGCGGTAGGCCTCGTCTTCCTGCGCATCGATCTCGGCCTTCGCGTGGAAGAGCACATCGCCGGCGGCCTTGAACCGTGCCCAGAGCGCATCGTCGACCTTCTTGCCCGCGCGGCCCGCGAGCTTCCACTCGTCGAGCAGGGCGCGATAGTCGCCGACGCCGTCGGCGCCGCGCGGGGCGAGCGCCTCGGCGCGCTCGACGAGCTGCTGCTTGCGCGCGCGCACGTCGCGGTGTGCGGCGTCGAGCTCGGCGAAGAAACTCTTCCGGTGCTGCTCGATCGTCGAACGCGCGGTCCGGAACCGCTTCCAGAGCTCGTTGGCCTCGTTCTTCGGGAGCCGGGGGCCGTCTTGCTGGTGCTTCTGCCACCGCGTGAACAGCGCGTCGAGCTCGCTCGTCGTCTGCTTCCACTGCGTCTTCGCGGGATCTTGCGCCGCCAGCCGCTCGGCGGCCTCCACGATCGCGGTGCGCTCGACGATCGCCTCGTCGAGCGCGGCCTTGGCCTCGGCGTGCTGCTGCTCGGTCAACTCCTTCGCGGAGCCGGAGAGCGCCTCGAGTCGCGTGGACAGTGCGCCGAGGTCGCCCACCGCGTTGGCATTCGCGACCGACTCCTGCAGCCGGGCGACCGCCTTCGCGACGTCGGCCGCCGGGGCGCCGCGTCGCACTCGCTGCTCGAGCAGGCTCACCTGACCCGCGAGGTCGGCGTACTTGCGCTCGAAGTAGGCCAGGGCCTCCTCAGCGGTGCCATCGGGGTACTGTCCGACGACGCGCTCGCCGTCCTCCGTCCGCACGAAGACGGTCCCCGTCTCATCGACGCGGCCCCAAGGTTGCTGCACTGAATCGGTCACGGCCTCACCTGTCGTGGTCGGATGCCGCCCTCGGCGGCGCACTGGAACCAGCCTATTGCACGGCGGCGCACGCGGATCGGTCGGGAATCGCGCCGGGCCGCGGCTGGGGTCACTCGAGCGTGAAGGCGTCGATGGTGACCGGGACGGCTGGAGCGCCGTCGGTGGCGCCGCCGGTCACGCCCGGGTCGATCACCGCCGTGCGCAACTCGTCGAGTCCGCTCGTCACACGCCCGATGACCGTGTACCCACCCGCCTGGTCCGAGGGGATCGTCGAGTCCTCGTAGACGACGAAGAACTGGCTGCCCTGGCTCGAGGCGTTGCCGCCCTGCCGCGCCATGGCGAGGGTGCCGGCGGGGTAGACGTTGTCGGCCGGGGCGTTCTCGACCGGTCCGTACGAGTAGCCGGGCCCGCCGGTGCCGTCGCCGGCGGGATCGCCGCACTGGAGCACGAAGATGCCGGCCGTGGTCAGCCGGTGACAGCTCACGCCGTCGTAGAACCCGGATTGCGTGAGGCTCACCGTGGAGGCCACGGCCTGCGGTGCGGCGGCGCCATCGAGCTCCACGCCGAGCGGGATGCCGTTGAGCGTGAGCTCGCCCGTCCAGGTGCGATCCTCGGCGAGGTCGGGGGAGGGGACCTCGCCGGCGTTCGCATCGGCATCGGGCTCATCCGCATCCGGAGTGGCGCTCGGGTCGGGGCTCGCCGACGGGGAGGCCGCTGAGCCGCCGGGGCCGCCGTCGAAGAAGAACAGCTGGGCCGAGACGGCGAGCACGAGCACCACGACGAGCGCGCCCGCGGCGATCACGTTGTCGCGGACCCGCCGGCGCTGCTTCCGCCGGTGCACCTCTTGACGTGCCTGGTAGGTGCGCAGCCGGGCGCGTTCCTCTCGGGCCTGACGGTCGTTCGCTGCCACGCGTGCTCCTTTTTCCGGACTCCGGGCTCCGGACTCCGGCTTCCGGACTCCTGCGACGAGATCGTACGGGGGCGAGGGGTGCCTGTTCAATTCCCCGAGCGGGGCCCGTGTCGGCGGGCCCGGTTACGCTGGTCGTCATGGTGGAGTCCGGCCCGGGATTGCGCACGGGGGCGACCCCGCTCGCGGTGCGCATGCGTCCGACGAGTCTCGACGAGGTCGCGGGTCAGCGTCATCTGCTCAGCCCCGGCTCGCCGCTCCGGGCCCTCGCCGGCGATCGCGCCGGCACGACAGGCTCGGTGTCGGTCATCCTGTGGGGTCCGCCCGGCACGGGCAAGACCACGATCGCCCAGGCGATCGCGCGCTCGTCCGGGCGGAAGTTCGTCGAGCTCTCGGCCGTGACCGCCGGCGTCCGCGATGTGCGCCAGGTCATGGAGGAGGCGCAGTCCAGCCGCGATCTCTACGGCCTGTCGACCGTGCTCTTCCTCGACGAGATCCACCGGTTCACGAAGGCGCAGCAAGACGCCCTGCTGCCGGGCGTCGAGAACGGCTGGGTCATCCTCGTCGCGGCGACGACCGAGAACCCGTCGTTCTCGGTCATCTCGCCGCTGCTGTCGCGCTCGCTGCTGCTCACGCTCGAGACCCTGTCCGACGAGGACCTCGGTGTGCTCGTCGACCGGGCGGTCGAAGATCCGCGCGGACTCGGCGGGCGTTTCGTGCTCGACGCCGAAGCGCGCGCGGCCATCGTGAGGCTCGCGTCGGGCGACGCGCGTCGAGCGCTGACCGCGCTCGAGGCGGCCTCGGTCTCGGCGGCCGGCGTGCAGGCCGAGGAGGCCGGCGACGGCGGTGATGCGGACGACGGCGGCGGTCACGTCGAGGGCGACGACGGCGGTGAGGATGCGGCGGATGCCTCGGGGCCGGTCATCACCGCCGAGATCGTGTCACGCGCGGTCGACCGGGCCCTGCTCCGATACGACCGCGCCGGCGACGAGCACTACGACGTCATCAGCGCGTTCATCAAGTCGGTCCGCGGCAGCGATGTCGATGCGTCCCTGCACTATCTCGCCCGCATGATCGAGGCCGGCGAGGATCCGCGCTTCATCGCGCGCCGCATCATCGTGCTCGCGAGCGAAGACATCGGCATGGCGGACCCCACTGCGCTGGGGGTGGCGGTGGCTGCGGCCGACGCGGTGCAGTTCATCGGCATGCCGGAGGGGCGGATCCCGCTCGCGCAGGCGGTCGTGCACCTCGCCACCGCGCCGAAGTCGAACGCGGCCTATCTCGGCATCAACCAGGCCATTGCCGATGTCCGCGAGGGCCGGGCCGGCCGGGTGCCGAAGCATCTTCGCGATGCGCACTATCCGGGCGCGAAGCGCCTCGGCCACGGCAAGGGCTATCGGTACCCGCACGACGAGGCGATCGGTGTGGTCGAGCAGCAGTACCTGCCCGAGGGGCTCACCGGTGCCGTGTACTACCGGCCGACCGAGCACGGCAACGAGCGCGACGTGTCGGCGCGGCTCTCCAAGCTCCGGCGCATCGTGCGCGGTGACCGCTCGTGATAGCATGGTCGACGGCCTGAAGCCAGATCTCGCGTGCGGCTGCGCGGGATCGCCGGCGAAGGGGTGCGACCTGTAGCCGGTCGCCCCGTGGCGGATCCCTCTCACAAGAGTTTCGGCTCTGACAAGACTTCCGGCGCGTCATGCGCCCGGGACCCACCGTTCGAGAAATCTTTGAAAGGACACATCCGTGTCGAACCAGTCACGCAGCAAGACGCGCCTCTCCCGCGCGCTCGGCGTCGCCCTCACCCCGAAGGCCGCCCGCATCATGGAGAAGCGCCCGTACGCCCCCGGCGAGCACGGCCGCACCAAGCGCAAGCAGGACAGCGACTACGCCGTCCGGCTCCGCGAGAAGCAGCGTCTCCGCGCCCAGTACGGCATCCGCGAGAAGCAGCTCCGCATCGCGTTCAACGAGGCCCGTCGCACCGACGGCCTGACCGGTGAGAACCTCGTCGAGCTGCTCGAGATGCGTCTCGACGCGCTCGTGCTCCGCGCCGGCTTCGCCCGTACGATCACGCAGGCCCGCCAGTTCGTGGTGCACCGCCACATCACCGTCGACGGCCGTCTCGTCGACCGCCCCTCGTTCCGCGTCAAGCCCGGCCAGGTCATCGGTGTCAAGCAGCGTTCCGAGGGCACCGAGCCCTTCCAGGTCGCCGCGGCCGGCGGTCACGTCGACGTGCTGCCCAAGACCCCGGGCTACCTCGAGGTCGAGCTCGACAAGCTCCAGGCCACGCTCGTGCGTCGTCCGAAGCGCGCCGAGGTTCCCGTCACCTGTGACGTGCAGCTGGTCGTCGAGTACTACGCCGCTCGCTGACGTCTCACGTCGAGGACGGGGGTCGCGGGTTTCCCGCGGCCCCCGTTTCGCGTTCCACGACGTGCCCTGCCGGGCGCCGGGTGCACCCGGCCGCCGCGGCTGCCGTGGCATCCGTCGCCACTAGACTGGGTGCTCAGACCCTCCGGCACCGCCCGGAGCCGTCGGCGCCCGGCGCCGGCGCAGACGATCAGGGAGCATTCTCGTGAAGAACATGCTGTGGTTCGCCGCGGGCGTGGCGGCGGGGTTCGTCGCGGCGCATCAGTTCAACAAGACCGAACCCGGCCGCGAGTTCTTCGCCGGCGTGAACGCCAAGGCCAGGGCGTTCGGTCAGGCGATCGCCGAGGGCTATCACGAACGCGACGCCGAGCTGCGCGCGACCGGCGCGCCCACCGCCGACTGACGGGCGAGCCGCCCGCACCAGGGTCCGCCCACCGGCCGATCCGACCGATCCCGACAGATACGGAACCATGCAGACTGCCGACATCCGCCAGCGCTGGCTGGACTTCTTCGCGGCGCGCGGCCACACGGTCGTGCCCTCGGCCTCGCTCGTGTCCGACGACCCGACGCTCCTCTTCACCGTCGCCGGCATGGTGCCCTTCGTGCCGTATCTCACGGGGGTCGTCCCTGCGCCGTACCCGCGGGCGACGAGCGTGCAGAAGTGCATCAGGACGAACGACATCGAAGAGGTCGGCAAGACCCCCCGCCACGGCACGTTCTTCCAGATGAACGGCAACTTCTCCTTCGGCGACTACTTCAAAGAGGGTGCGATCTCGTTCGCGTGGGAGCTGCTGACGACCCCCGAGGCCGACGGAGGCTACGGGTTCGACCCGGAGGCGCTGTGGGTCACCGTCTACGAGGACGACGACGAGGCCATCCAGATCTGGGAACGGGTCGCGGGCCTGCCGCCCGAGCGCATCCAGCGGCTCGGCAAGGACACGAACTACTGGCACACGGGCCAGCCCGGCCCCGCGGGCCCCTGCTCGGAGATCTTCTTCGACCGCGGCCCCGAGTACGGCGCCGACGGCGGTCCCGCGACCGATGACGACCGCTACGTGGAGATCTGGAACCTGGTCTTCATGCAGTACCTGATCGACGACGTGAAGTCCAAGACCGACTTCCGGATCGTCAAGGAACTGCCGAAGAAGAACATCGACACCGGTATGGGGCTCGAGCGCGTCGCGTTCATCAAGCAGGGCGTCGACAACATGTACGAGATCGACCAGGTGCGGCCCGTGCTCGACGCCGCCGCCGAGATCTCGGGCCGCCGGTACGGCGCCGACCACGAAGACGACGTGCGCATGCGCGTCATCGCCGACCATGTTCGGTCTTCGCTGATGCTCATGAGCGACGGCGTGACCCCGTCGAACGAGGGTCGCGGCTATATCCTGCGTCGCCTGCTCCGCCGGTCGATCCGCGCGATGCGCCTGCTCGGGGTCGAGGGGCCGTCGTTCCGCGAGCTGTTCGCAGCGTCCCGCGACGCCATGAAGGCCGCGTACCCCGAGGTCGAGCGCGACTACGCCCACATCGAGCGGCTCGCGCTCGGTGAGGAGGCGATCTTCCTGCGGACCCTCGAGGCCGGCACCGAGATCCTCGACGTCGCCGTCGAGCAGACCAAGCACGCCGGCGGCGCGCTCCCGGGTGACACCGCGTTCCTCCTGCACGACACGTACGGGTTCCCGATCGAGCTCACGCTCGAGATCGCCGAGGAGGCCGGCCTCTCCGTGGACCGGCCGGCGTTCGACGCGCTCATGACCGAACAGCGCACGCGCGCGAAGGCCGACGCCAAGTCGAAGAAGAAGGTGCTCGCGGACCTCTCGGTGTACGGCGAGTTCCGGGCGCTGGGCGAGACGATCTTCCGCGGGTACACCGACCTGGCGACCGAGTCGACGGTGCTCGGCATCCTCGTCGACGGTCGTCCTGCGCAGCTCGCGACCGCGGGGCAGACCGCCGAGATCATCCTCGCCGAGACCTCGCTGTACGCCGAGTCGGGCGGCCAGGCCCCCGACCGCGGCCGGATCGTGGGCGACGGATTCGAGCTCGAGGTGCTCGACGTGCAGAAGCCCGTGAAGGGCCTCATCAGCCACACGGTCAAGGTCACCCGCGGCGAGGTGGGCGTCGGGGTCCCCGCCACGTCGCTCGTCGACGAGGACTACCGCCGTGGTGCGACGCAGGCGCACTCGGGCACGCACCTCGTGCACGCGGCGCTCCGGGAGGTGCTCGGGCCCTCGGCGCACCAGTCCGGTTCGTTCAACAAGGCCGGCTACCTGCGGCTCGACTACGGCTGGAACCAGTCGATCTCGCCCGAGACGCGGAGCGAGATCGAGGAGGTCTCGAACAACGCCATCCGGTCGAACCTCCAGGTCGTGACGCGCGAGATGCCGCTCGATGAGGCCAAGTCCCTCGGGGCCATGGCGCTCTTCGGCGAGAAGTACGGCGACGTCGTGCGCGTGGTCGACATCGGCGGACCCTGGTCGCGGGAGCTCTGCGCGGGCACGCACGTCTCCACGAGCGCCGAGGTCGGCCTGATCAATATCGTCGGGGAGTCCTCGGTCGGCGCCTCGAACCGACGCGTCGAGTCGCTCGTCGGCGCGGAGGCGTTCCGGCAGTTCGCCGCGGAGCGCGCACTGGTCACCGAACTGACCCAGAGCCTGAAGACCCGCCCCGATCAGCTGGTCGACCGCGTGTCCGAGCTCGTGGGCAGCCTCAAGTCCGCGGAGCGGAAGATCCAGGCGTTCGAGGCCAAGGCCCTGAACGATCGCGTGCCGGCTCTCGCCGACCGGGCGGTGCGTGTCGGCGACGTGCTGCTCGTCGCCGAGTCGGTGGGCACCCTCGGCTCCGGCGACGAGCTGCGGTCGCTCGCGACCGCGGTACGCGGCCGGCTCGGCGACGCGGCGTCCGTGGTCGCCCTCGCGGCCGAGGTCGGCGGTAAGCCCGTGGCGATCGTCGCGACCTCGCCCGCCGCCCGCGATGCCGGTGCGAACGCCGGCGCACTGGCCAAGGCGATGGCGAAGACGCTCGGCGGCGGCGGCGGCGGAAAGCCCGACCTCGCGCAGGGCGGTGGCAACGACGTGTCCGCGATCCCCGCCGCGCTCGAAGCGGTCCGAGCGGAGTTCGGGCGGTAGCCATGCGGCCAGGGGTGCGGCTGGGCATCGACGTCGGGCGGGCGCGGGTGGGCGTCGCCCGCAGCGACTCGGCCGCGGTGCTCGCGGTCCCGGTGGAGACCGTGGCGCGGAGCGCCGACGGTGATGACGACGTCCGGCGGATCGTCGAGCTCGCCGACGAGCACGGCGCGGTCGAGCTCGTGGTCGGCAACCCGTTGTCGCTGTCCGGTGCGGTCACCGCATCGACCGAGGACGCCATCGCATTCGCGGCGCGGCTCGCGATCGCGGTGGGCGAGGACCGCCCGGTGCGGCTCGTCGACGAACGGCTGTCGACGGTCACCGCACAGCAGCACCTGCGTGCGACCGGAAAGAAGGCTCGCCAGCAGCGTCCGGTGATCGATCAGGCGGCCGCGGTTATCATTCTTCAGCATGCAATCGATGCCGAGCGGGCGTCGGGCAGCGCACCCGGCCGGGTGCTTTCCAGCGACGAAGGGCCAGTTCCCCCGTGACCCAGCTCCCCCCTGCGCCACGCGATCCTCACGACGACGGCGACGGCGACGAGTGGCACGCGCTCCTGCGCGGCGAGCTTCCGCCGCGTCCGGCATCGCGCCGGTCGCCGGCGCAACCGGGCCCCGCGCAACCCGGCCCCGCGCAACCGGGCCCGGCGCAACCGGGCCCCGCGCAACCGGGCCCCGCGCAGCCACGCCCCACGCAACCGGCACGACCCGAGCCGGCGCACGCCGCTTCGGCTGAGCCCGCCAGGCCTTCCTCCGACGCGTCGGCGTCGGACCGCCCGCTGACGCGCCGCGAGCTACGCGAGGTCGAGCAGCGCGAGTTCGCCGAGGCCGAGGCCATCCGGCTCATCGTCGAGGCCGACGTCGAGCAGCCGGGCGCCGCCGCGAGTGGCGCTGCGGCGTCGTCGGTCGGGGTCCGAACCGAGGTCGCCGCCGCGTCCCACGAGTCGGGCGAGCCCGCCGAGCGTATGCACACGGCGACCCGCACCGGGCTCGCAGATCTCATCGACTTCGACGACGAGCCGCCCTCCGGCCGTCGCCCGAGTCGTGCCGAGCGCCGAGCCGCGGCGAGCCACCCGCACGACGCCGCCGAGCCGCCACGCCGGCGCCGCGGCGCGCTCGGGTGTCTCATCGGGCTGGTCGTGGTGCTCGCGCTCGCGGTCGGCGCGTTCTTCGTCTTGCAGGGGCCGATCACGGCGCTCATCGATCGATTCACGCCCGCCGAGAACTACTCCGGCCAGGGCACCGGTGAGGTGTTGTTCCAGGTCGAGGAGGGCGACAGCGGGTCGAGCATCGGCACGCGCCTCGTCGAGCAGGACATCGTCGCGTCAGAGGCGGCGTTCCTCGAAGCGATCGACGACGCGCCCACCGCGGTGACGTTCTATCCGGGCGTCTTCCGGCTTGCTCAGCAGATGAGCGCCGAGGCCGCCCTCGCCGGACTCACCGACCAATCCAACCGGCTCGAGAACACCATCCTGATCCGTGAGGGCATGTGGGCCGACGACGTGCTCGCCGAGGTCTCGGCCGTGCTCGAGATCCCGATGGAGGAGCTCCAGGCGGTTGCGGCGAACCCGCAGGCGCTCGGGCTGCCCCCCGAGGCGACCACGCTCGAAGGGTTCCTGTTCCCCGACACGTACACGTTCGATCCCGGCGTCACGGCCCAGCAGGTGCTGCAGCAGATGGTCGATCTCAGCCTGCGCTCCTTCGACGAGGCCGGCGTCGCACCGGAGGACCGGTACCGGGTCGCGACGATCGCCGCGCTGATCGAACGCGAGGCCCTCCCGCAGGACTTCGGCAAGGTCTCGCGGGTCATCCAGAACCGGCTCGACGACGGCATGCCGCTGCAGTTCGACTCGACCGTGCACTACGGCATCGCCGACCACTCCGACGTGACCACGTCCGACGCGGAGCGGGCCGACGCCGGCAACCCGTACAACACGTATGCGCATACCGGTCTGCCGCCGGGTCCGATCGGCAACCCGGGCGTCGCGGCCATCCAGGCCGCGCTGAACCCCGAGGACGGTCCGTGGTTCTATTTCGTCACGGTGAACCCCGACACGGGCGAGACGGTCTTCTCGACGACCTACGCCGAGCACGAGGCGGCGGCGCAGCAGTTCTACCGGTGGCTCCAGGAGCGTGGCGATGGCTGATCGCCGGCTCGCCGTACTCGGCAGCCCGATCTCGCACTCCAAGAGCCCGGCGTTGCACCGAGCGGCCTACCGGCGGCTCGGGCTCGACTGGTCGTACGACGCGGTCGAGGTCGACGGCCCCGCCCTGCCCGGATTCCTTGGCGGCCTCGATGCGAGCTGGCGCGGTCTCTCGCTCACGATGCCGCTGAAGCAGGACGTGCTGCCGCTGACCGACGAGGTCGATCGCGTCGGACAGCTGACCGGAGCGGTCAACACCCTGTTGCTCGCCGACGACGGGCGCCGGCTCGGGTTCAACACGGACGTCGGCGGCCTGGTCCGTGCAGTGCGCGAGGGCGGATGCTCCGGGGTCACCCGTGGCGTCATCGTCGGTGCCGGCGCGACCGCGGCGTCCGCGCTCGTGGCCATGCAGGAGCTGGGAGCCAGGCATGTCTCGGTCTTCGCGCGCACACCCTCGCGGGCGACGACGCTTCGCGCGCTGGGCGAACGCCTGGGCGTCGACGTGCGCGTCGAGACGCTCGACACACTCGGCCGCGCGCCCGGCGCCGACCTCGTCGTGAGCACGGTGCCCGGCGGAACCGAGCTCCCGCACGAGGCATCCGTCGCCCTGCGCACCGAGGCGGCGCTCTTCGACGTGGCCTACGACCCCTGGCCGAGTCGACTGGCCGCGAGCTGGCTGGCCGCCGACGGCCGCGTCATCCATGGTCTCGGGATGCTGCTGCACCAGGCGCTCCTCCAGGTGCGCATCTTCGTCGCGGGCGACCCGACGGCGGAGCTTCCCGGAGAGGACGACGTCCTCGCCGCCATGCGCGACGCCCTGGGCTGAGCGCCTGTGGGAGGATGAGGGACATGCTCCGTTGGCTCACCGCCGGAGAATCGCACGGCCCTGAGCTCGTGGCGATCCTCGAGGGTCTTCCCGCCGGCACCCCCGTCTCGCTCGACCAGATCCGCGCCGATCTCGCGCGCCGGAAGCTCGGCTACGGCCGGGGTGCGCGTATGAAGTTCGAACAGGACGAGCTCGCGATCTCGGGCGGTGTCGTGCACGGGCGCACGCTCGGCAGCCCTGTCGCGCTGCGCATCGGCAACAGCGAGTGGCCGAAGTGGCAGGAGGTCATGAGCGCGGAGCCCGTCGACCCGTCGAAGCTCGGCCGCGGGCGCGGCGCACCGCTGACCCGCCCCCGCCCGGGCCACGCCGACCTCGTCGGCATGCAGAAGTACGACTTCGACGAGGCGCGCCCGGTGCTCGAGCGCGCGAGCGCGAGAGAGACCGCGGCCCGCGTCGCGCTCGGCGCCGTCGCGCGCGCGTTCCTCGCCGAACTCGGCATCCGCCTCGTGTCGCACACGCTCGCGATCGGGCCGGTGCGCGTCCCCGAGGACGCGCCGTTGCCGCACCCCGACGACGTCGACCGGCTCGACGCCGACCCGCTGCGCTGCTTCGACGAGGCGACGAGCGCGGCGATGGTCGCCGAGGTCGATGCCGCGCACAAGGAGGGCGAGACCCTCGGCGGCGTCGTCGAGGTCCTCGCGTACGGGGTTCCGCCGGGGCTCGGGTCCTACGTGCACTGGGACCGCCGGCTCGATGCGCAGCTGGCGGCGGCGCTCATGGGCATCCAGGCGATCAAGGGCGTGGAGGTCGGCGACGGCTTCCTCACGACGACCCGGCGCGGATCCGAGGCGCACGACCCGCTGCACCTCGAGGGCGATCGCATCGTCCGTGACGGCAACCGTTCCGGCGGCACCGAAGGCGGCATGTCGACCGGCGACCTCCTGCGCGTTCGCGCCGGCATGAAGCCCATCGCCACGGTCCCGCGCGCCCTGCCCACGGTCGACGTGGCGACGGGGGAGCCGGCGCCGGCCCACCATCAGCGTTCAGACGTCTGTGCCGTGCCCGCGGCGGGCGTCGTCGCCGAGGCGATGGTCGCGCTCACGCTCGCGAACGCGGTACTCGAGAAGTTCGGCGGCGACTCGGTCGGCGAGACCGCTCGGAACCTGCAGGGGTACCTCGCGGCCATCCCCGATGCGCTCGCGACCGCGGGCGCCGTCTCCGATCGTGGCTGACGCGGCCGCCGTCGCGCTCCCGGTCGTGCTCATCGGCCCGATGGGCGCCGGCAAGTCGCGCATCGGCGGGCGTCTCGCCACGGTGCTCGGTGCGCCGTTCATCGACACCGACCAGCGCATCGTCGCACGCTACGGGCCGATCGCCGACATCTTCGCGCGCGAGGGCGAGGACTACTTCCGCGTCATCGAGCGGGAGGTCGTCGCCGAGGCGCTGCGCGAGCCCGCGGTCGTGGCGCTCGGCGGGGGAGCGGTGCTGCACCCTGAGACCCAGGCCGACCTCGAGCCGCTCTCGGTCGTGCTGCTCAGGGTCGACGCCGCAGCGGTCGAACCGCGGCTCGCGGGCGGGGCCCGCCCGCTCCTCGCCGAGGGCGGTCTCGAGCGCTGGGAGCGCATCCTCGCCGAGCGCCTCCCGATCTACGAGGCATTGGCCGATCTCGACATCGACACCTCGCGCCGTCCGGTCGCGCGGATCGTCGCCGACGTCACCGGACGCCTGGGAGAGCTGGAATGACGACCGAAGACCGCACCGTGATCAGGGTCGGCGGCGACGAGGGGTACGACGTCGTGGTCGGCCGCGGCGTGGTCGGCGAGCTCGGCGACGCGCTCGGACCCGCCGTGCGCAAGGTGCTGGTGGTGCACCCCTCCACCCTTGGGGCGCGCGCCGCGGCGATCCGCGAGGAGCTCAGCGATCGGTTCGAGGTGCTGCTCGCCGAGATCCCCGACGCCGAGGCTGGCAAGCGCGTCGAGGTCGCGGCGTTCTGCTGGCAGATCCTCGGACAGGCCGACTTCACGCGGAGCGACGCGATCGTGGGGATCGGCGGCGGCGCGGCGACCGACGTGGCCGGCTTCGTCGCGGCCACCTGGCTGCGAGGGGTCCGGTTCGTGCTCGTGCCCACGTCCGTGCTCGGCATGGTCGATGCCGCGATCGGCGGCAAGACCGGCATCAACACGAACGAGGGCAAGAACCTCGTCGGCGCCTTCCACGCGCCCGCGGCGGTGCTGTGCGATCTCGAGCTGCTCGACACGTTGCCGAAGAACGAGATCCTGGCGGGCTTCGCCGAGATCGTGAAGGCCGGGTTCATCCGGTACCCCGAGATCCTCAACGTGATCGAGGCCGATCCCGAGGCCGCGACCGACCCGACGACGCCCCAGTTCCGCCGGGTCGTCGAGCTCGCCATCCAGATGAAGGCCGACGTGGTCAGCGAGGACTTCCGCGAGGCCGGCATCCGGGAGATCCTGAACTACGGTCACACGCTGGGGCACGCGGTCGAGCACGCCGAGCGCTACCAGTGGCGGCACGGTGCGGCGATCGCGGTCGGCATGATGTTCGCCGCGGAGCTCGGCCGGCTGAGCGGCCGGCTCTCCGACGAGGTCGCCGACCGGCACCGGCACGTCCTCGACCTGCTGAGCCTGCCCACGAGCTACCCGGCCGGTCGCTGGAACACGTTGCTCGCGACCATGCAGCGCGACAAGAAGGCGCGCGGCGGCCAGCTGAGATTCATCGTGCTCGACGACCTCGCGAAGCCGACGGCCATGCAGGCGCCCGACCAGTCCCTGCTGTTCGCCGCGTACCAGGAGATCGCGTCCTGAGCGCGGCGCCGAGGCACGCGACGCTCGTGACCGGATGCCTCGCCGATAGGCTTCCGGAGTGACCACCACGATCCTCGTCCTGAACGGCCCGAACCTCGGCCGGCTGGGCTCGCGCGAGCCCGAGGTCTACGGCAGTGACACGCTCGCGGACATCGGAGCGCAGCTCGAGGCATCCGTGCCCGACGAAGTCGAGATCGAGCTGCGGCAGACCGACGACGAGGGCGAGCTCATCGGCTGGCTGCACGAGGCGGTCGACCGCGAGCTGCCCGTCGTGCTGAACCCGGCCGCGTTCACGCACTACAGCTACGGGTTGCGCGATGCGGCGGCGCTGCTCAAGCAGGCCGGCATCCCGCTCGTCGAGGTCCACCTGAGCAATCCGCACAGCCGTGAGACGTTCCGGCACACGAGCGTCATCTCGGGCGTCGCCTCGGGTGTGATCGCCGGGTTCGGCGCCGAGTCGTACCGGCTCGCGATCGACTGGCTTCTGCGGGCGCGCGGCTGAGTCGACTACACTCGATCAGTCGCACGCGCGCGTATCGCCGCCGACCGACCAGCTCCGCCGGCCACCGAGCCTTCGACTTCCTCCAACCGATCGGATCAGTTTTCCCATGGCATCGACCGCAGACATCAAGAACGGCGTCGTCCTGAACATCGACGGCCAGCTCTGGAGCGTCATCGAGTTCCAGCACGTCAAGCCGGGCAAGGGCGGCGCGTTCGTGCGCACCAAGATGAAGAACGTCCTCACCGGCAAGGTCGTCGACAAGACCTACAACGCGGGCGCCAAGGTCGACATCGAGAACGTCGACCGTCGCGACTTCACCTACCTGTACAACGACGGCGACGGCTTCGTGTTCATGGACCAGACCGACTACGACCAGCTCACGGTGCCCGCCGCGACCGTCGGCGACGCCGCGAACTTCATGCTCGAGAACCAGCCCGTCACGATCGCGCTGAACAACGGCAACCCCCTCTACGTGGAGCTCCCCGCGTCGGTCGTGCTCGAGATCACCTACACCGAGCCGGGCCTCCAGGGCGACCGCTCGACCGGCGGCACCAAGCCCGCGACCGTCCAGACCGGCTACGAGATCCAGGTGCCGCTGTTCCTCGAGACCGGAACGAAGGTCAAGGTCGACACCCGGACGGGCGATTACCTCGGGCGTGTGAACGACTAGTGAGTGCCCGCACGAAGGCGCGCAAGCGCGCCCTCGACCTGCTGTACTCCGCCGACATGCGTCAGGTGCCGGTCGAGCAGATGCTCGCGACCGAGGCCGAGCGCGCGGTGAACGAGCCCGAGCGTCAGGCGTCGTGGCTGTACGCGCGCGAGATCGTCGACGGCATCGTCGACCACCGCGACGAGATCGACGAGCTGATCGAGACGCACTCGCGCGGGTGGACGCTCGAGCGCATGCCCGCGGTCGACCGCGCGCTCCTGCGCATCGGCGTGTGGGAGATCCTGCACAACGACGAGGTCCCCGACGCGGTCGCGATCAGCGAGGCCGTCGAGGCGGCCACGGTGCTGTCGACGGATGACTCGGCGGGCTTCGTGAACGGCCTGCTCGCCGCGGTCTCCCACTCGAAGGGCTGACCCGCCGGGACGTCGCCGGGACGCCACCGGGACGCAGGTCCCGGTTTCCGTTCGGGGATATCCCCGAGTGGAGATCAGCGGTGTTCCGGGCGACCGCGGGGTGTCCGAGCGATGGGATGAGTGTGCTGCCGCATCCGGCTGCGACTCACCCGAAGCTCTCGAAGGAGCACCCTCATGTCCACCACCACTCTCGGCACCGGACGCGCCTCCACCGCGGCCGGACTCGACACCGTCCTCGACCGGGCGAACGCGGCGCAGGCCGTCGTCCAGCGGTTCCTGGCCCGAGCCGGCGTGCCCGCGCTGCGGATCTCGCTCGGCCTCGTGTTCCTCGTGTTCGGCGCCCTGAAATTCTTCCCGGGCGTCAGCCCGGTCGAGGCGCTCGTCACCCGGACCTGGAATGCGCTCTCGTTCGGCCTGATCGACGGCTACGCCGCTATGGCGCTCACCGCGGGCCTCGAGGTCTTCGTCGGACTCACGCTCGTCACGGGCGTGCTGTTCCGCGTCGGTCTGCTCGCCCTCGCGGCGACCTTCGTCGGGATCTTCTCGCCGCTCGTGTTCTTCGCGGGCGAGCTGCTCACGACCGCCGGGCCGAGCCTGACGGCCCAGTACATCCTGAAGGACGTCATCCTCGTCGCGGCCGCGATGGTCGTCGCGGCCGGCGCGCTGCGCCGCCCGATCGGACGCCGCGCCTGAGACACCCGCCCCCCGAGGCATCCGCCCGCCCGAGGCATCCGCCCGCCCGAAGCGCTGTTCCTCACCTCGCAACTCAGGAAGATCACCGGCCCCGCCGGCGTGTCGCCCACCGACACGCCGACGGGGCCGTCGTGATTCCTGAGCAAGGAATGAGGCGGGGCGGTCACGCTGGTAGGCTCGGGGGAGTTTGGCAACCTTTAAGGCCGTCCTGTGAGGCGGAGAAGGGAGTCGGTGGATGGCACGTGCCGTGCTCACTCACGCTGACGTCTCGCGGGCGTTGACCCGCATCTCGCACGAGATCCTCGAGTCCAACCGCGGAGCGGCCGATCTCGTCATCCTCGGCATCCCGACCAGGGGCGTGTTCCTCGCCCGCCGGATCGCGGACACCATCTCGCGCATCGAGCCCGATGCCCCGGCGGATCTCGCTGGCGCGCTCGACGTCACGATGTACCGCGACGACCTGGGCCGCACCCGCACGCGCACGCCGTCGCCCACCCGGCTCCCGGCCGGCGGCATCGACGGCAAGACCGTCGTGCTCGTCGACGACGTGCTGTACTCGGGCCGCACGATCCGCGCCGCGTTCGACGCGCTCAGCGACCTCGGACGCGCGAAAGCCGTCCGGCTCGCGGTGCTCGTCGACCGCGGGCACCGCGAGTTCCCGATCCGCGCCGACTTCGTCGGCAAGAACCTGCCGAGTTCCAAGCAGGAGCGCGTGAACGTCCGGCTCGTCGAGTCCGACGGCGAGGACGCCGTGACGATCGAGGGGGGCGACGTATGAGGCATCTGCTCGGCACGAAGGGCCTTCCGCGCGAGCGGGCGATCGCGCTGCTCGACATCGCCGAAGACATGGCGGCCGTGCAGGAGCGCGAGGTGAAGAAGCTCCCGACGCTCCGGGGCAAGACCGTCGTCAACCTGTTCTTCGAGGACTCCACGCGCACGCGCATCTCGTTCGAGGCCGCCGCGAAGCGGCTCTCGGCCGACGTCATCACCTTCAGCGCCAAGGGGTCGAGCGTCTCGAAGGGCGAATCCCTCAAAGACACCGCACAGACCCTCCAGGCGATGGGTGCCGACGGCGTCGTCATCAGGCATCACGCCTCGGGAGCGCCACAGGTGCTCGCCACGAGCGGATGGATCGACGCGGGCGTCGTGAACGCCGGCGACGGCACGCACGAGCACCCCACGCAGGCGCTGCTCGACGCGTTCACCATGCGGCGCCGGCTCCACGGCGCCGCTTCCCGCGGGCGAGGGCTCGACGGCGTGGGTGTCGTCATCGTCGGCGACATCCTCCACTCGCGCGTGGCGCGCTCGAACGTGTGGCTGCTCGAGACGCTCGGCGCGGACGTGCAGCTCGTCGCCCCGCCGACCCTGCTGCCGGTCGAGACCGGCTCATGGCCGGCCCGGGTCGGCTACGACCTCGACGCGGCGCTCGCCGACGCGCCCGACGTGGTCATGATGCTGCGGGTGCAGGCCGAGCGCATGCACGACGCGTTCTTCCCGAACAGCCGAGAGTATGCGAGGACCTGGGGGCTCGACGACGCCCGGTTCGACCGGCTGCCCACGACTACGATGGTGATGCATCCGGGCCCGATGAACCGTGGGCTCGAGATCGCCGCCCGCGCCGCCGACTCCCCGCAGTCCACGGTGCGCGAGCAGGTTGCGAACGGAGTTTCAGTGAGAATGGCTGCCCTGTACATGCTGCTGTCCGGCGAACGGAGCGACGCATGAGCGGGCGCATCCTGGTCCGCGGCGCGACGTTGCCGGGTGGCGAGCGCGCCGACCTGCTGATCGCCGGAGGTGAGATCCTCGAGGTCGGTCAGGTGACGGATGCCTCGGGCGCCACCGTCATCGACGCCGACGGCCTGCTCGCACTGCCCGGCCTCGTCGACCTGCACACGCACCTCCGCGAGCCGGGGTACGAGCAGAGCGAGACCGTGCTCACGGGCACCCAGGCCGCCGCCGCCGGCGGGTACACGGCGGTCTTCCCGATGGCGAACACGTTCCCCGTGGCCGACACGGCGGGCGTCGTCGAGCAGGTCGCGAGCCTCGGCCGGGCCGCGGGCTACGCGACGGTGCAGCCGATCGGCGCCGTCACAGTGGGCCTCGCGGGCGAGCGCCTCGCCGAGCTCGGCGCTATGGCCACCTCGCGGGCGAACGTGCGCGTCTTCTCCGACGACGGCATCTGCGTCGCCGACCCGGTGCTCATGCGCCGGGCCCTCGAGTACGTCAAGGCGTTCGACGGCGTCATCGCGCAGCACGCCCAGGAGCCGAGGCTCACCGTGGGGGCGCAGATGAACGAGGGCGCGCGCTCCGCCGAACTCGGCCTCACCGGCTGGCCCGCGGTCGCCGAGGAGTCGATCATCGCGCGCGACGTGCTGCTCGCCGAGCACGTGGGCTCCAGGCTGCACGTCTGCCACGTCTCGACCGCCGGCTCGGTCGAGGTCATCCGCTGGGCCAAGGCCCGCGGTATCCCCGTGACCGCCGAGGTCACGCCGCACCACCTGCTGCTCACCGAAGACCTCGTGGCGACCTACGACGCCCGGTACAAGGTGAATCCGCCGCTCCGCCGATCGGAGGACGTCGAGGCGCTGCGCGCGGCGCTCGCCGACGGCACGATCGACATCGTCGCGACCGATCACGCCCCGCACCCGGTCGAGGCGAAGGAGAGCGAGTGGGACGCCGCCGCGAACGGCATGGTCGGGCTCGAGTCCGCGCTCTCGGTCGTGCATCAGGCGATGGTCGAGACCGGTCTCCTCGACTGGGCGGGCGTCGCCCGCGTCATGTCAGAGGCGCCCGCGCGCATCGGCCGGCTCGGCGGCCAGGGCGCCGCGCTCGCGGCGGGGGCGCCGGCCGAGCTCACGCTCTACGACCCCGCCGCGTCGGCCATGTTCGACACCGCCCGGCTGGCGGGACGAAGCGGCAACTCGCCGTACCTCGGCATGCAGCTCCCCGGCCGGGTCGTCGCGACCGTGCACGCCGGCTACCCGACCATGCTCGACGGCGCGGTGCGGCCGGCCGCCGAGATCGCCGAGCTCGCGGCTCAGGCCGCCGGGGTCGCGCATGGCTGAGCTGGTCGGCGGCCTCGTCGCCGCCCTCGTGATCGGCGCGGCCGCCGCGCTGATGTGGCGCTCATGGCGTCGGCGCGCGCGACGCGACGCCGCCTACGGGACGTACGCGGTGCCCGCGGGGCTCGGCACGGCCGAGCTCGACATCGAGGCGCTCTACGTCGCGACGACGCCCGTCGGCAGCCCGCTCGAGCGCCTCGCGCTGGCCGGGCTGGCCTTCCGCGGTGCCGCGCACGTCGAGGTCCATGCGGAGGGCGTCCTGCTCCGGATCGTGGGGGAGCAGCCGAGCTTCATCCCCTCGGCGGCGCTGGCCGGTGCGGGCACGGCGACCTACGCGATCGATCGCGGGGTCGAGCCCGAGGGACTCGTCGCCATCACCTGGCGCCCCGAGGCATCGGGTGCGGTCGAGGCATCCGGTGCTGCCGGGGCATCCGCAGCCGCCGCGACCGCGGCACCGCCGCCGGTCCAGGTCGACAGCTACTTCAGAGCCCGGTATCCGGGCGACGCGGCCCGCCTCATCGCGGCCGTCTCCGATCTCGCCGCGGTGGCATCCGTCCCGCGGCCCGAAGCGAAAGAACGAGACACGAATGACTGAGCCGACCCCGCTGACGAGCGATCCCGCGGTGCTCGTCCTCGAAGACGGGACGCGATACGAGGGGCGCGCCTACGGCGCGCGTGGGCGCACGCTCGGCGAGGCCGTCTTCGCGACCGGCATGACCGGGTACCAGGAGACGCTCACCGACCCCTCGTACGCGGGGCAGATCGTCCTCATGACCGCGCCGCACATCGGCAACACCGGTATGAACGACGAGGACACCGAGTCCGCCCGCATCTGGGTGGCCGGGTTCATCGTGCGCGACCCCGCCCGGGTCGTGTCCAACTTCCGCTCCCAGCGCCGTCTCGACGACGACCTCGTGGAGGCAGGCGTCGTCGGCATCTCCGGCATCGACACGCGGGCCGTGACGCGGCACATCCGCTCGGCCGGCGCCATGCGCGCCGGCGTGTTCTCCGGCGACGACGCGCTCCTGAGCGCGGGCGAGCAGCTCGATCTCGTGCGCAGCGGCGCCGAGATGGCCGGCCAGAACCTGTCGGGCACCGTCTCGACCGTCGAGCGGTACACGCTCCCCGCCGAGGGCGAGCGGGTCGGCTCGGTCGCGGTGCTCGACCTGGGCGTCAAGACGTCTACCCTGAAGTACCTCGCGGCCCGCGGCTTCGACGTGCACGTGGTGCCGCAGACCGTGTCGATCGACGAGATCCGCGACCTGGCGCCCGACGCGCTGTTCTTCTCGAACGGGCCGGGCGACCCGAGCGCGTCCGACCGGCACGTCGAGCTGCTCCGCGACTCACTGCGCGACGGCCGGCCCTACTTCGGCATCTGCTTCGGCAACCAGCTGCTCGGCCGTGCGCTCGGCTTCGACACCTACAAGCTGCCGTTCGGTCACCGGGGCATCAACCAGCCCGTGCTCGACAGGGCCACCGGCCGTGTCGAGATCACCTCGCACAACCACGGCTTCGCGGTCGACGCACCGATCGGCGAGATCACCGAGTCGAGCGAGGGCTTCGGCCGCGTCGAAGTGAGCCACGTCGACCTGAACGACGACGTCGTCGAGGGCCTCAACTGCCTCGACATCCCGGCGTTCAGCGTGCAGTACCACCCCGAGTCGGCGGCCGGTCCGCACGACGCCAACTACCTCTTCGATCGTTTCCGCGACCTCGTGGTCGCCAACAAGGAGTCCAACGCCTGATGCCCAAGCGCGACGACATCACCTCCGTCCTCGTCATCGGGTCCGGCCCGATCGTCATCGGCCAGGCGGCCGAGTTCGACTACTCCGGCACGCAGGCCTGCCGCGTGCTGCGTGCCGAGGGCGTGCGCGTCATCCTCGTGAACCCGAACCCGGCCACGATCATGACCGACCCCGACTTCGCCGACGCGACCTACGTCGAACCGATCACACCCGAGATCATCGAGTCGATCATCGTCAAGGAGAAGCCCGACGCGGTGCTGCCGACGCTCGGCGGCCAGACCGCGCTCAATGCGGCCATCGCCCTGCACGACGCCGGCATCCTCGAGAAGCACGGCGTCGAGCTCATCGGCGCGAAGGTCGACGCCATCCGCAAGGGCGAGGACCGGCAGCTGTTCAAGGAGCTCGTCGTGGAGTGCGGCGCCGACGTCGCGCGTTCGCACATCGCGCACACCATGGACGAGGTCCTCGCGGCGGCCGACGACCTCGGCTACCCGCTCGTCGTGCGCCCCTCGTTCACCATGGGCGGGCTCGGCTCGGGCTTCGCCTACGACGAGGACGATCTGCGCCGGATCGCCGGCGCAGGCCTGCACGACTCGCCGACCACCGAGGTGCTCCTCGAGGAGTCCATCCTCGGCTGGAAGGAGTACGAGCTCGAGCTCATGCGCGACACGGCCGACAACACGGTCGTGGTCTGCTCGATCGAGAACGTCGACCCGGTCGGCGTGCACACCGGCGACTCGATCACGGTCGCACCCGCGCTGACGCTCACCGACCGCGAGTACCAGAAGCTCCGCGACATCGGCATCGACATCATCCGCGCGGTGGGCGTCGACACGGGCGGCTGCAACATCCAGTTCGCGGTCGACCCCGAGAACGGCCGCGTCATCGTCATCGAGATGAACCCGCGCGTGTCGCGTTCGTCGGCGCTCGCGTCCAAGGCCACGGGCTTCCCGATCGCGAAGATCGCCGCGAAGCTCGCCATCGGGTACCGGCTCGACGAGATCCCGAACGACATCACCAAGGTGACCCCCGCGAGCTTCGAGCCGACGCTCGACTACGTGGTCGTGAAGGTGCCCCGGTTCGCGTTCGAGAAGTTCCCGGCCGCCGACCCGACCCTCACCACCACCATGAAGTCGGTCGGCGAGGCGATGGCCATCGGCCGCAACTACAGCACGGCGTTGCAGAAGGCCCTGCGCTCGCTCGAGAAGCGCGGCTCGTCCTTCCACTGGGGCGCGGAGGAGCGCAGCGCCGACGAGTTGCTCGAGGGCGCCCGCGTGCCGACCGACGGCCGCATCGTGCTCGTGCAGCAGGCGCTGCGCAAGGGCGCGACCATCGAGCAGGCGTTCGAGGCGACCAAGATCGACCCGTGGTTCCTCGACCAGATCCAGCTGATCAACGAGGTCGCCGAGCAGGTGGCCGCGGCCGAGTCGCTCGATCACGCCACCCTGCTGCTCGCGAAGGACCACGGGTTCTCGGACGCGCAGATCGCCGAGCTCCGGGGCTTCGGCAGCGAGGCCGACGCGCGTGAGGTACGGCACATCCTCGGCATCCGGCCCGTGTACAAGACGGTCGACACCTGTGCGGGGGAGTTCCCGGCGCTCACGCCGTACCACTACTCGAGCTACGACATCGAGACCGAGGTCGCGCCGAGCGATCGGCGCAAGGTCGTCATCCTCGGCTCGGGACCGAACCGCATCGGCCAGGGTGTCGAGTTCGACTACTCGTGCGTGCATGCCTCGTTCGCGCTCTCGGACGCAGGGTTCGAGACGATCATGATCAACTGCAACCCCGAGACGGTCTCGACGGACTACGACACGAGCGACCGCCTCTACTTCGAACCGCTCACGCTCGAAGACGTGCTCGAGGTCATCCACGCCGAGTCGCAGTCCGGCGAGCTCGTGGGCGTCGTCGTGCAGCTCGGCGGGCAGACGGCGCTCGGGCTCGCCAAGGGGCTCGAGGCGGCGGGCGTGCCGATTCTCGGCACGACGCCCGACGCCATCGACCTGGCCGAGGAGCGCGGCCAGTTCGCGGCCATCCTCGAGGACGCCGGACTCCTGGCGCCGCGCAACGGCACCGCGACCGATCTCGCGACCGCCGTGCAGGTGGCCGAGGGCATCGGCTATCCGGTGCTCGTCCGCCCGAGCTTCGTGCTCGGCGGCCGCGGCATGGAGATCGTGTTCGACACCGCGAACCTCACCGACTACTTCACGCGCATCGAGGGTCAGGGCATCGTGGGCCCGACGCATCCGCTGCTCGTCGACCGCTTCCTCGACGACGCGATCGAGATCGACGTCGACGCCCTCTACGACGGCACCGACCTGTACGTCGGCGGCGTGATGGAGCACATCGAGGAGGCGGGGGTGCACTCGGGCGACTCCAGCTGCACGCTGCCGCCGGTGACGCTCGGCCGTGCCGAGGTCGACCGGGTCCGCGACGCGACGCGCCTGATCGCCGAGGGCATCGGCGTGCGCGGCCTGCTGAACGTGCAGTTCGCGATCGGCGCAGGCGTGCTCTATGTGCTCGAGGCGAATCCGCGCGCGAGCCGGACCGTGCCGTTCGTGTCGAAAGCGCTCGGCATCCCGCTCGCGAAGGCCGCGAGCCGCATCATGGTCGGCGCATCGGTGCAGGAGCTCATCGCGGAGGGCATGCTGCCCGAGCAGGACGGTTCGCGCGTGCCGCTCGACGCGCCGGTCGCGGTGAAGGAGGCCGTGCTGCCGTTCAACCGGTTCCGCACGCGCGAGGGCACCATGGTCGACTCGGTGCTCGGGCCCGAGATGCGCTCGACCGGTGAGGTCATGGGCATCGACAAGGACTTCCCGACCGCGTTCGCGAAGAGCCAGCTCGCCGCGTACGGCGGCATGCCGGCGACGGGCACGGTCTTCGTGTCGGTGTCCGACCGCGACAAGCGAGCCGCGATCCTGCCGGTGCTCCGCCTGCAGCAGCTCGGGTTCCGGATCACGGCGACCGAGGGCACGGCCGAAGTACTGCGCCGCAACGGCATCGAGGCCGGTCTCGTGCTGAAGTACCACGACAAGCCGACGCCCGAGGCGACGAGCATCGTCGAGCTCATCCACCAGGGCGACGTGCACGTGGTGGTCAACACGCCGAGCGGCCGGTCGGCGCGGGCCGACGGCTACGAGATCCGCGCATCCGCGGTCGCGGCCGGCATCCCGATCTTCACCACCATCGCCGAGCTCTCGGCGGCCGTCGCCTCGCTCGACGCGGGTGAACACGGCTTCGAGGTCACGAGCCTGCAGGAGTACCAGGCCCGTCGCGAGGTCACCGTATGACGGCGGTGACGCCGTTCGGCGAGCGGCTCGCGGCGGTCTTCGCCTCGACCGGACGCCTGTGCGTCGGCATCGACCCGCACGCCGGATTGCTCGACCGGTGGGGACTGCCCGACTCTGCAGAGGGTGCGCGAGAGTTCGGTCTGCGCGTCGTCGGCGCCGCCGCGGGTCTGGCCGGCGTCGTGAAGCCGCAGGTGGCGTTCTACGAGCGCCACGGCGTCGCCGGGTACGCTGCGCTCGAGCGCGTGCTGCACGAGGCCCGCGATGCCGGCCTCGAGGTCATCGCGGACGTCAAGCGCGGCGACATCGGCTCGAGCGTCGAGGCGTACGGCGAGGCCTGGCTCACGCCCGGCTCGTCGCTCGAGGCCGACGCGATCACCGTGAGCCCCTACCAGGGGCTCGGCTCGCTCGAGTCGGTCCTGCGGCTCGCCGAATCCGCGGGCAAAGGCGTGTTCGTGCTCGCGGCGACGTCGAACCCCGAGGCGGCGGCGATCCAGCGTGCGGTGCTGCAGCAGTCCAGCCGGGCCGGGGAGTCCGTCGGCGGTGCGATCGTGTCCGGCGTCACGGCCTGGAATCAGGGTCTGCCGGATGCCTCGAACCGGGCCATGGGCTCGATCGGCGTCGTCATCGGCGCGACCGTCGACCTCGCGGCCGCGGGCATCGACCGCGATGGCGAGCCGCCGCGGCCGGGCCTGCCGGTGCTTGCGCCGGGCTTCGGCCACCAGGGCGCCGCCGCATCCGAGTACCGCGGGATCTTCGGTGCGCTCGCGGGCGGCGTGCTCGTCAGCGAATCGCGTTCGATCCTCGCGGCGGGGCCAGACGGCCTCGCCGACGTCATCGCGCGCCGGGTCGACGAAGTGGGAGTTGCAGGTGCCTGAACCGATCGAGCCGGCCACGACCGGATCCACGTCGACGAGGACGCCGCCCGAGGTCGACCGGGTCGCCGCATCGCGCGCCGCCGTCGCGGCCCGGCGCGCCCGAGCCGCCGTGAAGCGTGAGATCGCCGACGGCGTGCGCAGCCCGCTCGACGTCCTGCGTGCCGCGTTCACCGATCCCGACGGGGTCGAGGGCCGCCTGCGCGCGACCGAGTTCCTGGGCGCGATCCCCGCGATCGGCGAGACGAAGACCGCCCGCATCATGACGGAGCTGCAGATCGCCGACGCCAAGCGGCTCGGCGGGCTCGGCCGCCTGCAGCGCCGCCGGCTGCGCGAGTTCGTCGCCGACTGGGTGGCCTCGCACGGCGGCTTCGGCGACCGGCTCGTGGTGCTCGCCGGGCCCACGGCGGTCGGCAAGGGCACCGTCGCGAACTACATCCGCACGCACCACCCCGAGGTGCGGCTCTCGGTGTCGGCGACGACCCGGCCGCCGCGGCCGGGCGAGATCGAGGGCGAGCACTACTACTTCGTCGACGACGCCGAGTTCGATCGGCTGGTCGCGGCGGGCGAGTTGCTCGAGTGGGCGACCGTCCACAACGCGTACCGGTACGGTACGCCGCGTGGCCCGGTCGAGGCGGCGATCCGCGCCGGTGACCGGGTGCTGCTCGAGATCGACATCCAGGGCGCTCGCTCGGTCCGCCGGGCGATGCCCGACGCCACGCTGGTCTTCCTGCTGCCGCCGACCTGGGAGGAGCTCGTGCGCCGGCTGGTCGGTCGCGGCACCGAGACGCCCGCCGAGCAGCAGCGCCGGCTCGAGACCGCGAAGGTCGAGCTGGCGGCCGTCGAGGAGTTCGATCACCAGGTCGTGAACCGCGACGTCGGCGAGGCCGCGCGAAAGGTCGTAGACTTGATGCGGCCTCGGAAGGGCCGGCGACCCGCCGCCCTCCGCCACGATCTTCCGCGCACCGGTCCTGCGCACCCCGCGAACTGAGGAGTCCACGTTCATGGCTGAGAAGCTTTCCGGCATCATCGACCCGCCCATCGACGACCTGCTCTCGAAGGTCGACTCGAAGTATCAGCTCGTGATCTTCGCGTCGAAGCGCGCGCGTCAGATCAACGACTACTACGCCGACCTGCACGAGGGCAGCCTGTTCGACAACGTCGGCCCGCTCGTGGACTCGTCGATCGACGACAAGCCGCTCACCGTGGCCATGCACGAGATCAACGAGGACAAGCTCCGCATCCGCCCCGTCGGCGAGTAGTCCGGGCGCGTCCGTGCCGCTGAACGTCGTCGTCGGCATCACCGGCGGCATCGCCGCCTACAAGGCCGTCGGCGTCGTGCGCGCGCTCGTGCTCGCGGGGCACGACGTCCACGTCGTGCCGACCGAGGGTGCGCTGCGATTCGTCGGCAGGCCGACGCTCGAGGCGATCTCGCGCAATCCGGTGCACACCGACCTGTACGAGGGCGTCTCCGAGGTGCGGCACGTGGCGATCGGCCAGGCGGCCGATCTGATCGTCATCGCCCCGGCGACGGCGAACAGCATCGCGAAGCTCGCGACCGGACTCGCCGACGACCTGCTCGGCAACACCGTCCTGGCGAGCGAGGCGCCGCTCGTCATCGCGCCCGCGATGCACACCGAGATGTGGCGTCATCCGGCGACCCAGGCGAACATCGACACGCTCCTCGCCCGGGGGGTCACCGTCGTCGGTCCCGCGGTCGGACAGCTCACCGGCGCCGACTCCGGGCCGGGCCGCATGGAAGAGCCCGAGGCGATCGTGCGCGCCGCGCTCGCGGTCGTGGGTGAGACGGATGCTCCGTCTGGAACCGGCGCCGGAGTCGCCAGGTCCCACGATCTCGCGGGCCGGCGCATCGTGGTGTCCGCCGGCGGCACTCGGGAACCGCTCGATCCCGTGCGCTTCCTGGGCAATCGCTCGAGCGGCAAACAGGGTGTGGCCATCGCCGAGGCGGCGCGCGCCCGCGGGGCATCCGTGACGCTCGTCGCGGCCAATCTCGAGATCGCCGAGCCCACTGGGTGCGCGGTGCGGCAGGTCTCGACCGCGCTCGAGCTGCGCGACGCGATCCGCGAAGCGGCCGTCGGCGCCGACGTGGTCGTCATGGCGGCCGCGGTGGCCGATTACCGCCCGGCGGCGGTGAGCGAGGCGAAGCTCAAGAAGACGCCCGGCGATGCGGGGCTCACGCTCGAACTGGTCCGCAACCCCGACATCCTCGCCGAGCTCGGCCACGCGCCGCACGACGGCACGGTGCTGGTCGGCTTCGCCGCCGAGACCGAGCCCGACGACGTGCGGCTCGTCGAGCTCGGCCGCGAGAAGCGCGCAGCGAAGGGTGCCGATCTGATCGTGGTCAATCGCGTCGGCTGGCACGAAGGGTTCGCCGGCGACGACAACCGTGCGACGGTCGTCGGCGAAGACGGCGCGGTCGTCACCGAACTTCACGGAACGAAGGTGTCGGTGGCACACGGCATCCTCGACGTGGTTGTCTCGGTTCTGACCGACCGCAGTTCGACCGAGCGCGAACCGACCGCCGGCCGACCGGCCCGCACCACCGATGAGGAGTCCGACCCCCGATGAGCGATCTGCGCCTGTTCACCTCCGAGTCCGTGACCGAGGGGCATCCCGACAAGATCTGCGACCAGGTGTCCGACTCGATCCTCGACGCCCTGCTCGCGGTCGATCCCGCGGCGCGCGTCGCGGTCGAGACGCTCGTGACCACCGGGCTGGTCCATGTCGCCGGCGAGGTAAGCACCTCGGGGTACGTCGAGATCCCGAGCATCGTGCGAGAACGGGTGACCTCGATCGGGTACAACTCGTCCGACGTCTGGTTCGACGGTCGCTCGTGCGGCGTCTCGGTGTCGATCGGCGGGCAGTCGCCCGATATCGCGCAGGGCGTCGACGACGCGTTCGAGACCCGAGAGGGCTCGAGCGTCGACGAGCTCGACCGGCAGGGGGCCGGCGATCAGGGCATCATGTTCGGCTACGCCGTGCGCGAGACGCCCGAGCTCATGCCCGTGCCGATCTGGCTCGCGCACCGCATGGCCGAGCGGCTCTCGCACGTGCGCAAGGCCGGCGAGCTCGACTACCTGCGGCCCGACGGCAAGACCCAGGTCACCGTGGGCTATGAGGGGCAGACGCCGCGAACGGTCGAGACCGTGGTGCTGTCGACCCAGCACTCGCCGCAGGTGTCGACCGAGCAGCTCCGGGCCGAGGTCGAAGAGCTCGTCGTACGGCCGGTGCTCGACTCGGTCGAGCTCGCGCGCCCCGGCCTCAACGTGTTGATCAACCCGACCGGCCGGTTCGAGATCGGCGGCCCGCAGGGCGATGCCGGCCTCACCGGGCGCAAGATCATCATCGACACCTATGGCGGCGCGAGCCGGCACGGCGGCGGTGCGTTCAGCGGCAAGGATCCGTCGAAGGTCGACCGCTCAGCGGCGTACGCGATGCGCTGGGTCGCGAAGAACGCGGTGGCCGCCGGGCTCGCCGACCGGCTCGAGCTACAGGTCGCCTATGCGATCGGCAAGTCCGCACCGGTAGGTCTCTACGTGGAGACGTTCGGCACGGGTGCGCTTCCCGACGCGCAGATCATCGCCGCGATCCGCGAGGTGTTCGACCTACGGCCGGCCGCGATCATCCGCGACCTGAACCTGCTGCGTCCGATCTACGCCAAGACGGCGGCCTACGGGCACTTCGGCCGCGAACTGCCCGAGTTCACCTGGGAGCGCACCGACCGCGTCGACGACCTGCGCGCGGCCGCCGGGTTGTAGGCGTGGCCGAGGGGCCGGTGGCGCGGGTCCTCGTGGACTCGCCGCTGCCGCAGCTCGACCAGCTGTTCGACTACCGCGTGCCCGAGCGGCTTCGTGACGTCGCGCGGGCCGGTGTGCGGGTGAAGGTGCCGCTGCGCACCGGCGGCCGGATCGCGCAGGGATGGATCGTCGAGCTCGTCGACACGAGCGAGTACGGCGGCCGGCTGAGCGACCTGGAGGACGTCGTCGGCGGGGTCCCGTTGCTCACCCCCGAGGTCTGGCGGCTGGCCCGCGCGGCCGCGGACCGCGCTGCCGGCAATGCGAGCGACATCCTGCGGCTCGCGATCCCGTCGCGCTACGTGCGGGTCGAACGGTCCTGGCTCGCCGCGGGCGCAGGCGAAGGCGCGGGCGACGGCGAGCCCGGCCCACTGCCCGAGGTCGCGCCGGTCGAGGGGTTCGAGCCGGGTCGGGTCGAGTCGGGCATCGAACGCGGCGAGCGGATGTCTCTCGCCGCGAATCCCCGGCTCCTCCGCCTCGACTCCGGGACGTGGGTGGGCTCGTGGGCGGTGACGCTCGCGCAGGTCGCGCGCACGGCCCTCGCGGCCGACCGGTCGAGCCTGCTCGTCGTGCCCGACCACCGCGATCAGGAGCAGCTCGAGGCCGCGCTCGCCGACGTCGTCGACGCCCGGCGGGTGCTGCGCACCGACGCGAGACAGTCCGGCGGCGACCGGTACCGCGCGTTCCTCGACGCCACCGGCGAGGCGGCGCGCGTGATCATCGGCAATCGATCGACGGTCTATGCGCCGGCCGCGCGGCTCGGGCTGATCGCGATCTGGGACGACGGCGACCCGCTGTACGCCGAGCCCTTGGCACCCGGCGTCCACGCGCGCGATGCGGCGCTCATCCGGCAGGAGCAGTCGGGTGCGGCGTTGCTGTTCCTCGGGCACACGCGGAGCGTCGAGGTCACCCGGCTCGTCGAGCTCGGCTGGGTGCACGAGATCGACCCGGTGAGACACGTGCGGCCGAGGATCGTGCTCACCGAGCAGCAGGCGTCGCCCGAGCCCGGGTCCGCGCGCATCCCGTCGTCGGCGTGGCGGCAGGCGCAGCAGGCGGTCACCGAGGGGCCGGTGCTCGTCCAGGTCGCGCGGCCTGGGCACACCCCACTCCTGGTCTGCGATCGCTGCCGCGAGCCGGCCAAATGCGCGGCGTGCGGTGGGCGCATCGAGGTGCCGGCGTCGGGCGGGGCGCCGCGCTGCGACCTGTGCGGCACCGGCACCGCCGGCTGGAAGTGCCCGGTGTGCGAGTCGACCAAGCTCCGGGCGGCGACGATCGGCGCGACGCGCACCGCCGAAGAGCTCGGTCGCGCCTTCCCGCGGGCCCGCGTGATCCTCGCCGACGGCGAGCGGCAGGTGCTCCGCGTGGGGCCCGAGCCCGCGCTCGTCGTCGCCACGCGCGGGGCTGAGCCGGTCGCCGACGGCGGCTATCGTGCGGTGCTGCTCCTCGACGGCGAGCGGATGCTCCTGCGCGAGTCCCTGCGCGTCGCCGAAGACTGCCTGCGCTGGTGGTCGAACACCGCGGCGCTCGCGGCGCCGGGGGCATCCGTCTTCCTGGTGGGCGTCGCGGGCGCGCTCGGCACGGCGCTCGCGACCTGGCGACAGCCCGAGTGGGCCGCGGAAGAGCTCGCTGGGCGCCGTGCCGTGCGCTTCCCGCCCGCGGTACGCATGGCGAGCGTGACGGCCGCGCCCGACCGCCTCGCCCGCGCGACCGAGCTGGCCCGCGACGCGGCACCGGGCGTCGACCTCCTCGGTCCGATGCCGCTCGACGACGGGCTCGAGCGTGCGGTCGTTCGCTTCGACTACGGCGCGGGGCACGCCGTCGCGGCCGCGCTCAAGGCCGAGACCATCCGCACCGCGACCGAGCGCCGCCGTCCGGTCGCCGGCCGCGGCCCGGGCCGCCCGCCCGTGCTCCGCGTCCGCTTCGACGACCCCGACCTCCCCTGACCCCGCCCGCCCTGACGCGATGGAGGACAGAATTCGCATGAGAGGTCGAACGATACCGACCTCTCATGCGAATTCTGTCCTCCAACGCGACAGGGGGCGAACCTCGGAGGGTGGAGAGGCTGGGAGAATGGGGTGTGCCACAGCTCCGGATCGTCTTCGCGGGAACGCCCGCGCCCGCCGTGCCCACGCTGCGCCGTCTCGCTGCGGGCCCGCACGAGGTCGTCGGGGTGGTCACACGCCCGCCGGCACCGCTCGGGCGGAAGCGCGTGCTCACGCCGTCGGCCGTGCACGCCGCCGCCGAGGAGCTCGGCCTGCCCGTGATCGAGGCGGCGCGGCTCGATGAGACGGCGACCGAGCGCATCGGTGCGCTCGAGCCAGACCTCGGCGTGATCGTCGCCTACGGTGGGCTCGTGCGCGAGCCGTTGCTCTCGCGGCCGGCGCACGGCTGGATCAACCTCCACTTCTCGCTGCTGCCCGCGTGGCGCGGCGCCGCGCCAGTGCAGCACGCGCTCATCGCGGGCGACCGGGTGACCGGGGCGTCGGTGTTCCATCTGGTGCCCGAACTCGACGCGGGGGACGTGTACGGCGAGTTCCGCCGTGAGGTGGCGCCGCACGAGACCGCGGGCCATCTGCTCGCCGCGCTCGCCGAAGACGGTGCGGGACTCGTCGCGGATGTGACCGACCGCATCGCCGACGGCTCGGCCAGGGCTGTGCCCCAGCAGGGCGAGCCGTCGTTCGCCCCCAAGCTCGCGATCGAGGACGCCCGGCTCGATTGGACCCGCTCGACGGCCGAGGTCGACGCACGCTTCCGCGGCGTGACGCCCGAACCGGGTGCGTTCACCGAGCTCGACGCCATGCGGCTGAAGATCCTCGAGGCGCGGCCCGCTGAGCAGGCTGTCGCCGCGATCGACACCGCGCCCACCCGCACCCCCGGGCGCATCTCCACGGTCGGCAGGCGGGTCCTCGTCGGCACCGCTGACGGGGCGATGGAACTGCTCCGCGTGCAGCCCGCCGGCCGCAACGTGATGGACGCCGCCGACTGGTGGCGCGGGATGTCGGCCGATGAGGTGATCGCTCGATGAGCGGCCGCGAGGGCGCGAACCGCCGCGGCCGCGACGATGCGGACCGCCGCGGCCGCGACGATGCGGACCGCGGTCGTGGTTCGGGCGGGGCCGGCCGGCGCGACGGCGATCGCCCGGAGCGGTCGGGCGGCAACGGCCCGCGTCGCGACGACGCGGCGCCGAACCGTCGCCGAGCGTCCCCGGCATCCCGCCAGGTCGCCCCGGCACGTCAGGTCGCCTTCGACGTGCTCGAAGCGGTCCGCGCCGACGAGGCGTACGCGAACCTGCTGCTTCCGGCGCGCATCGAGCGCGCGCACCTGAACGAGGCCGATGCTCGGCTCGCGACCGAGCTCACGTACGGCACGCTCCGTCTCCAGGGGTACTACGACGCGGTCATCGAGCTCGCGGCGAACCGGCCGCCCGAGCACATCGACCCGGCCGTGCTCGACGTGCTCAGGCTCGGTGCGCATCAGCTCCTCGCGACCCGCGTGCCCACCCACGCGGCCGTGCACGAGCAGGTCGCGCTCGCGCACCGGGTCGCACCGGCTGCGGCGGGGTTCGTGAATGCCGTCCTCCGGAAGATCTCGCGCACGGACGTGACCGAATGGCGCCGGCTCGTGGCGGAGGAGACCAGCACCGAGGACGCCCGCCTGGCGGTGCTGCACTCGCACCCGCAGTGGGTGGTCCGGGCACTCCGCACCGCGCTCGACCGCGACGGTCGCGCCGGCGAGCTCGAGTCCCTGCTCGAGGCCGACAATGCGTCGCCACGGGTCAATCTCGCCGTGCTGCCCGGACTCGGCGACGAGACGCCCGACGAGCTCGGCGACCCGAACCGGTTCTCGCCGATCGGGATCACCGCGGAGCATCCGCTCGCGCTCGTCGCCGCGCACGAGGGGCGGGTGCGCGTCCAAGATGAGGGCTCGCAGCTCGCGGCGCTCGCGCTGACGCGCGCCCGGCCGATCGAGCCCGGGGAGCGCTGGCTCGACCTCTGCGCGGGCCCCGGCGGCAAGACCGCCGTGCTCGCGGCCGAGGCGCTCGCGGGCGACGCCACACTCGTCGCCAACGAGCTCGCACCGGCGCGGGCCGAGCTCGTGCGCCGCTCGATCGCGGGCGTTCCGCTCGACGTCCACGTGCGCGTCGGCGACGGCCGCGAGCTCGACCCGGCGGCGCTCGGCGCGCCCGAGGGCTTCGACCGCATCCTGCTCGACGCACCGTGCACCGGGCTCGGCGCCCTGCGCCGCCGACCCGAGGCGCGCTGGCGCAAAGCGCCGTCCGACGTCGGCGAGCTCACCGCGTTGCAGGGCGAACTCATCGACGCCGCGGTGCGCGCGCTCAGGCCGGGCGGCCTGCTCGCCTACGTGACCTGCTCGCCGCACACGGCCGAGACCCACGGGTCGCTCACGGCCGCAATCGGCCGCTGGGGCGACGAGCTGGAGCCCGTCGACACGCGCGCGGCGCTCGAGGCGCTGTCGAGGCATCCGCTCGATCTCGCCGGCGACGGCCGCACCGCGCAGCTCTGGCCGCACCGGCACGGCACCGACGCGATGTTCATCGCCCTGGTGCGCCGGGCCGGGTGAGTTCGTCGCCTGCTGCGCCAGTTCTGCACCACTGCGCCACTTCTGGCGACCAGAAGTGGCGCGGCAGTGCAGAAGTGGCGCGGACTGTGCGCCGCAGTACTGTGCCGGCGCTCGGTAGGCTGGCCGGGTGACGACGCGCATCAACCCGAGCATCCTCGCCGCCGACTTCGCCAACTTCGAGCGTGAGCTCGGGCGCATCGCGACCGCCGACCTCGTGCACGTCGACATCATGGACAACCACTTCGTGCCGAACCTCACGTTCGGGTTGCCGATGGTCGAGCGCCTGCAGCAGGTCTCGCCGATCCCGCTCGACGTCCATCTCATGATCGACGACCCCGACCGCTGGGCGCCGAGCTACGCCGAGGCGGGCGCGCAGTCGGTGACGTTCCATGCCGAGGCCGCCGGCGAGCCCGTCGCGCTCGCGCGCCGGCTCCGGGAGATCGGCGCGCGGGCGGGCATCGCGCTCAAGCCCGGCACGGATGCCACGCCCTACCTCGATCTCCTGCCCGAGTTCGACCAGGTGCTCATCATGACCGTCGAGCCGGGGTTCGGCGGCCAGTCGTTCATCCCCGAGACCATGCCGAAGCTCCGGCGCGTCGCCGACGCGGTCCGCACGGCGGGCCTCGACGTCTGGCTGCAGGTCGACGGCGGCATCACCGAGGACACCATCGGCATCGCGGCCGAGGCCGGCGCGAACACGTTCGTCGCGGGGTCGGCCGTGTACGGCGGCGAGCCGGCCGAGCGCATCGCCGAGCTCCGTGCGGCCGTGGCGGCCCACCGCCACGAGTGACCCTGCCGCACCGGTAGGCTGGTCCGCGTGAAGACCTTCGACGACCTCTTCGTCGAGCTGAGCCACAACGCCGCCACCCGCCCCGAGGGTTCCGGCACCGTGCGTCAGCTCGACGCGGGCGTGCACGCCATCGGCAAGAAGATCGTCGAAGAGGCGGCCGAGGTCTGGATGGCCGCCGAGTACCAGACCGACGACGAGACCGCTGAAGAGATCTCGCAGCTGCTCTACCACCTGCAGGTGCTCATGCTCGCGAAGGGGCTCACGCCGGCCGACGTGTACCGACATCTGTAGATCGGACCACCTCATGACCGATCTCTTCTCGTCGACACGAAAGCCTGACATGCTCCGAATCGCCGTGCCCAACAAGGGCTCGCTCTCCGACACCGCCGCGCAGATGCTCTACGAGGCCGGGTACACCGGCCGCCGCGACCAGCGCGAGCTCGTCGTCGCCGACCCGCGCAACGGGGTGGAGTTCTTCTACCTCCGCCCGCGCGACATCGCCACCTACGTCGGCTCGGGTGCGCTCGACGTCGGCATCACGGGCCGCGACCTGCTGCTCGACTCCGGCTCCGAGGCGCCCGAGATCGCCTCGCTCGGATTCGGCGACTCGACGTTCCGGTTCGCCGCGCCGACCGGCGGCGGCTTCGCCGAGCTCACCGATCTCGAGGGGGTGCGGGTGGCCACGAGCTACCCGGGCCTCGTGGGCGACTTCCTCGCCCGGCAGGGCGTGACCGCCAAGCTCGTGAAGCTCGACGGCGCGGTCGAGTCGGCCGTACGCCTCGGCGTGGCCGACGCGGTCGCCGACGTCGTCTCGACGGGCGGCACGCTGCGGAAGGCGGGCCTCGAGATCTTCGGCCCGGTCATCCTCGAGTCCGAGGCCGTGCTGATCGGGTCGGGCACCGAGCAGCCCGGTGCGCAGACACTCCTGCGGCGGCTGCAGGGCGTGCTCGTCGCGCGCCAGTACGTGCTCCTCGACTACGACGTGCCCGTCGCCCACCTCGAGCGCGCGACGGCGGCTGCGCCCGGCTTCGAGTCGCCGACGGTCTCGCCGCTGCACGACCCCGAGTGGGTGGCCGTGCGGGTCATGATCCCGCGCACCGACATGAACCACGTCATGGACGAGCTCTACGAGATCGGCGCGCGCGCGATCCTCGTCTCCGCGATCCACGCCGCGAGGCTGTGAGGCCGGCGATGTCGCTCGCGATCCGGGTGATCCCGTGCCTCGACGTCGCCGCGGGGCGCGTCGTGAAGGGCGTGAACTTCCAGAACCTGCGCGATGCCGGCGATCCCGTCGAGCTCGCGGCCCGGTACTCGGCGCAGGGCGCCGACGAGCTCACCTTCCTCGACGTGACCGCGACGGTCGACGACCGCTCGACGACCTACGACATGGTGCAGCGCGTCGCCGAGCAGGTGTTCATCCCGCTCACGGTCGGCGGCGGCGTGCGCAGCGCCGAAGACGTCGCGCGGCTGCTCGGTCACGGCGCCGACAAGATCGGCGTGAACAGCGCGGCGATCGCGAGGCCCGAGCTGATCGCCGAGATCGCCGACCGGTTCGGCGCGCAGGTCGTCGTGCTCTCGCTCGACGTGAAGCGCTCGGAACGCACCGAGTCCGGCTTCGTCGTCACGACCCACGGCGGGCGCACCGAGACCGATCTGGACGCCCTCGCGTGGGCGCGCCGGGCCGTGGAGCTGGGAGCGGGCGAGCTGCTCGTGAACTCGATCGACGCCGACGGCACCAAGCAGGGCTTCGACCTCGAGCTCACGTCGCTCATGCACGAGCTCGCGAGCGTGCCCGTCATCGCCTCGGGCGGCGCCGGCGCCGTCGAGCACTTCGCGCCGGCCGTCGCGGCCGGCGCCGACGCGGTGCTCGCGGCATCGGTGTTCCACCTCGGCGAGATGACCATCGCCGACGTCAAGCGGGCGCTCGCCGCCGATGGGAGGGTCGTGCGATGACGGATGCCACTGGCGCACGCGCCACGGATGCCTCGCCGGATCCCGGCGACGAGGAGCTCGAGCGCGACCGGGAGCCCTGGTCGCCCGACGAGACCGCGATCGATCGCGCGGCGTTCAACGCCGACGGGCTGCTGCCCGCGATCATCCAGCAGTGGGACACGGGCGAGGTGCTCATGCTCGGCTGGATGGACCGCGAGGCCATGCGGCGCACGCTGACCGAGGGTCGCGTCACGTTCTGGTCCCGTTCGCGACAGGAGTACTGGCGCAAGGGCGACACGTCCGGCCACGCGCAGTACGTGAAGAGCGCGGCGCTGGACTGCGACGCCGATACGCTGCTGGTGCGCGTCGAGCAGATCGGCGCGGCCTGCCACACCGGCACCCGCACCTGTTTCGACGCCGACCGGCTTCGCGTCGCGCAGGGCGACCCCGCCGAGACCGACTGACGACCCGTACCGCAACCGACCGACTGGAGCCCCGATGACCGCCACGTCCGCCACCACCAGGTTCGAGGACTTCGGTGCGCTCCTCGAGGGCCGCAGGGTGGTTCCGGTGGTCCGCGAGCTCTTCGCCGACGGCGAGACGCCGGTCGGCATCTATCGCAAACTGGCGGCGGGTCGGCCCGGAACGTTCCTGCTCGAGTCCGCCGAGCAGGGTGGCATCTGGTCGCGCTATTCGTTCGTCGGCGTCGCCTCGTACGGCGTGCTCACCGAGCGCGACGGCCGCGTGGTCTGGCAGGATCACGGCCTGTCCGCGGCGCGCGCCCTCGGCGAGGCATCCGATCTCGCGCCGCTCGCCGCGCTCGAGGCGCTCTATGAGCGCTGGGCGACCGCCGACGTGCCGGGCGCGCCGCCGCTGACCGGCGGGCTCGTCGGGTTCATCGGCTGGGACGCCATCCGGCAGATCGAGCATCTGCCGAACCGGCCGCCGGCCGACTTCGCGGTGCCCGGTCAGGCGTTCACGTTCGTCTCCGAGCTCGTGGTCATCGATCACCGCACGGGAACGGTCCAGCTGGTCGCGTCGGCGCTGAATGACGGCGAGCAGGATGCCTCGGGGCTGTGGGCGGATGCGCAACGGCGCCTCGACCGCATGCAGGCGGCGCTCGCCGCGCCGGCCGAGGCCTGGCTCGCGGAGATCGACCTCTCGGCGACGGGTACGCCACGGCACCGGACCGAGAAGGCGGACTTCCTCGCGGCCGTGGAACGCTCGAAGGAGTACATCCGCGAGGGCGACATCTTCCAGGTGGTGATCTCGCAGCGCTTCGAGCAGGAGTCGACCGCGCACCCGATCGACGTGTACCGCGTGCTGCGCAGCCTCAACCCGAGCCCGTACATGTATCTGCTGCACCTCGAGGACACCGACGGTGAGCCGTACTGGATCGTCGGGTCCTCGCCCGAGGCGCTCGTGAAGGTCGAGGACGGACGCGTCTACACGCACCCGATCGCGGGTTCGAAGCCGCGTGGGGCGACGCCTGAGGCCGACGCCGACCTCGAGGCCGAGCTCGTCGACGACCCCAAGGAGCAGGCCGAGCACCTCATGCTCGTCGATCTCGCCCGCAACGACCTCGCGAAGGTGTGCGAGGCGGGCACGGTCGAGGTGACCGAGTTCATGCGGGTCGAGCGGTTCAGCCACATCATGCACCTCGTGTCGTCGGTCCAGGGTGACCTCTCGGGCGGGCGGAACGCGATCGATGTGTTCCGGGCGACCTTCCCGGCCGGCACGCTGTCGGGCGCGCCGAAGCCGCGCGCGCTCGAGATCATCGACGAGCTCGAACCCGCGCAGCGCGGGGTGTACGGGGGAGTGGTCGGCTACTTCGGCTTCGGCGGCGACGCCGATCTCGCCATCGCGATCCGCACCGCCACGATCTCCGGCGGCGTCGCCCGGGTGCAGGCCGGTGGGGGGCTCGTCGCCGACTCGGATCCCGAGTCGGAATACGAGGAGTCGCGGAACAAGGCTGCGGCGCCGCTCCGCGCGGTCGCCGTCGCCAACGCGATGCGAAGGGTTGGCTGAGTGCGTCGCACCCGGATGAAGCTGCCGGCGATCCTGCTCGCGATCGTCGGCGGCGGACTCGCACTGCTGGCGTGGAGCCAGACCTGGTTCGATCTCGTGCTGACGGCGGGCGCCGGGGCGGGCAGCGGGGGCGGCGAGCCGATCGCGGTCGCCGGCCAGATCGCCTCGCCGGCGGTCGCGGCCCTCGGCCTGGCTGCGCTCGCGCTCGGCGGCGCGCTGGCGATCGCCGGTCCCGGCATCCGCATGGTGCTCGGCGTGCTCGGCGTGCTGCTCGGAGGGTGCGTGGTGCTGGCCTCCTGGGTCACGCTCGGCGATCCGACGGCCGCGGTCGGACCCGCGGTGACGGATGCCACGGGGGTGGCCGGTGCCGGGCCCACCGCCGAGCTCGTGGCGTCGGCCGAATCGACCTTCTGGCCGGTCGTCGCGATCGCCGGCGGAATCCTGGTGGTCGCGGCGGGCGTGCTCGTCCTCGCGACCGGCCTGGCCTGGCCCGCGTCGTCGCGGCGGTACCGCGACGCGCGACGCGCCCGGTTCGCCGAGGCGTCCGGGCCGGATGCGCCGGGAGCCGGAGGCGCGCGGGGCGAGGGTGCGGCCGATGCCGATCCGGCGGGCGACGACCCCGCGCCCGCGAGCGATCAGCACGGGGCATCCGACCGGGCCATCGACGACTGGGACGATCTCAGCCGGGGCGACGACCCGACCCGCTGAGCGGCGCGCTCCCGAGGCCGGCGCACGGAGCCGCATCCTCGCGACCGCTAGACTGGCTGCCGACCCCCGCAACATAAGGAGCGACATGAGCACTGAGACCGACGAACCCGGCCACGGACACTCGCCCGCGGCATGGACGGCCGTCACGATCATGCTGGTCGCCTTCACGCTCGGGACCTTCGCGTTCTGGTTCGAGGTGCCGTGGCTCGTGTGGGCGTCCGCGGGGCTGCTCGTCGTGGGTCTGCTGGTCGGCTGGGTGCTCGCGCGCGCCGGCTACGGGGTGGGCGGCGTGAAGACCGCTCCGCCGAAGGTGCACTGACCGACGTGCTCGACGAACTGACGGCGAACGCCGTCGCAGACGCGCGCGCCCGCGAGGCCCAGCGCCCGCTCTCCGAGGTCGAGGCGGCGGCGCTCGCGCGCCCGGCCGCGATCGACGCGCTCACGGTGCTCGCACCCGGCGAGCGCATCAAAATCATCGCCGAGATCAAGCGGTCGAGCCCGTCCCGTGGCGCGCTGGCCGACATCGTCGACCCGGCGGAGCTGGCACGAAGCTACGAGCTCGGCGGCGCGAGCGCGATCAGCGTGCTCACCGAAGGGCGCAAGTTCGGCGGCTCGCTCGCCGATCTCGAGGCCGTGCGGGCCGCGGTCGCGCTCCCCGTGCTCCGCAAGGACTTCATCGCGACGCCGTACCAGGTGTTCGAGGCACGGGCGGCGGGTGCCGACCTGGTGCTGCTCATCGTCGCCGCGCTCGACGACGCGACCCTCGCCCGGCTCTACCGGCTGATCGTCGAGCTCGGCATGACGCCTCTCGTCGAGACGCATTCGGCTGAGGAGCTCGACCGTGCGGCCGCGCTCGGCGCGAAGCTCATCGGCGTGAACGCGCGCGACCTCTCGACCTTCGAGCTCGACCGCGACCTGTTCGGCCGGCTCGCCGACCGGTTCCCCGACGACGCGATCCGCGTCGCGGAATCGGCGGTGCTCTCGCCCGACGACGTGGCGCACTATCGCCGGGCGGGCGCCGATGCGGTTCTCGTGGGCGAAGCGCTCGTCACGGGCGACCCCATTGCGAACCTCTCGGCATTCCTGGCGGTGTGATCATGGCTCTGCGCGACCAGTCCGGTCCCTATTTCGGCGAGTTCGGCGGGCGCTTCGTGCCCGAGTCGCTCGTCGCCGCGCTCGACGAGCTCGGCGAGGCGTACACGCTGGCGAAACTCGACCCGGCGTTCGCCGCCGAGCTCACCGAGCTCGGCCGCAGCTATACGGGTCGCCCGTCCATCATCACGGAGGTGCCGCGCTTCGCCGAGCATGCGAACGGCGCGCGCATCATCCTGAAGCGCGAGGACCTGAACCACACCGGCTCGCACAAGATCAACAACGTGCTGGGCCAGGCGCTCCTGACCAAGCGCATCGGCAAGCAGCGCGTGATCGCGGAGACCGGCGCGGGCCAGCACGGCGTCGCAACGGCCACCGCGGCCGCGCTCTTCGGCCTCGACTGCACGATCTACATGGGCGAGGTCGACACCGAGCGGCAGGCGCTGAACGTCGCCCGCATGCGGCTGCTCGGCGCCGAGGTGGTCGCGGTCACGGCCGGCTCGCGCACGCTCAAGGACGCGATCAACGAGGCCATGCGCGACTGGGTCACGAACGTCGCGACCACGAACTACGTGTTCGGCACGGTCGCGGGCCCGCATCCGTTCCCCGAGATGGTGCGCGACTTCCAGAAGATCGTCGGTGAAGAGGCGAGGGCGCAGGTGCTCGAGCTCACCGGCGGGCTGCCCACGGCCGTCGCCGCGTGCGTCGGCGGTGGTTCGAACGCGATCGGCATCTTCCATGCGTTCCTCGACGACGCCGAGGTCGGGCTGTACGGGTTCGAGGCGGGCGGCGAGGGCGCCGAGACGCCCCGGCACGCGGCGACCATCACCAAGGGCCGGCCGGGCGTGCTGCACGGCGCACGCAGCATGATGCTGCAAGACGAGGACGGCCAGACGATCGAGTCGCACTCGATCTCGGCGGGTCTCGACTACCCGGGGGTGGGTCCTGAGCACTCGTGGCTCGCTGCGCTGGGGCGCGCGGAGTACCGCCCGGTGACGGACGCGGCCGCCATGGAGGCGCTGCGGCTGCTCACGCGCACCGAGGGCATCATCCCGGCGATCGAGTCGGCGCACGCACTCGCGGGCGCGATCGAGCTCGGTCACGAGCTCGGCCCGGACGCGACGATCCTCGTGAGCCTCTCCGGGCGTGGCGACAAAGACATGGACACGGCCGCCCAGTGGTTCGGTCTGTACGACGACGAGGCTGAGGAGGCCAGGGCATGACCTCCGTCGCTCCCGTGATCGCACGGCGCAATGACGAGGCCGGGGGTGCCCTCATCGGCTATCTGCCGGTCGGCTTCCCCGATCTCGACACGAGCGTCGACGCCGCGGTCGCGATCGTCGAGCAGGGCGTCGACGTGCTCGAGCTCGGCCTGCCGTACTCGGATCCCGTCATGGACGGGCCGGTCATCCAGGCCGCGACGCAGCAGGCGCTCGCGAACGGCTTCCGGCTCGCGGTCGGGTTCGAGGCGGTGCGGCGGATCACCGAGCGGGTGGATGCCCCCGTGCTGATCATGACCTATTGGAACCCCGTCGTGCAGTACGGGGTCGACCGCTTCGCGGCCGACCTCAAGGCCGCCGGGGGAGCCGGGCTGATCACCCCCGACCTGATCCCCGACGAGGGCGCCGACTGGATCGCCGCATCCGAGCGCGAAGGGCTCGACCGGGTCTTCCTGGCCGCTCCCACATCGAGCGATGCGCGCATCAGGCTGGCGGTCGAGTCGAGTCGCGGATTCGTGTACACGGTGTCCACGATGGGGATCACGGGCGCCCGATCCGACGTCGATCAGGCCGCACGCACGCTCGTGCGCCGGCTGCACGACGCCGACGCGCCCGCGGCGTGCGTCGGCATCGGCATCTCCACGGCCGCCCAGGTCGCCGAGGTGCTCGAGTACGCCGAGGGCGCCATCGTCGGCTCGGCGCTCGTCGCCGCGCTCGCTCGCGGCGGCGTCGACGCGGTCGCGGAGCTCGCGGCCGAGCTCGCGCGCGGCACGCGCCGCGAGTGAAGTACGCTCGATGGGGCCGCGAGCGGCCCTCGTTCCCGTGAGACGGCCCACCCGTCTGTGAGAAAGGCGCACCCGGCGTGATCGCACCCCTCAGCATTCCGAGCCCCGACTACGGCTGGCAGGTCTGGGAGATTCCCATCTTCGGGTGGACGCTGAACATCCACATCTATGCCCTGTGGATCCTGCTCGGCATCATCCTCGCGATCGCCATCACCTCGCGTCGGCTCACCAAGCGCGGCGCCGAGCCGGGCGTCGTGTTCGACGTCTCGCTGTGGGCCGTGGTGCTCGGAATCCTCGGGGCCCGGCTGTACCACGTGTTCACGCATCCGGGCGACTACTTCTACGAGGGCGCGAACATCTGGAATCCGTTCCAGCCCGGCGCGATCTGGAACATCTGGGAGGGTGGCAACGCGATCTTCGGCGCGTTGATCGGCGGCGGCATCGGCGCGTTCATCGGCTGCCGCATGACCGGTCTGCGGTTCCTCTCCTTCGCCGACGCGCTCGCGCCCGGGCTCCTGGTCGCACAGGCCGTCGGCCGCATCGGCAACTGGTTCAACCACGAGCTCTACGGCCTGCCCACCGACCTGCCGTGGGGCCTCGAGATCGAGTCGAGCAACCCCGCCTATCCCGCGGGGCTGCCCGAGGGGGTCCTGTTCCACCCGACGTTCCTCTACGAGCTCCTCTGGAACCTCGCGGGCGCCGCGCTGATCGTGTTCGTCCTCGAGAAGCGGTTCCACCTGCGCTGGGGTCGCGCGTTCGCCGTCTACCTGATCTGGTACGGCGCCGGCCGTTCGTTCTTCGAGTCGATCCGCGTCGACCCGAGCGAGATGTTCCTCGGCGTCCGGGTCAATGTCTGGGCGGCGTGGGCCGCGGTCGTGGTCGGCATCGTGCTGATCATCGTGCAGCGCCGCCGGCACCCCGGACTCGAGCCCAGCGTGTACGTTCCCGGCCGTGAATGGCCTGGCGCCGACGCTGAGGTAGACTCTGAAGGCTCCGAGTCCGATTCCGACTTGCTCGACGACGAGGTCGAGGCTGAGAACCAGCCCGGCACCACGGCGGCCACAAGCCCAGGCCGGTCTGCCGTCGAGTAGCAACACGCTCTCGACGCGACGTCATCACTTGCGCGTCGCCACCCCACTTCAAGGGCCGACGTCGTCCCCCGCCACCTACAGTTGATGAGGACGGTCCCTGTGTCGCTCACTCCACCCTTCTCGCGGTTCAGCAGCGTCCCGGCTGCCCAGGGCCTGTACGACCCCGCCGCCGAGAAAGACGCGTGCGGCCTCGCCATGGTCGCCACGCTCCGCGGTACCGCCGGGCACGACATCATCACCGCCGCGCTCGACGCGCTGCGGCACCTCGAGCACCGCGGCGCGATCGGCTCGGACGCAGGCACCGGCGACGGCGCGGGCATCATCACCCAGGTACCCGACGCGTTCCTCCGCGAGGTGGCCGGGTTCGCGCTGCCCGCAGCCGGTGAGTTCGCGGTCGGCAATGCGTTCCTGCCGGTCGACCCGACCGGGCGCAGCCGCATCAAGCAGCAGCTGCAGCACATCGCACGGGAAGAGGGCCTCGAGGTGCTCGGCTGGCGCGAGGTGCCGGTCCGTCCCGACGAGCTCGGCACGCTCGCACGCGCGGCCATGCCCGTCGTCCAACAGCTCTACGTGCAGTCGCTGGCGCAGAACGACGACGGCACCCGCATCGGCGGGATCGCCCTCGACCGGCTCACCTTCCGGCTCCGCAAGCGCGCCGAGCGCGAGCTCGAGCTCTACTTCGCGTCGCTGTCCTGCCGCACGATGGTCTACAAGGGCATGGTCACGACGCTCCAGCTCGAGCCGTTCTACCCCGACCTCTCCGACGAGCGTTTCGCCTCCAAGCTCGCGCTCGTGCACTCGCGGTATTCGACGAACACCTTCCCGTCGTGGCCGCTCGCGCAGCCGTTCCGCATGATCGCGCACAACGGCGAGATCAACACGATCCAGGGCAACCGCAACTGGATGCGCGCGCGGCAGTCGCAGCTCGAGTCCGAGGTGCTCGGCGACCTCGCGCCGCTGCTGCCCATCGTGACGCCCGGGGCCAGCGACTCGGCCTCGTTCGACGAGGTGGTCGAGCTGCTCACGCTCTCGGGCCGCAGCCTGCCGCACGCCATCATGATGATGGTGCCCGAGGCGTGGGAGAACCAGACCGAGATCGATCCCGCCCGCCGGGCGTTCTACGAGTACCACTCGATGCTCATGGAGCCGTGGGACGGGCCCGCCGCGATCGTCTTCACCGACGGCTCGCTCGTCGGTGCGACGCTGGACCGCAACGGGCTCCGCCCGGGCCGCTACCTCGTGACCGACGACGGTCTCGTCGTGCTCGCGAGTGAGATCGGCGTGCTCGACATCGACCAGTCCAAGGTTGTCCGGAAGGGCCGCCTGCAGCCGGGTCGTATGTTCCTCGTCGACACCGAGGCCGGGCGCCTCATCGAAGACGACGAGATCAAGGCCGACCTCGCGGCATCGGCCCCCTGGGGGGACTGGCTCGAGGACGGGCGGATCAACCTCGCCGACCTTCCGGAGCGCGAGCACATCGTGCACCCGCCGGCCTCCGTGAACCGTCGCCAGCGCACCTTCGGCTACACCGAAGAAGAAGTGAAGATCCTGCTCGCCCCGATGGCGAAGAGCGGGGCGGAGCCGCTGGGCGCGATGGGCTCGGACACCCCGGTCGCCGTGCTCTCCGAACGGCCGCGCCTCCTGTTCGACTACTTCACCCAGCAGTTCGCGCAGGTCACGAACCCGCCGCTCGACTCGATCCGCGAGCAGGTCGTCACCTCGCTGGGCACGTCGCTCGGGCCGGAGCGCAACCTGCTCTCCGCCGGTCCCGAGCACGCCGAGCAGGTCTCGCTCGACTTCCCGGTGATCGACAACGACGAGCTCGCGAAGATCGTGCACATCGACCCGAGGCCGGGCGCGCGCACGACGGTCACGCTGCGCGGGCTCTATCGCTTCGACGAGGGTCCCGACGCGCTCGGCAACCGTCTGCGCGCCCTCTACGACGAGGTCGACGAGGCCATCGAGGCCGGTGCGTCCTTCATCGTGCTGAGCGACCGTGACTCCAACAAGGACCTCGCACCCATCCCGTCGCTGCTCATGCTGTCCGCGGTGCACCACCACCTCATCCGGTCGGAGACCCGGATGAAGGTCGGACTCGTGGTCGAGGCCGGCGACGTCCGCGAGGTGCACCACGTCGCGCTGCTCGTCGGCTACGGTGCCTCGGCCGTCAACCCGTACCTCGCGATGGAGACGTGCGAGGAGCTGGTGCGCTCCGGGGTCATCACGGGCGTCTCGCCCGAGACCGCCGTGCGCAATGTGATCAAGGCGCTCGGCAAGGGCGTGCTGAAGATCATGTCGAAGATGGGCATCTCGACGATCGCGTCGTACGCGGGCGCCCAGGCCTTCGAGGCGGTCGGACTCTCGCAGGAGTTCATCGACGAGTACTTCACCGGCACCACCTCCAAGCTCGGTGGTGTCGGGCTCGATGTGATCGCGGCCGAGAACCTCTCCCGGCACGAGGTCGCCTACCCCGAAGACGTCGCCGTCCGCGCGCACGAGCGCCTGGCCACCGGCGGCGAGTACCAGTGGCGTCGCGACGGCTCGCCGCACCTGTTCAACCCCGAGACCGTCTTCCGGCTTCAGCACTCGACCCGCACGCGGCGCTACGACATCTTCCGCGAGTACACGTCGCTCGTGGACTCGCAGGCCGAGTCGCTCATGACGCTCCGCGGCATGTTCGCGCTGCGCACGGGCGCCCGCCCGCCTGTGCCGATCGACGAGGTCGAGCCGATCGAATCGATCGTCAAGCGGTTCTCGACCGGTGCGATGAGCTACGGATCGATCTCGAAAGAGGCGCACGAGACCCTCGCGATCGCGATGAACCGGCTCGGCGCCAAGTCGAACACCGGTGAGGGCGGCGAAGACGTCGACCGGTTGCTCGACCCCGAGCGGCGCAGCGCGATCAAGCAGGTCGCGTCCGGCCGGTTCGGCGTGACGAGCATGTACCTCACGCACGCCGACGACATCCAGATCAAGCTCGCGCAGGGTGCCAAGCCCGGCGAGGGCGGTCAGCTGCCGCCGACGAAGGTGTACCCGTGGGTCGCCCGCACACGGCACGCGACCGCGGGCGTCGGGCTCATCTCGCCGCCCCCGCACCATGACATCTACTCGATCGAGGACCTGAAGCAGCTCATCTTCGACCTCAAGCGTGCGAACCCCGATGCCCGGATCCACGTCAAGCTCGTGAGCCAGTCGGGCATCGGCGCGGTCGCGGCCGGCACCGCCAAGGCCCTCGCCGACGTGATCCTCGTCTCGGGCCACGACGGCGGCACGGGGGCGAGCCCCCTGAACTCGCTGAAGCACGCCGGCACGCCCTGGGAGCTCGGCCTCGCCGAGACGCAGCAGACGCTCATGCTGAACGGCATGCGCGACCGGGTCGTGGTGCAGGTCGACGGGCAGCTCAAGACCGGCCGCGACGTGCTCATCGGCGCCCTGCTCGGGGCCGAGGAGTTCGGGTTCGCCACGGCGCCGCTCGTCGTCGAGGGCTGCATCATGATGCGGGTCTGCCACCTCGACACCTGCCCCGTGGGCGTCGCGACGCAGAACCCCGAGCTGCGCAAGCGCTTCACCGGCAAGCCCGAGTTCGTCGTGAACTTCTTCGAGTTCATCGCGCAAGAGGTGCGCGAGTACCTCGCCGAGCTCGGATACCGCTCGCTCGACGAGATCATCGGCCGGCGCGAGCTGCTCGATGTCGACCGTGCCGTCGAGCACTGGAAGGCGTCGGGCCTCGATCTGACGCCCGTGCTCGTCGGCCCGGACTTCGCCTCCACGGAGCCGCGGCGGAACGGCCGTGCCCAGGACCACGAGCTCGCCGAGCACTTCGACAACGCGCTCATCCAGCGCAGCCGGCTGCTCTTCGACGCGGACGGTGCCGACGGCGCCGCGCCCGACGGCGCCGCGCCCGACGCTGTCGGCACGGTGCACATCTCCCTTCCGATCAAGAACACGGAGCGCGCCGTCGGCACGATGCTCGGCCACGAGGTCACCGCGCGCTTCGGCGAGCACGGCCTGCCCACCGGGTCCATCGACATCACACTCACCGGCTCGGCAGGGCAGTCGTTCGGCGCCTTCCTGCCGAACGGCATCACCCTCCGCCTCGAGGGCGATTCGAACGACTACGTCGGCAAGGGGCTCTCGGGCGGACAGATCGTCGTGCGTCCCACGGCCGACGCCGGGTTCGTCGCCGAGCGCAATGTGATCGCGGGCAACGTGATCGGGTACGGCGCGACGCGCGGCTCGATGTTCATCCGCGGCATCGTCGGTGAGCGGTTCCTCGTGCGGAACTCGGGCGCGACCGCGGTGGTCGAGGGGGTCGGCGACCACGCCCTCGAGTACATGACCGGTGGGCTCGCGCTCATCCTCGGTGAGACCGGCCGCAACCTCGGCGCGGGCATGTCGGGCGGCACCGCCTACGTGCTCGACCTCCGCGAGGGCCGGGTGAACCGCGAATCGCTGTCCGGCGGCGAGCTCGAGCTGTTGCCGCTCGGCAGCGCCGACCGTGAGATCGTCCGCGATCTGCTCGAACAGCACGTCGCGCACACCGGATCCGCGGTCGCCGAACGCCTCCTCGCCGAGGGCGACGACGCGTTCGACCGATTCACCAAGGTGCTCCCGCGCGACTACGCCGCGGTGCTCCGTACCCGTCAGACGGCGGTCGACGAGGGGCTCGACCCCGACGGCGACGTGGTCTGGACACGCATTCTGGAAGTGACGAATGGCTGAGCAGATGGCTGGCATGGACATGGCCGAGCTCGTGAACGGCATGGAGGTGGCGAATGGCTGACCCGAAGGGCTTCTTGAAGGTCACCGAGCGTGAGCTGCCGAAGCGGCGGCCCGTTCCGGTGCGCATCATGGACTGGAAAGAGGTCTACGAGCCGGGCGACTCCGCCGTGCTCCGCCGGCAGGCTGGCCGCTGCATGGACTGCGGCGTGCCGTTCTGCCATCAGGGCTGCCCGCTCGGCAACCTCATCCCCGAGTGGAACGACCTCACGTGGCGCGGCGAAGGCCGCGCGGCGATCGAGCGGCTCCACGCGACCAACAACTTCCCCGAGTTCACGGGCCGGCTCTGCCCGGCGCCGTGCGAGTCGGCGTGCGTGCTGAGCATCAATCAGCCCGCCGTGACAATCAAGCAGGTCGAGGTCTCCATCATCGACCAGGCGTTCGGCAACGGCTGGGTGGAGCCTCAGCCGCCCGGACGGCTCACGGGCAAGACCGTCGCGGTCGTCGGCTCGGGTCCCGCGGGCCTCGCGGCCGCGCAGCAGCTCACGCGTGCCGGACACACCGTCGCCGTGTTCGAACGCGATGACCGCATCGGCGGCCTGCTCCGGTACGGGATCCCCGACTTCAAGATGGAGAAGAAGCACATCGATCTGCGCCTCGCGCAGATGACGGCCGAGGGCACCCGGTTCCGGGCCGGCGTCAATATCGGCGTGGACATCACCTGGGCTCAGCTGCGCGAGCGGTATGACGCGGTGGTCATCGCCACGGGCGCGATCGTGCCCCGCGACCTGCCGATCCCCGGGCGCGACCTGCCCGGCGTGCACTTCGCCATGGAGTACCTCACGCAGTCGAACCGAGCGGTGGCCGGCGACGACGTGTTCGACCAGATCACGGCCGAGGGCAAGCATGTCGTGGTCCTCGGCGGTGGCGACACCGGTGCCGACTGCATCGGCACCGCGCACCGTCAGGGCGCGCTGACCGTCACGAACCTCGCGATCGGCAAGCAGCCGGGCGAGGTCCGGTCCACGGATCAGCCCTGGCCGATGCATCCGACGCTGTTCGAGGTGCAGTCCGCGCATGAGGAGGGCGGCACGCGCGAGTACCTCGCGTCCACCGTCGAGTTCCTGCGCAACGACGCCGGCGAGGTGCGCGCGATCCGTGTGGCCGAGACCGAGTACCTCGACGGAAGGCGCGTGCCGAAGGCGGGCACCGAGCGCGAGATCCCCGCGGACCTCGTGCTGCTCGCGCTCGGCTTCACCGGGCCCGAGACCGCCGAGCTCGATGAGCAGCTCAGCCTGTCGGTGACGGGCCGCGGCAACATCGAGCGCGACGACGCCTATGCGACGAGCACGCCCGGCGTGTTCGTGGCCGGCGACGCCGGCCGCGGGCAGTCGCTCATCGTCTGGGCGATCGCCGAAGGCCGGGCTGCGGCTTCGGCCGTCGACCGGTACCTTGAAGGCGGGACGCGGCTTCCGAGTCCGGTCCGCGCAAGTGACCGGGCATTCGCCGTCTGACCCCCCAACGCCATCGGGCGTCCATTCCGACCACCGACCTGCGCGGGTTCCGCGCGAACCATCTGGGAGCACACCACGACATGAGACGAGCGAAAATCGTCGCAACCCTCGGCCCGGCGACGTCGAGCTATGACCAGATCCGCGCGATCATCGATGCGGGTGTCGACGTTGCACGCATGAACCTCAGCCACGGCAGCTACGAGGTCCACGAGGGCGTCTACCAGAACGTGCGGAAGGCCGCGAGCGACTCCGGCCGGGCGATCGCCGTGCTCGTCGACCTCCAGGGGCCGAAGATCCGGCTGGGCAAGTTCGAGGGCGGGCCGTACGAGCTGGCCGAGGGTGACATCTTCAAGATCACCACGGAAGAGATCGTCGGCAACAAGGAGATCGTCGGCACCACGTTCAAGGGGCTGCCCGGCGACGTGAAGCCCGGCGACCCACTGCTCATCGACGACGGCAAGGTTCGAGTCGAGGTCGTCGAGACCGACGGAACCGTCGTGACCACGAGGGTCGTCGTCGCCGGCCCGGTGTCGAACAACAAGGGCATCAACCTCCCGGGCGTCGCGGTCAACGTGCCGGCGCTCTCCGAGAAGGACGAGGCCGACCTGCGGTGGGGGCTCGAGCTGGGCGCCGACCTCATCGCGCTCTCGTTCGTCCGGAACGCCGCCGACATCACGCGAGTGCACGAGATCATGGACGAGGTCGGCCGGCGCGTACCGGTCGTCGCCAAGATCGAGAAGCCGCAGGCGGTCGATCACCTCGAGGAGATCATCGAGGCCTTCGACGCCATCATGGTCGCCCGTGGCGACCTCGGTGTCGAGCTGCCGCTCGAAGCCGTGCCGATCGTGCAGAAGAAGGCGGTCGAGATCGCGCGTCGGCTCGCGAAGCCCGTCATCGTGGCCACGCAGATGCTCGAGTCGATGATCCACAGTCCGGTGCCCACCCGTGCCGAGACCTCCGACGTCGCGAACGCGGTGCTCGACGGCACCGACGCGGTCATGCTGTCGGGCGAGACGAGCGTGGGGGAGTACCCCGTCGTCACGGTGAAGACCATGGCCCGCATCGTCGAGTCCACCGAGCAGCACGGGCTCGAGCGCGTGCCGAAGCTCGGCACGCGCCCGCGCACCCAGTCGGGGGCGATCACCGCTGCGGCGGTCGACATCGCGGACTTCGTGAGCGCCAAGTATCTCTGCGTGTTCACCGAGTCGGGCGAGTCGGTGCGACGGATGTCCCGGCTGCGCAGCCCCATCCCGATCCTGGCGTTCACGCCCGACCCCGCGATCCGGCGCCGCATGTCGCTGTTCTGGGGCGTCGAGTCCTTCGTGGTCGACCGGGTGACGCACACCGACCAGATGGTCGGTCAGGTCGACGAGGTCATCGTGAAGTCGGGCCGCGCCGTCGAGGGCGAGACCGTCGTCATCATCTCGGGTTCGCCCCCCGGAATCCCCGGCACGACCAACGACGTGCGCGTGCACCGCGTCGGCGATGTGCTCTGACACCCCGTACACGAACGGCCCGGCCGGCAGGATCTCTGATCCCGCCGGCCGGGCCGTTCGTCGTGTGCTGTGGTGCCGGTGGTGGGGGTCGAACCCACACGCCCTTTCGGGCAAAGCATTTTGAGTGCTCCGCGTCTGCCATTCCGCCACACCGGCCAGGGGGCCACGTCAGAATACCGTAGGCTTTCAGTCGTGACAGACAGCGAAGCACCCCAGACGGCGCCCCGGCGCGTCGTCGTGGCCGAGGATGAGTCACTCATCCGCCTCGACATCGTGGAGATCCTCCGGGACAACGGGTACGAGGTCGTCGGCGAGGCCGGAGACGGTGAGACCGCCGTCGCCCTCGCGACCGAGCTACGCCCAGACCTCGTGATCATGGACGTGAAGATGCCCCAGCTCGACGGCATCTCGGCCGCCGAGCGGCTCTCGAAGGGTCATATCGCGCCCGTCGTCCTGCTGACCGCGTTCAGCCAGAAAGAGCTCGTCGAGCGCGCGAGCGAGGCCGGTGCCCTCGCCTACGTCGTGAAGCCGTTCACGCCGAACGACCTGCTGCCCGCGATCGAGATCGCGCTGGCCAGGCACGCGCAGATCATCGCCCTCGAGGCCGAGGTCGGCGACCTCGTCGAGCGGTTCGAGACCCGCAAGCTCGTCGACCGGGCCAAGGGGCTCCTCAACGAGAAGATGGGCCTGTCCGAGCCCGAGGCGTTCCGCTGGATCCAGAAGGCCTCCATGGACCGCCGGCTCACGATGCGCGACGTGTCCCAGGCCATCATCGAGCAGCTCTCGGCCAAGAAGTAACCCCTAGACACGACCAAGAACGGATGCCGCGGCGAGTGATTCGCCGCGGCATCCGTCGTTGGTGGGCCGTCGGTGCGACCGCCTGTGCGGTCCCGTCGTGTGCTGTCGGAGGGCGCTTGTAGGCTGTTGTGGTGTCGGACCCCCAGAAGCCCACCCTCCTCGTCATCGATGGGCACTCGCTCGCGTTCCGGGCGTTCTACGCCCTCCCCGTCGACAGTTTCAGTACCCGTGACGGGCAGCACACGAACGCCATCCACGGCTTCCTGTCGATGCTGCTCATCCTGCTGCAGAACGAGAAGCCCACGCACATCGCGGTCGCGTTCGACAAGTCACGGGTGTCGTTCCGCACGCGCGAGTACGAGGAGTACAAGGGCAACCGCGGCGAGACGCCCCCGGAGTTCAAGGGCCAGGTGCCCCTCCTGCAAGAGACCCTCAAGACCATGGGCATCACGGTGCTCGAGCTCGACGACTACGAGGCCGACGACATCCTCGCGACGCTCGCGACCCGCGGCGTGGCCGACGGGTATCGCGTGCTGCTCGTGTCGGGCGACCGTGACGTCATCCAGCTGGTCAACGACGACGTCACGCTGCTCTACCCGAACACGCAGGGCGTCTCGCAGCTGAAGCGCTACGACCCGGCCGCCGTGGTCGAGCGCTACGGCATCCGGCCCGAGCAGTACCCCGACGTGGCCGCGCTCGTCGGCGAGACGAGCGACAACCTGCCCGGCATCACCAAGGTCGGCGAGAAGACCGCGGTGAAGTGGCTCGGACTCTACGGCGACCTCGAGGGCATCCTCGCGCACGCCGACGAGATCAAGGGCGTCGTGGGCGAGAACCTGCGCCGCGAGCGCGAGCACGCCGAGCGCAATCGACGGCTCAACCGGCTCGTGTGCGACGCCCCGGTGGAGGTCGAGCTCGACGCCCTCGAGTCGAAGCCGTTCGACCTCGAGGCCGTGCGCGAGATGTTCACGAGGCTCGAGTTCCGCACGCTCATGGACCGGCTCACCAAGCTCGTGCAGACCGGCTCCACGACCGGGCAGCTCGCGACGCCCACGCCACCGCTCGAGATCCTCGGCACCGAGCCCGCGCCCGAGACGCCGAAGCCGGCGCGAGTCGTCGGCGTGGAGCTCGAGGCCTGGCTCGCACGTGCCGTCGCCGCCGAGCCGGCCGGCCTCGGCCTGCACCTCGACGTGCTCGACGGGAAGGTCATCGGTGCCGGCGTCGCGACGAAGTCCGAGACGCTCGACGTGCAGTGGCGCGCCGGCGACGCCGAGCTCGCGCCGTTCGAGGCGTGGCTCGCGAGCGACGCGCCGAAGATCGTGACCGACGCCAAGGGTCAGCTCAAGGCGCTCTCCCGCTCGGGGCTGCCCTTCGACGGTCTCGTCGTCGACCCGCTCGTCGCGGGCTGGCTGCTCCGGCCGAACCTGCAGGAGAAGACCCTCGCCGACCTGGTGCAGCGGTACCTGGGCGAGTCGGTCGCCGAAACGGACCCGTCGCAGCTGCTCGCCGTCGACGGCGAGGGTGCAGGCGTCCCGGAGTTCGCGTGGTACAGCGTGCGCCTCGCGCCAGCCGTGCTCGCGGCGATGAGCGATGGCACGCGACGCGTCCTCGCCGACATCGAGATGCCGCTCGTGCCGGTCCTCGCCGCCATGGAGCTGCGTGGCGTCGCCGTGTCGCACGAGCGTCTGGCCGAGCTCTCGTCGGAACTGGGCGAGCGAGCGGCGGCCTTGGCCGCCTCGGCGTTCGCCGAGATCGGGCGCGAGGTGAACCTCGGGTCGCCGAAGCAACTGCAGGAGGTGCTCTTCGAACAGCTCGGCATGCCGAAGACACGCGCCACCAAGACCGGGTACTCGACCGACGCCAGCGCGCTGGCCGACCTGCAGGAGTCGAGTCCGCATCCCTTCCTCGGGCTCCTGCTCGAGCACCGCGACGCGACGAAGCTCCGCCAGATCGTCGATGCCCTCGACAAGGCGATCGGCTCTGACGGGCGCATCCACACCACCTACGGGCAGGTCGGTGCGGCGACCGGGCGCATGTCGAGCAATGACCCGAACCTGCAGAACATCCCGATCCGTACCGAAGACGGTCGTCGCATCCGCGAGGCGTTCCGCAATGCGCCCGAGTACGCCGAACTCCTGACGGCCGACTACTCGCAGATCGAGATGCGGATCATGGCGCACCTGTCCGGCGACCCCGCGCTCATCGAGGCGTTCAACGCCGGCGAAGATCTGCACCGGTTCGTCGGCGCCCGCGTCTTCTCGGTCGCACCCGAAGACGTCACGCCGATCATGCGGACGAAGGTGAAGGCCATGTCCTACGGCCTCGCGTACGGCCTCAGCGCGTTCGGCCTGTCGAAGCAGCTGCGCATCGACCGTGCCGAGGCGACCCAGCTCATGAAGGACTACTTCGAGCGGTTCGGTGCGGTGCGCGACTACCTGCGCGGCGTGGTCGAGCAGGCCAAGGTCGACGGCTTCACCGAGACGATCTTCGGCCGTCGCCGGCCGTTCCCCGACCTGAACAGCCCGAACCGGGTGCTGCGCGAGAACGCCGAGCGTGCCGCGCTCAACTCGCCGATCCAGGGCTCGGCCGCCGACCTGATCAAGCTCGCGATGGTGAGCACCGAGCGGGCGCTCACCCAAGCGGGGCTGCGCTCGCGCATGCTCATGCAGGTCCACGACGAGCTCATCTTCGAGGTCGCGCCCGGCGAGTCCGATCAGGTCGCCGAGATCGTCCGCGATCGCATGGCGCGCGCGGCCGACCTGCTTGTCCCGCTCGACGTGCAGATCGGCCGCGGTGCGAGCTGGGACGACGCGGCGCACTAGAGTCGAGACCCCCGGGCCCCGGCACCCCCCGGACCCCGGCCCCCGGCACCCCCCCCGGGGGCCCCGGCACCCCGCCCGGCCACCGCCGCCCCGCCCGCGCGCCGGTCCCGCCCGGCGTGAGGACGACATTCGTCGACGCCTCGACGTGTGAGGACGACATTCGTTCATCTTCGGGCTGGGATGCACACGATTGTCGTCCTCACACGACTGGCGGTCCACGAAAGGTGTCCTCTCGCGCGAGCTGCCGACCATAGGGTGGATCGCATGGACCGCATGGACGCTGAGACGCGCACTCCGACCGGCATCGACCGCATCGCCGAAGGGTGGGTCGACACGCTCGTCGAGCTGTCGCCGACGACGGGGACGTACATCGGCCGTCGTGAGGCCGACACGCGGCTCCCCGATCTCTCGCCCGATGGGCACGGACGCGCGGTGCAGGCCGCCCGCGACACGCTGGCCGCGCTCCGTGAGGCAACGCCCCTGGATGCGGTCGACCGCGTCACCGCCGCCGACCTCGGCAGCGAGCTGGAGCTCGCGATCGCCGAGCATGAGGCGGGCCTGCACCTGCGCGACCTGAACGTCATCGCGAGCCCGGCGCAGGAGCTGCGCGAGGTGTTCGATCTCATGGCGACCGAGACGGTCGACGACTGGGAGCGCATCGCCACGAGGCTCGCCGAGCTGCCCGCCGCGCTCGGCGGCTACGCCGCGACGCTGCGCGCGGGCGCGGAGCGCGGGATCGTCCCCGCGATCCGCCAGGTCCGCGAGGTCGCCGTGCAGGCACGCCGCTATGCGCAGCCCGACGGGTTCTTCGCCAGGTTCGCGGCCGGGGCCGCGACGGGTGGCGCAGCCGCGGCCGGGGCCGCGACGGGTGGCGCGGCGGCGTCCGGCGGCGCGCTTCCGGCCTCGCTCGCGACGACTCTCGAGGAAGCGGCCGCGCGAGCCGCGGGCGCGTACGAGGGGCTCGCCGAGTTCCTCGAGACCGAGCTCGCGCCGCACGCGGACACCGCCGACGCGGTGGGTCGTGACCTGTACGCGCTGCGCTCGCAGCATTTCCTCGGTGCGATCGTCGACCTCGACGAGACCTACGACTGGGGCGTCGAAGAGCTCGCCCGCATGGTCGCCGAGCAGGAGTCCATCGCGAACGAGATCCTGCCCGGGGCATCCGTCGCCGAAGCCGTCGCCCATCTCGAAGCCGACCCGGCTCGCAAGCTGCACGGCACCGACGCCCTGCAGCGCTGGATGCAGGAGACCAGCGATCGCGCCGTGGCCGAGCTCGGCGCCACGCAGTTCGACATCCCGGCCGAGATCCGCACGCTCGAGTGCCGCATCGCGCCGACGCAGGAGGGCGGCATCTACTACACCGGCCCGACCGACGACTTCTCACGGCCCGGTCGGATGTGGTGGTCGGTGCCGGAGGGTGTCACCGAGTTCGACACGTGGCGTGAGCTCACGACCGTGTACCACGAGGGGGTGCCCGGCCACCATCTGCAGATCGGCCAGGCGGTCGTCAACCGCCGGACGCTCAACACCTGGCGCCGACAGCTCGCCGGCACGTCGGGTCATGCCGAGGGCTGGGCGCTCTACGCCGAACGGCTCATGGCGGAACTCGGGTATCTGGACGATCCGGCCGATCGGCTCGGCATGCTCGACGGTCAGCGCATGCGCGCCGCGCGGGTCGTCCTCGACATCGGCGTCCACCTCGGGAAGCAGCGCCCCGACGGAGCGGGTGCGTGGACGGGGGAGTACGCGCTCGAGTTCATGCTCGGCAACGTGAACATGCCTGAGGAGTTCGTGCGCTTCGAGGTCAACCGGTACCTGGGATGGCCGGGTCAGGCGCCGTCGTACAAGGTGGGGCAGCGCATCTGGGAGCAGCTTCGCGAGGAGACCCGGCGCCGAGAGGGCGCATCGTTCGACGTCCGGGCGTTCCACAAGCGCGCACTCGACCTCGGGGGTGTGCGGCTCGACACCCTCCGCACCGCGGTGCTCGGCTGACCTGCTGCGGTGCGGCCGGCGGGTGGTTGCCGCCGCACGTCTGGGTCCGTTAGGATTGAACGTCACATTTGTGACATCCATGTCCGCATGCCCATCGCGGAACCACAACCTTGCTCGACCTGGCGATGGGCCTGATTCTGTCCTTTCGGAGCAACCACTACATGACCACCGTAACGACCAAGGCGCCCAAGCAGGTCGCGATCAATGACATCGGATCTGCTGACGATTTCCTCGCCGCGGTCGAGAAGACGCTCAAGTTCTTCAACGACGGCGACCTCATCGAAGGCACCGTTGTCAAGATCGACCGTGACGAGGTCCTCCTCGACGTCGGTTACAAGACCGAGGGTGTGATCCCCTCCCGCGAACTTTCCATCAAGCACGACGTCGACCCCAGCGAGGTCGTCGAGGTCGGCGACACCGTCGAGGCGCTCGTTCTCCAGAAGGAGGACAAAGAGGGCCGTCTGATCCTGTCCAAGAAGCGTGCGCAGTACGAGCGCGCGTGGGGCGACGTGGAGAAGATCAAGGAGTCCGACGGCGTCGTGACCGGTTCGGTCATCGAGGTCGTCAAGGGCGGCCTCATCGTCGACATCGGCCTCCGCGGCTTCCTCCCGGCGTCGCTCATCGAGCTCCGCCGCGTGCGCGACCTCACGCCGTACCTCGGCCAGGAGATCGAGGCGAAGATCCTCGAGCTCGACAAGAACCGCAACAACGTCGTGCTCTCGCGCCGCGCGCTGCTCGAGCAGACGCAGTCCGAGTCGCGTTCGACCTTCCTCGCGAACCTGCACCCGGGCCAGATCCGCAAGGGTGTCATCTCGTCGATCGTCAACTTCGGTGCGTTCGTCGACCTCGGCGGTGTGGACGGCCTCGTGCACGTCTCCGAGCTGTCGTGGAAGCACATCGAGCACGCCAGCGAGGTCGTCGAGGTCGGCCAGGAGGTCACCGTCGAGGTGCTCTCCGTCGAGCTCGACCGCGAGCGCGTCTCGCTGTCACTCAAGGCGACGCAGGAAGACCCGTGGCAGGTCTTCGCCCGCACGCACGCGATCGGTCAGGTCGCGCCGGGCAAGGTCACGAAGCTCGTGCCGTTCGGTGCGTTCGTCCGCGTGGCCGACGGCATCGAGGGCCTCGTGCACATCTCGGAGCTCTCGGCCAAGCACGTCGAGCTCGCCGAGCAGGTCGTCTCGGTCGGCGAAGAGGTTTTCGTCAAGGTCATCGACATCGACCTCGAGCGTCGCCGCATCTCGCTCTCGCTGAAGCAGGCGAACGAGGGCGTCGACCCCGAGGGCACCGAGTTCGACCCGGCGCTCTACGGCATGCTCACGGAGTACGACGAGCAGGGCAACTACAAGTTCCCCGAGGGCTTCGACTCCGAGACCAACGAGTGGCGCGAGGGCTTCGACTCCCAGCGCGAAGAGTGGGAGCAGCAGTACGCTGCCGCTCAGGCTCGCTGGGAGGCGCACAAGAAGCAGGTCGCCGCGACGCTCGCCGCCCAGGCGGACGAGTCGTTCGGCGCCCCCGCAGGCGGCTCAGGCTCGGCCTCGTACTCGAGCGAGACGGCCGGCAGCGGCACCCTCGCCGACGACGCGTCGCTCGCGGCGCTGCGCGAGAAGCTCTCCAGCAGCAACTGATCGCACCGCGATACACGGAAGGCCGGCCCCATCGGGGCCGGCCTTCCGCCGTTCCGGCCCGTGCCGCCGTCGAGGTCGAAGGTGTGTGGGAAGCCGGAAAGTGTGGAGGAAGGCGCCTTCTCCGGGACTCCAACCCACTTCTCGACTTCCGACACGAACCGCTTCGGCGAGCCCGGCTGCTCGAACCCGATCGGAGCCGGTGAGTAGGCTGATGGCGTGTATCTGATCGGGCTCACCGGCGGCATCGCGTCCGGCAAATCCACGGTGGCGCGGCGGCTCTACGAGCACGGCGCGGTCCACATCGACGCCGACCAGCTCGCCCGCCGGGTGGTCGAGCCGGGCAAGCCGGCGTTGCAGGCGATCGTCGACACCTTCGGGCCCGGCGTGCTGCGCGCAGACGGCTCGCTCGACCGGGCGAAGCTGGGCGAGCTCGTGTTCCATGACGACGCCGCCCGCGCGAAGCTCAACGCGATTGTGCACCCCGCCGTGCGGGAACTGTCGAAGCGGGTCATCGCGGACGCCGAGCGCGACGACCCCGACGCGGTCGTGGTCTATGACGTGCCGCTCCTCGTCGAGGCATCCGTCGATCATCCGTTCGACCTGATCGTCGTGACGAGCGCGGGACGCAAACAGCAGGTCAAGCGCCTGGTGGAGGAGCGAGGCATGGACCCCATCCACGCGGAGGCACGCGTCGACTCGCAGATCGACGACGAGGAGCGCCGGAAGATCGCCGACGTGGTCATCGACACGTCGGGCTCGCTCGCGCACACCATGAGTCAGACCGACGCGCTCTGGGCGCGGATCGGCGACGAGCGTCGGGCTCGCCTCGCGGGTTCCTAGCGGGCGGATGCCTCGGCCGCGGTCGCTCTCAGCGAACCCCGGCCGACGTGTCGGTGGGGCTCCATAGACTTGGTCGCATGCAGTCCACGCGTTCCGTCCGCCCGTTCGAGGTGGTCAGCGAGTACCAGCCGAGCGGCGATCAGCCGGCGGCGATCGCCGAGCTCGCCGGCCGTATCAACGCGGGTGAGACCGATGTGGTGCTGCTCGGTGCGACCGGTACCGGCAAGTCCGCGACGACCGCCTGGCTCATCGAGCAGGTGCAGCGGCCGACGCTCGTGCTCGCGCACAACAAGACGCTCGCGGCGCAGCTGACCAATGAGTTCCGCGAGCTCATGCCGAACAATGCGGTCGAGTACTTCGTCTCGTACTACGACTACTACCAGCCTGAGGCGTACGTGCCGCAGACCGACACCTTCATCGAGAAGGACTCGTCGATCAACGCCGAGGTCGAGCGGCTGCGCCACTCGACGACGAACTCGCTGCTGAGCCGGCGCGATGTGGTCGTGGTCTCGACGGTCTCGTGCATCTACGGGCTCGGTGCGCCGGTCGAGTATCTGGCGGCCATGATGCCGCTGCAGGTCGGCCAGCGCGTCGATCGTGATTGGTTGATCCGCAAGTTCGTGTCCATGCAGTACCAGCGCAACGACGTGGACTTCTCGCGCGGCACCTTCCGGGTGCGCGGCGACACGATCGAGATCATCCCGGTGTACGAAGAGCTCGCGATCCGCATCGAGATGTTCGGCGACGAGATCGAGGGGCTGTACAGCCTGCACCCGCTCACCGGTGAGGTCGTGGCGAAGCTCGATGCGGTGCCGGTGTTCCCCGGGTCGCATTACGTCGCGAGCACCGACGTCATGCAGCGCGCGATCGGCACGATCCGCGACGAGCTCGACGAGCGGCTCGTCGAGCTCGAGCGCGAGGGCAAGCTGCTCGAAGCCCAGCGCCTGCGCATGCGTACGACGTTCGACCTCGAGATGATGGAGCAGATCGGCTTCTGCTCGGGCATCGAGAACTATTCGCGGCACATCGACGGCCGATCGGCGGGGGAGCCGCCGCACTGCCTCCTCGACTACTTCCCCGATGACTTCCTCATCGTGATCGACGAGTCGCACGTCACGGTGCCGCAGATCGGCGCGATGTACGAGGGCGACTCGTCGCGCAAGCGCACGCTCGTGGAACACGGGTTCCGGCTGCCGAGCGCGCTCGACAACCGGCCGCTGAAGTGGGATGAGTTCAAGAACCGCATCGGTCAGGCGGTCTACCTCTCCGCGACGCCGGGTCGGTACGAGATGGGCATCGCCGATGGCGTGGTCGAGCAGATCATCCGCCCGACCGGGCTCGTCGACCCGCAGATCGTCGTGAAGCCGAGCAAGGGGCAGATCGACGACCTGCTCGAAGAGATCCGCATCCGCGCCGACCGCGACGAGCGCGTGCTCGTGACCACGCTGACCAAGCGCATGGCCGAAGAGCTCACCGACTTCCTCACCGAGGCCGGGGTCCGGGTCCGCTACCTGCACTCCGACGTCGACACGCTGCGCCGCGTCGAGCTGCTCACCGAGCTGCGGGCGGGTGTGTACGACGTGCTGGTCGGCATCAACCTGCTCCGCGAGGGGCTCGACCTGCCCGAGGTGTCGCTCGTGGCGATCCTCGACGCCGACAAAGAGGGCTTCCTGCGGTCCTCGACCTCGCTCATCCAGACCATCGGGCGTGCGGCGCGAAACGTCTCCGGTGAGGTGCACATGTACGCCGACGTGCTCACCGACTCGATGAACAACGCCATCGAGGAGACGACCCGGCGCCGCGAGAAGCAGCTCGAGTACAACCGGGTCAACGGCATCGATCCGCAGCCGCTCCGCAAACGCATCGCCGACATCACCGACGTGCTCGCGCGCGAAGAGGCGGACACGGCCGCCCTGCTCGCCGGCCGGAACGCCAAGCAGAAGGCGCCGGTGCCGGGCGGGAAGCGCGCCGGCATCGCCGCAGCAGGCGGCAACGAGCTCGAAGAGTTGATCCGCGACCTCAACGAGCAGATGCTGCAGGCGGCCGGCGAGCTCAAGTTCGAGCTGGCGGCGCGGCTTCGCGATGAGGTGTCCGAGCTCAAGCGCGAGCTGCGGCAGATGGAGAAGGCCGGTCACCTGGGCTAGCGACGCGAGAGCCTGGGATTCGAACGTATGTTCGCTGAGAGCACGTGCGATCCGGTCGGCCGTGTCGGTGGTCGTATTTAGACTTCTGAGGTGCCAGTTTCACGTCTCGATGCCCATTCGCGCCTGAGTGTCCGCGGTGCCCGCGTGCACAATCTGCACAACGTCGATGTCGAGGTGCCGCGCGACGCGATGGTCGTGTTCACCGGGCTGTCCGGCTCGGGCAAGTCGTCGTTGGCGTTCGACACGATCTTCGCCGAGGGGCAGCGACGATACGTGGAGTCGCTCTCCGCGTACGCCCGGCAGTTCCTCGGGCAGGTCGACCGGCCCGACGTCGACTTCATCGAGGGTCTGAGCCCGGCGGTCTCGATCGACCAGAAGTCGACCAACCGCAACCCGCGCTCGACGGTGGGTACGATCACCGAGATCTACGACTACATGCGTCTGCTGTGGGCGCGCATCGGCGTGCCCCACTGCCCGGTCTGCGGCGAGCGAATCCAGAAGCAGACGGTGCAGCAGATCGCCGACCAGCTCATGGAACTCAGCGACGGCACCCGGTTCCAGGTGCTGAGCCCGGTCGTGTCGAAGAAGAAGGGCGAGTTCGTCGACCTGTTCCGCGATCTGGCCTCGCAGGGCTACACGCGTGCGGTCGTCGACGGCGAGGTCATCCGGCTCGATGAGCCGCCGAAGCTGAAGAAGCAGATCAAGCACGACATCTCCGTCGTCATCGACCGGCTCGTGGCCTCGCCCGACATCCTCGGCCGGCTGACCGACTCCCTTGAGACGGCGCTCCGCCTGACCGATGGGGTCGTGCAGATCAACTACGTCGATCTCGAGGGCGACGAGGCGTGGCAGACCTATTCCGAGAAGCTGTCCTGCCCCAATCAGCACCCGATCCAGCTCACCGAGATCGAGCCGCGCACGTTCTCCTTCAACGCGCCCTTCGGCGCCTGCCCCGAGTGCTCGGGGCTCGGCACGCGCATGTCGGTCGACGAAGACCTGTTGCTCGGCGACCCGTCGCTGAGCATCGCCGATGGCGTCATCCTGCCGTGGACCTCGCAGGGCAAGAGCCTGTACAACTACTACGAGAAGCTGCTGAAGGGGCTCGCAAGCGATCTCGGCTTCAAGCTCAGCACCCCGTGGGAGCAGCTCGACGAGTCCGCGCGGCACGCGGTGCTCCGCGGCGACAACTTCGAGGTCCGCGTGAAGTGGCGCAACCGGTACGGGCGTGAGATGAGCTACACGTCGGGCTTCGAGGGCGTGGTGCCCTACATCGAGCGGCAGTACGTGCAGGCCGAGACCGACGTGCAGCGCGCACGCTGGGCCGAGTACCTGCGCGAGGTGCCCTGCCCGGTGTGCGACGGCAAGCGGCTGAAGCCCGAGGTGCTCTCGGTGCTCATCCACGACCAGAGCATCGCCGACGTGGGCCTGCTGAGCCTCAGCGATGCCCGCTCGTTCATGGACCGGCTGCACCTCAGCGAGCGCGAGCAGACGATCGCGGCGCAGGTGCTCCGCGAGATCAAGGTCCGGCTCGACTTCCTGATCCGCGTCGGGTTGAGCTACCTCGATCTCGCCCGCGCGGCGGGCACGCTCTCGGGCGGCGAGGCCCAGCGCATCCGGCTCGCGACCCAGATCGGGTCGGGTCTGACCGGCGTCCTCTACGTGCTCGACGAGCCGAGCATCGGCCTGCACCAGCGGGACAACCGCCGACTGATCGACACCCTCGTGGCGCTGCGCGATCTGGGCAACACGCTGATCGTGGTCGAGCACGACGAAGACACCATCCGCACCGCCGACTGGATCGTCGACATCGGTCCAGGCGCGGGGGTGAACGGCGGCACCGTCGTGCACTCGGGCTCCTACGACGATCTGCTGAAGAACACGAAGTCGCTCACCGGCGACTACCTCTCCGGCCGGAAGATGCTCACGATCCCGTCGCACCGGCGCCCCGTCGATCCCGAGCGGGTCATCACGGTCGAGGGCGCCGAGGCGAACAACCTTCGGAAGGTCGACGCCACCTTCCCGCTCGGCACGTTCACCGCGGTGACCGGCGTCTCGGGGTCGGGCAAGTCCTCACTCGTGAACGACATCCTGTACAAGGTGCTCGCGAACAAGCTCAACGGGGCCCGCAAGGTGCCGGGCAAGCACCGCCGGGTGACCGGCCTCGAGCAACTCGACAAGGTCGTCCACGTCGACCAGGCCCCGATCGGCCGCACCCCGCGATCGAACCCCGCCACGTACACCGGCGTCTTCGATCGCATCCGGACGCTGTTCTCGGAGACGACGGAGGCGAAGGCGCGCGGCTACCTCCCCGGGCGGTTCAGCTTCAACGTCAAGGGTGGTCGCTGCGAGGCGTGCTCCGGCGACGGCACCATCAAGATCGAGATGAACTTCCTCCCCGACGTCTACGTGGCGTGCGAGGTGTGCGGCGGCAAGCGATACAACCGCGAGACGCTGCAGGTGCACTACAAGGGCAAGAACATCGCCGAGGTGCTCGAGATGCCGATCAGCGAGGCCGCCGAGTTCTTCGAACCGATCTCCGCCATCCACCGCTACCTCAAGACGCTGGTCGACGTCGGCCTCGGCTATGTGCAGCTCGGGCAGAGCGCGACCACGCTCTCCGGCGGCGAGGCGCAGCGCGTGAAGCTCGCGACCGAATTGCAGCGCCGCTCGAACGGGCGCAGTGTGTACGTGCTCGACGAGCCGACCACGGGTCTGCACTTCGAAGACGTCCGGAAGTTGCTGAAGGTCCTCGGCAAGCTCGTCGAGAAGGGCAACACGGTCATCGTGATCGAACACAATCTCGACGTGATCAAGTCCGCCGACTGGATCATCGACCTCGGGCCCGAGGGCGGGTCGGGCGGCGGGCAGATCGTGGCGACGGGCACGCCCGAGCAGGTCGCCGGCAACCATGACAGCCACACCGGCTACTTCCTCCGTGAGATCTTCGACGCGCACGAGCGCGCCGAGGTCGCCAGCTGAGGCGATGAACAGCACGGTGCCCTGGCGCCCGAAGGCGGGGGAGATCCCCACCTCCCCGGGCGTCTACCGATTCCGTGACGCCGACCGGCGGGTGCTCTACGTCGGTAAGGCGAAGAATCTGCGCGCGCGGCTCTCGAACTACTTCGCCCCGCTCCGGACCCTGCACGAGCGCACGCGGCGCATGGTGCTCACGGCCGCCTCGGTCGAGTGGACCGTCGTGGGCAACGATGTCGAGGCGCTGCAGCTCGAGTACACGTGGATCAAGGAGTTCGAGCCGCCCTTCAACGTCAAGTACCGCGACGACAAGTCGTACCCGTACCTCGCGGTCACGCTCGCCGACGAGGCGCCGCGGGCGATCGTCACGCGCAGGCGCGGCATCCCCGGCGCACGGTATTTCGGCCCGTACCCGAAGGTCTGGGCGGTCAATGAGACGCTCGACCTGTTGCTCAAGCTGTTTCCGATCCGCACCTGCAAAGACAGCGACTACCGGCGCGCGATGGCCACCGGCAAGCCGTGCTTCGCGGGCCAGATCGGCCGGTGTTTCGGACCCTGCTCGGGGCGGGCGACGATCGAGGAGCACCGCGCCAACGTCGACCGGTTCGTGGCGTTCATGCAGAATCAGGACCGCCGCATCGTCGACGAGCTCACCCGCGCGATGCAGCGGGCGGCCGCGGCACAGGACTACGAGACCGCCGCGCGACGCCGCGACGAGCTGCAGGCTGCGAACCAGTTCTTCGAGAAGAGCGCGGTCGTGCTCTCCGAGACGGCCGACCTCGACGTGTTCGGCATCGATCACGACGAGCTCGCCGCAGCCGTGCAGCTGTTCATCGTGCGAGGCGGCCGCATCCGCGGTGTCCGCTCCTGGACGGTCGACAAAGAGCTGGACGTGCCCCTCGGCGACCTGGTCGACTCGGTCCTGCAGAATGCGTACGCCGAAGACATCCTCCCGCCCGGTGAGGTGGTCGTCCCCGAGCTGCCCGACGACGCGGCCGCGCTGGAAGGCTGGCTGGGCGGGGTCGCGGGGCGACGTGTCCGGGTACGCGCCGCCAAGCGCGGCGAGAAGGCGGCCCTGCTCGAGACGGCCACGCAGAACGCGAAGCAGTCGCTGATGCTCTACAAGACCCGGCGCAGCGCCGACTTCACGACGAGGTCGCGCGCCCTCGAAGACATCCAGGAGGCGCTGGGCATGGCGGATGCCCCGCTGCGCATCGAGTGTTTCGACGTGTCGCATCTCTCCGGTACGAACATCGTCGCGTCGATGGTGGTCTTCGAAGACGGGCTGCCCCGCAAAGACGAGTACCGGCGATTCAGCATCCCCGCGTCGACCGACGACACCGACTCGATCCATCAGGTGCTCACGCGCCGGCTCGCCTATCTGGCCGGTGGCGACGATCGAGCGGAGGCCTCGGGGGAGCTCCCGGCCGAGGCATCCGGCGACCCCGACGCTGAGCCGGCGATCTCCCCGAAGCGCAAGAAGTTCGCATATCGCCCGAACCTGCTCGTCGTCGACGGCGGCCAACCCCAGGTCGAGGCCGCCGCACGCGCGCTGCGCGAATCGGGCGTGCCGGGCATCGCACTCTGCGGCATCGCGAAGCGCCTCGAAGAGATCTGGACTCCAGACTCTGATTTCCCGGTCATCCTGCCGCGCAACTCGGACGCGCTGTTCCTCTTCCAGCGGATTCGCGACGAGGCACACCGGTTCGCGATCACGCATCAGCGGCAGCGGCGCAAGCGCGACATCGGCACCGTGCTCTCCGAGATCCCGGGGCTCGGTCCGTCTCGGGTCAAACAGCTGCTGCGGCACTTCGGCTCGGTCGCGCGCTTGAAGACCGCGAGCGAGGCCGAGATCGCCGACGTCAAGGGCATCGGGCCGACCCTCGCGAGCACCATCAGCGCGACGCTGCGGGGCGATGCGGCGCCCACGCCCAGGTAGGGTGGAGGCAGGGAACCGAAGAAGGGGCATCAGCCGATGGGCGATGAGTCCGAGCGTCAAGAGATGCTCATCGTCACCGGCATGTCCGGAGCCGGCCGCTCGACCGTCGCGAACGCACTCGAAGATCTCGGCTGGTACGTGGTCGACAACCTGCCGCCGCAGATGCTGCGCCCGCTCGTCGAACTCGTGGAGCGCGCCGGGGCCTCGCTGCCGCGCATCGCGGCGGTCGTCGACGTCCGCGGCGGCGACTTCTTCACCGAGTTCCACGACATCGTCCTCGCGCTCCGCACGGGGGTGAACGTCCGGGTCGTCTTCCTCGATGCGACCGATGCGGCACTCGTGCGCCGGTTCGAATCGGTGCGGCGACCGCATCCGCTCCAGGAGGACGGCACGATCCTCGACGGCATCGCCGCCGAACGCCGCCGGCTCGCGGCCGTGCGCGAGATGAGCGACATCCTCATCGACACCTCGGACCTGAACATCCACCAGCTGGCCAACCGGGTGACCGAGGCGTTCGCCGAGAGCGACGCGGCGGGCCTGCGAGTCACGGTGGTGAGCTTCGGCTTCAAGTACGGGCTTCCGCCCGACGCCGATCTCGTCGCCGACGCCCGGTTCCTGCCGAACCCGTTCTGGGTGCCCGACCTGCGACCGCTCACCGGCACCGACGCGGCCGTCTCCGAGTACGTGCTCGGGCAGAACGGTGCGCGCGAGTTCCTCGACATGTACGCCGCGGCGCTCGAACCGGTCGTGGCCGGCTATCAGCGCGAGAACAAACGCCACGCGACGATCGCGATCGGCTGCACGGGGGGCAAGCACCGTTCCGTCGCCCTGGTCCGGGAGCTCGCCAAGCGTCTCGAGCAGATGCCCGGTGTCGCCGTCGCGGTGAAAGACCGCGACCTGGGCCGCGAATGATCCGCGGCGACCAGCGCTCGCCCATGAGGCCGGCCCGCACGACGCGAACAGATGGAGTGAAGACGTGGCATTGACCGCCGATGTGAAGGAAGAGCTCGCACGGGTCGAGGTCTCGAAGACGAGCGTACGGGCGGCGGAGCTGGCGTCGATCCTGCGGTTCGCGGGCGGACTGCATCTCATCTCGAATCGCATCGCCATCGAGGCCGAGCTCGACTCGGCGACCGTGGCCAAGCGCGTCACCCGGGCGCTCGGCGAGCTCTACGGAGTCCGGCCCGACGTCTCGGTCATCGCGGCCTCCGGGATCCGCAGGCAGAACCAGTACCTCGTGCGGGTGCTCGACGGGGGAGAGACCCTCGCCAGGCAGACGGGGCTGCTCGACGCGCGCCGGCGCCCGGTGCGCGGCCTCCCGAACCGGCTCACGACCGGCTCGCGCGACGAGGTCGCCGCGGTGTGGCGAGGCGCGTTCCTGGCGCAGGGCAGCCTGACCGACCCGGGCCGCTCGGCCGCGCTCGAGATCACCTGCCCGGGCAACGAGGCCGCCATGGCGCTCGTGGGTGCGGCGGGGCGCCTCGGCGTCGCCGCCAAGGCGCGCGAGGTGCGCGGTGTGCACCGGGTCGTCATCCGCGACGGCGAGGCGATCAGCTCGATGCTCGCGCTCATGGGCGCCGGGGACACGGTGCGCAACTGGGAGGAGCTGCGCCAGCGCCGCGAGGTGCGCGCCACGGCCAACCGCCTCGTGAACTTCGACGACGCGAACCTCCGCCGTTCCGCCCAGGCCGCGGTCGCCGCGTGCGCTCGCGTCGAACGCGCGATGGAGCTGCTCGGCGACGACATCCCCGACCACCTCAAGTACGCCGGCCGGCTGCGGCTCGCGCACCGTGAGGCCAGCCTCGACGAGCTCGGTCACCACGCCGACCCGCCCATGACGAAAGACGCCGTCGCCGGCCGCATCCGGCGACTGCTCGCGATGGCCGACAAGCGCGCCGCCGAACTCGGCGTCCCCGGCACCGAGGCCAGTCTGCCCGCCGACTTCGACGACGTGTGACCTGACCCGGCTGCACACGACGTATGACGCCCGTGCGACGCAACCCCGGGCGGCCGATCGGTACAGAGGCATAGACTCGGACGAGCCGCCGTTCCCGGCCAGACGCGCCGAGCGCGGCATCTGACAAGGAGAAGCAATGGCCGACTACACCCTGCCCGACCTTCCGTACGATTACGCGGCCCTCGAGCCGTCGATCAGCGGCCGCATCATGGAGCTGCACCACTCGAAGCACCACCAGGCGTATGTGACGGGCGCGAACACCGCGCTCACGCAGCTCGCCGAAGCCCGCGAGTCCGGCAACCTCGCGAACGTCAACAAGCTCGAGAAGGACCTCGCGTTCAACCTCGGCGGCCACGTCAACCACTCGGTCTTCTGGACGAACCTCTCGCCGGACGGAGGCGACAAGCCGACCGGTGAGCTCGCCGCGGCGATCGACGACCAGTTCGGTTCGTTCGACGCGTTCCAGGCCCACTTCACGGCGACCGCGCTCGGCGTGCAGGGCTCGGGCTGGGCGGTCCTCGCGTGGGACTCGATCGGCGCCCGGCTCATCGTGCTGCAGTTCTTCGACCAGCAGGCGAACCTGCCGGCCGGCGTCGTGCCGCTCCTCATGCTCGACGTGTGGGAGCACGCCTACTACCTCGACTATCAGAACGTCCGCGCCGATTACGTGAAGGCGTTCTGGAACATCGCGAACTGGGCGGACGTCCAGCGGCGCTTCGAGGTGGCCCGCGAGAAGACTTCGGGCCTGCTGCTACTGTCGTAAGCCGGATGGTGTCCCCGGGCCCGTCCGGGGACACCGTCGTCCGGCACCACGGAAATCCGCGCATTCGCGCATGTCATTCAGGAGACCTCGTGTCCGTAAAGATCGGTATCAACGGCTTCGGCCGGATCGGCCGTAACTACTTCCGGGCCGCCCTCGCCCAGGGCGCCGACCTCGAGATCGTGGCGGTGAACGACCTCACCGACAACAAGACGCTCGCACACCTGCTCAAGTACGACTCGATCACCGGGCGTCTCGACGCGACCGTCGACTACGACGACGAGAACCTGATCGTCGACGGCAAGGCCATCAAGGCGTTCGCGGAGCGCGACCCCGCGAACCTGCCCTGGGGCGAGCTCGGCGTCGACATCGTCATCGAGTCCACGGGGTTCTTCACCAAGGCAGGCGACGCGCGCAAGCACCTCGAGGCGGGCGCGAAGAAGGTGCTCATCTCGGCCCCGGCGACCGACGAGGACGCGACCTTCGTCATGGGCGTGAACGAGAGCTCGTACGACCCCGAGAAGCACCACATCATCTCGAACGCCTCGTGCACGACGAACTGCCTCGCGCCGCTCGCCAAGGTGTTCAACGACGCCTTCGGCATCGAGCGAGGCCTGATGACGACGGTGCACGCCTACACCGCAGACCAGAACCTCCAGGACGGCCCGCACAAGGACCTCCGCCGGGCCCGCGCCGCCGCGATCAACATCGTGCCGACCTCGACCGGTGCCGCGAAGGCCATCGGCCTCGTCATGCCCGAGCTCGTCGGCAAGCTCGACGGCTTCGCGCTGCGCGTGCCGATCCCCACCGGCTCGATCACCGACCTCACGGTCACGGCGTCCCGCCCGGTCACGGTCGACGAGATCAAGGCCGCGTACAAGGCGGCCGCCGAGGGGCCCATGAAGGGCATCCTCAAGTACACCGAGGACCCCATCGTCTCGAGCGACATCGTGACCGACCCGCACTCGTCGATCTTCGACGCCGGTCTCACGCGCGTGATCGGCGACCAGGTGAAGCTCTCGAGCTGGTACGACAACGAGTGGGGCTACTCCAACCGGCTCGTCGACCTGACCGAGTACGTCGCCGAGCGGCTCTGAGCGCCGTGACCCTGCGAACGATCGACTCCCTCGGTCCCCTCGCCGGCAAGCGCGTCGTAGTCCGATGCGACCTCAATGTTCCGCTCCAGGACGGGGTCATCACGGACGACGGCCGGGTGCGCGCCTCGGTGCCCACGCTCGAGACACTGACCGGGCAGGGCGCCCGCGTCATCGTCGTCTCCCACCTCGGCCGCCCCGAGGGTTCGCCCGACCCGAAGTACAGCCTTGCGCCGGTCGCGACGCGACTCGGTGAGCTGCTCGATGCGCCGGTCGCCTTCGCGACCGACACGGTCGGGGCGGATGCCTCGGGCAAGGTCGAGGCGCTGGGTGACGGCGAGGTGCTCGTGCTCGAGAACCTCCGGTTCAACCCCGGCGAGACCGCGAAGGACGACGCCGAGCGCGCTGCGTTCGCCGAGCAGCTCGCCGCGTTCGCCGACGCCGTCGTGTCCGACGGCTTCGGCGTCGTGCACCGCAAGCAGGCGAGCGTCTACGACCTCGAGCGGCTGCGGCCGAGTGCGGCGGGCTTGCTCATCGCGGCCGAGCTGGACGTGCTCGATCGGCTGACCGAGTCGCCCGAGCGGCCGTACGCGGTCGTGCTCGGCGGATCGAAGGTCTCCGACAAGCTCGGTGTCATCGCGCACCTGCTGCCGCGGGTCGATGCGCTGCTGATCGGCGGCGGCATGCTGTTCACGTTCCTCGCCGCCCAGGGCCATCGCGTCGGCTCGAGCCTGCTCGAGGCCGACCAGATCGAGACGGTGCGCGGCTATCTCGCCGAGGCGAACGAGCGCGGCGTCGACCTCGTGCTGCCCACCGACGTGGTCGTCGCGGAGCGGTTCGCCGCGGACGCGCCGCATCAGGTCGCGCCGGCCGACGCCATCGAGGACACCCCGTTCGGCGCCGCGGGGCTCGGCCTCGACATCGGCCCCGACACGGCCGCCGCGTTCGCGGAGCGCATCCGTGGGTCGAAGACCGTGTTCTGGAACGGCCCGATGGGCGTGTTCGAGCTCGCGCCCTTCGCCGACGGCACGCGCCAGGTCGCACAAGCACTCACCGAGGTCGACGGCCTCAGTGTGGTCGGCGGTGGCGATTCGGCCGCCGCCGTGCGTCAGCTCGGATTCTCCGACGACGCGTTCGGACACATCTCGACGGGCGGTGGCGCGAGCCTCGAGTTCCTCGAGGGTAAGCAACTCCCCGGACTGGAGGTCCTCGGATGGCAGTGAAGCGCACCCCGCTCATCGCGGGCAACTGGAAGATGAACCTCGACCACCTGCAGGCGATCGCCTTCGTGCAGAAGCTGGCGTGGTCGCTGACCGACTCGAAGCACGACCCGGCCGACGCCGAGGTCGCGGTGTTCCCGCCGTTCACCGACCTGCGCTCGGTGCAGACGCTCGTGTCCGCGGACTCGCTGACCATCGCCTACGGCGGTCAGGACGTCTCGGCACACGACTCGGGGGCCTACACGGGCGAGATCTCGGGCGCCTTCCTCGCGAAGCTCGACGCGAAGTACGTCATCATCGGCCACTCCGAACGTCGGCAGTACCACCACGAGACCGATCAGATCGTGAACGCGAAGGTGCTCGCGGCGCAGAAGCACGGGCTCGTGCCGGTGCTCTGCGTGGGCGAGACGGCGGAGGATCTCGAGGCGCACGGCGCGAGCGCCGTGCCCGTGGCGCAGCTTCGGGCGGCGCTCGAGGGCGTCGACGCCGCGAAGGAGATCGTCGTGGCGTACGAGCCCGTCTGGGCGATCGGCTCGGGGCAGGCGGCGACGCCCGCCCAGGCCGAACAGGTCGCGGCCGCGCTCCGCGCGGTGCTCGTCGAGGTCCTCGGCGACGACGCGGCGCAGGCCACCCGCGTGCTCTACGGGGGCTCGGTGAAGGCCGCGAACATCGCCGCGTTCATGCGCGAGCCGAACGTCGACGGCGCGCTCGTCGGCGGCGCGAGCCTCGACATCGAGGAGTTCTCGAGCATCGTCAGGTTCAAGAAGCACGTCGGCGCGTAGCATCCGCCTGTCGTCGAGGCCCGCCCCGAATGGAGGCGGGCCTCGTCGACCGTTATACTCGGGTGTCGGCACGCGCCCCTCGCTGTGCCATGAAAGGGTTCACCGTGGAGATTCTCCAGGTCGTCCTGCAGGTGCTGCTCGGCCTCACGAGCCTCCTGCTGACGCTGCTCATCCTGCTGCACAAGGGCCGTGGCGGCGGTCTTTCCGACATGTTCGGCGGCGGTGTCACCTCGAGTCTCGGGGCCTCGGGTGTGGCCGAGCGGAACCTCAATCGCATCACGGTCATCCTCGCGCTCGTGTGGGTCTCGTGCATCGTCGTGCTGGGCCTGATCACCAAGTTCGACGTCGGCCTCTAGCCTTCTCCCCATCCCCCTCCCTCCTCACCCCCAACGACAGGACGCAAGATGGTTTCAGGCAACAGCGCCATCCGTGGGTCGCGCGTCGGCGCGGGCCCCATGGGCGAGCAAGACCACGGCTTCCACGCCGACCGCGTCGCGATCAGCTACTGGGACGCGCTCGGCAACGAGACCGTCCGGTACTTCGCGGCGAACCTCCCCGACGAGGAGATCCCCGAGGTCATCGACAGCCCGTCCACGGGTCTGCCCGCCGGACGCGATCAGGCCAACCCGCCGTCGCTCGCGAAGACCGAGCCCTACAAGACGCACCTCGCGTACGTGAAGGAACGGCGCTCAGAAGAAGAGGCGGCCGCGCTCCTCGACGAGGCGCTGCAGCAGCTTCGCGCGCGTCGCGGTACCGCGGCGCCCGAATAGGCGCGCCCCGCGCATACGACGAAGGCCGGCTCCGAGGGGGCCGGCCTTCGTCGTCTCATCGTCGAGAGGGCGTCAGTACTCGCGCGCGATGAGCGCCTCAGGCACCTCGGCCGCTGCATCCTGATCGACGAAGAACACCGTCCGCCTGCGGCCCTTGATGCCCGCGACCGGTACCTCCTCGCGACTCGCCCCGGCGAGGGCGAGCCCGAGCGCAGACGCCTTGTCGGCGCCGGCCAGCACGAACCACACGCGCTGCGAGGCGTTCAGCACCGGGCGGGTGAGGCTCAGCCGCTCCGGCGGCGGCTTGGGGGAGTCGCGCACGGCGATCACCGTACGGTCCGTGACCTCGATGCCGCTGCGGTGCGGGAAGAGCGACGCGACATGCCCGTCGGGACCGACACCGAGGAAGGTGATGTCGAACACCGGGTGCGCGACGTCGCCCGTGCCGAATCGCGCGAGCTCCTCGGCGTAGCGGTCGGCCGCGTCGTCGAGGCTCAGCCCGGCGTCGGACGCGGGGAAGGCGTGCACGTGCCCCTCGGGCAGCGAGAGCCGATCGAGGAGCGCATCGCGGTTCTGCCGATCGTTGCGCTCGGGATCGCCCTCGGGCAGCCACCGCTCGTCGCCCCACCAGAAGTGGATGCGCGACCAGTCGAGCGAGGCGTGCGCGGGCGACGCGCCGATCGCCGCGAGCACCGCGGAGCCCATGCTGCCGCCCGTGAGCGCGATGTGCGCGACCTCCTGCGCATCGAGGATGTCGAGCGTCTTCGTGATGAAGCGCGCGGCGACCGCCCCGGCGAGGGAGCCCTTGTCGGGATGGACCAGGACTCGCCGCTCGTTCGTCATCGGTCCGCCTCCTCGGGGTCCGGCTCACCGAGCAGCGCGAGGCCGCTCGTGATCACCTCACCGTACAGCTCGTCGGGGTCGAGCCGGCGGAGCTCATCGGCGAGGCAGTCGCGCAGGTTGCGACGGGGAAGGGCGACATCGTGCGTCGGCTGACCCGGCTGACGCAGCGTGGCCACACCCGGGACGTCGCGCACGAGGTCGATGTCACCGCCCGGGCGCTCGAGGTGCACGCCGTGGATCCCGTGCGAGCCCTGGTCGACCGGCGTCAGCCGGTATGCCGTCGGCGCCGAGAGCCGCATCTGCAGCCAGGCCGCGAGGAGCGTCGTCGACGGGGAGTCCACCGCGCCGGTCACGTGCACGGCCGTCACGGGTTCGTACGGCGGCTGATCGAGCACCGCCGCGAGCTGGGCGCGCCAGAGCGTGAGCCTCGTCCACGCGAAGTCGGCGTCGCCCGGCAGGTAGTTCGCCGCGAGTACGCGGAGCGCCGCCTGCGGGTCGGCCTGGGTCGAGGCATCCGTGATGCGCCGCTGGGCGATCCGCCCGAGCGGCGACACACCGGGACGTTCCGGTGCGCGACCCGGCCACCAGGTGACGACCGGCGCGTCGGGCAGCAGCAGACCCATGACGAGGCTCTCCTCGTCGTCGGCGGCGTCGCCGCAGACGCGCAGGACGATGACCTCGCTCGCGCCCGCGTCGCCGCCGACGCGGATCTCCGCGTCGAGTCGGCTGGGCTCGGCTGCGGCGCCCTCTTCGGTCGAGACCACGATGACGCGCATCGGATGCTCCCGCGACGCGTCGTTCGCGGCCTCGATGGCCTCTTCCTCGCCGTCCGAGTTCGTCGCGATGACGAGCGTCAGCACCCGCCCGAGGGCGACCGCTCCACCCTCCTCGCGGATCTTGACGAGTGTCTTCGAGATCTTGCTCGTCGTGGTGTCGGGCAGATCGACGATCACGGTCGCCTCCAGGTTCGTCCGTCGCGGGCGAGCAGTGCATCGGCGGAGCTCGGCCCCCATGTGCCGGGCCGGTATTGCTCAGGCCGGCCCTGCGTGGCCCAGAACTCCTCGATCGGGTCGAGGATCTTCCAGGACAGCTCGACCTCCTCCTGTCGGGGGAAGAGCGGTGGCTCGCCGAGGAGCACGTCGAGGATGAGCCGCTCGTACGCTTCCGGACTCGCCTCGGTGAAGGCATGACCGTACCCGAAGTCCATGGTCACGTCGCGCACCTGCATGCCCGCACCGGGCACCTTCGAGCCGAACCGGATCGTCACGCCCTCGTCGGGCTGCACCCGGATCACGAGCGCGTTCTGCCCGAGCTGGGAGGTCTGGCTGTCGGCGAAGACCTGCTGCGGGGCCCGCTTGAACACCACGGCGATCTCGGTGACCCGACGGCCGAGCCGCTTGCCGGCACGCAGATAGAACGGGACGCCCGCCCACCGGCGGGTGCCGATGAGGAGTTTCATCGCCGCGTAGGTCTCGGTCGTCGATTCGGGGTTCATCCCGTCTTCGTCGAGGAATCCGACGACCTTCTCGCCGCCCTGCCAGCCACCCGCGTACTGGCCGCGCGCGGTGCCCTCGGCGAGGTCATCGGGCAGCCGGACGGCGGCGAGGATCTTCTCCTTCTCGGCCCGCAGATCCGCGGCGTCGAATGAGATCGGCTCCTCCATCGCGGTGAGCGCGAGCAGCTGCAGCAGGTGGTTCTGGATCACGTCGCGCGCCGCGCCGATGCCGTCGTAGTACCCGGCCCGGCCGCCCACGCCGATGTCCTCGGCCATCGTGATCTGCACGTGGTCGACGAAGTTGGCGTTCCAGATCGGCTCGTACAGCTGGTTGGCGAACCGCAGCGCGAGGATGTTCTGCACCGTCTCTTTGCCGAGATAGTGATCGATCCTGAACACCGAGTCGGGCGGGAACACCGAGGCGACGACGTCGTTCAGCTCGCGCGCCGTCTTCAGGTCGCTGCCGAACGGCTTCTCGATCACCACGCGGCGCCACTGGCCGTCGCGCTGCTCGGCGAGTCCGGAGCGCTTCAGCTGGGAGATCACCTGCGGGAACGACTTCGGCGGGATCGACAGGTAGAACGCGTGGTTGCCCATCGTGCCGCGCTCGCGGTCGAGCTCCTCGACCGTCTCGCGGAGGCGGTCGAACGCCGCGTCGTCGTCGAACGTGCCCTGCACGAAGCGGATGCCCCGTGAGAGCTGCTTCCACACGTCCTCGCGGAACTCGGTGCGGGCGTGCTCCTTCACCGAGTCGTGGACGACCTGCGCGAAGTCCTCGTTCTGCCAGTCGCGCCGCGCGAACCCGACCAGCGCGAAGCCCGGGGGCAGCAGCCCCCGGTTCGCGAGGTCGTAGACCGCCGGCATCAGCTTCTTGCGCGAGAGGTCACCCGTCACGCCGAAGATGATGAGGCTCGAGGGCCCCGCGATGCGGTTCAGCCGGTAATCGTTGGGGGAGCGGAGCGGATTGTGCCCCGCGCTGATCTTGGCCGGTTCCATACCGTGTCCTGTCTGCCGTCGCTCAGTCGAGCGCGCCCCGGATGGTCGCGAGCTGCGCGGCCGGGTCCGAGAGCGTGAGCGTCAGCACCGGCCGGTCGTGCTCGGCGAGCACGCTCGCGTCACCCGACGCCTGCGCCGCGATGAGCTGACCGAACGTGAACGGACGATCGGGGATGGCGAGGTCGTCGACCGGGTGCTGCGTGAGCTGGAGGAACACACCGACCGCCGGACCGCCCTTGTGGAACTGGCCCGTCGAATGCAGGAACCGGGGCCCCCAGCCGAACGTCACCGGTCGCCCGGACCGGGCGGCGAGGAGGTCGCGGAGCTCCGCGTACTCGGGGTGCGCGACCCGGTCGAGGTAGGCCTGGATCGAGATGTACCCGTTTTCGGGCAGTTCCTCCAGCAGGTCGTCGATCGCCGACATGAGGTCGCTCGCCGCGCCGATGACGTGCGGCGTGCCGCGCACCTCGACGCCGTCGGCGATGAACGCCGGCGGCTCGGGCGCGGGACGGGCGTCGAGCAGGCCGCGCGCGGCGATCTTCGCCGACTCCACGTCGGGCTGGTCGAACGGGTTGATGCCGAGCAGCCGCCCGGCGACCGCGGTCGCGTACTCCCAGACGAGCAGCTGCGCACCGAGCGTGCCCGAGACCCGGATCTCGCCGTCGTGGCCCGCGAAGACCTCGTCGCCGGCGTCGGCGACCAGACGCACGACCTGCACGTCGGGAAGGCCCGCCGCGAGCTCGGGGGCGTTCGTGTCGACCACGACGGGCAGCAGGCCTTTGCCCTCCTTGCCCGTCGACTCGGCGATGAGCTGCTCGGCCCAATCGGCGAACCCGACGATGTGCGTGCCGTCGGCGACGATCACGAGCTTGTCGCGCAGCGGCTCGGTCGCGGCGATCGCCGCGCCCAGGATCAGCCCGGGGTTGGAGTCGGCGTCGATCGCGAGCGAGAGCTCGATCGTCTCGGCCTCGTCGAGGATCTCGGCGATGTTCACGCCCGCGAGGCCCGAGGGCACGAGACCGAACGCGGTGAGCGCCGAGTAGCGGCCCCCAACGTCGGGGTCGGCGTTGAACACCCGGTACCCGGCGGCGCGCGCCGATTCGTCGAGCGGCGAACCGGGGTCGGTCACGACGACGATGCGCTCGGCGGGGTCGATCCCGGCGTCGCGGAAGGCCTGCTCGTAGACGCGGCGCTGGCTGTCGGTCTCGACGGTCGAGCCCGACTTCGAGGAGACGACGAGCGCGGACGAGGCGAGCCGGTCGGCCAGCGCGGCGCGGACCTGACCGGGCTCGGTGGAGTCCAGCACGGTCAGGTGCGCCCCGGTCGTGCGCGTGATGACCTCGGGGGCGAGCGACGAGCCGCCCATGCCGGCGAGCACGATGTGGTCGACGCCCTTGGCGCGGAGCTCGTCGCGGAGCGCCGTGATCTCGGGCACCAGGGGGCGCGAGATCGCGACGGCTTCGGTCCAGCCGAGGCGCTTGGCCGCCTCGGACTCGGCTGCCGGACCCCAGAGGGCGGGGTCCTGCGCGGTGATGCCCGAGGCGACCCGGTCGGCGACGAGCGCCGGCAGCGTGCGGCGGACCGCCTCCGCGGCGGGCCCGCTGACGGCGATACGGAAGCTCATCGCGCCGACTCCAGCGCTTCGCGGACGGTGCCGAGCAGCTCGTTCCAGGACACGATGAACTTCTCGACACCCTCGCGCTCGAGCAGCGCCGTGACGTCGTCGTAGTCGACGCCGACACGGGCCAGCGCGTCGAGCACCTCGCCCGCGTCGCGGTAGGCACCCGTGATGGTGTCGCCCACGACCTCGCCGTGGTCGAACGTCGCCTCGAGCGTCTTCTCGGGCATCGTGTTGACGACGCCGCGTGCGACCAGCTCGGTCACGTAGAGCGTGTCGGGCAGGGCCGGGTCCTTGACGCCGGTCGACGCCCAGAGCGGACGCTGTCGGTTCGCGCCGGCCTCGAGCAGCGCGGTCGCCCGCTCGCCCGAGAAGACCTCGGTGAACAGCTCGTACGCGAGGCGGGCGTTCGCCACGCCCGCACGGCTCTTCAGGGCGAGCGCCGCGTCGGAGCCGATCGCCGTGAGCCGCTTGTCGATCTCGGTGTCGACGCGCGACACGAAGAACGACGCGACCGAGTGGATCTTCGAGAGGTCGTGGCCGTTGGCCTTCGCCGCTTCGAGGCCCGCGAGGTAGGCCTCCATGACCTGGCGGTAGCGCTCGAGGCTGAAGATCAGCGTCACGTTGACGCTGATCCCCGCCGAGATCGTCTCGCGGATCGCGTCGAGGCCCTCGACGGTCGCGGGGATCTTGATCATCACGTTCGGCCGGTCGACCGTGGCCCAGAGCGCCTTGGCCGACTCGATCGTGCGGGCCGAGTCGTGCGCGAGGTCGGGTGCGACCTCGATCGAGACACGACCGTCGAAGCCCGCGGTCCGGTCGAAGACCGGGCGGAAGACGTCGGCGGCGTCGCGGACGTCGTCGGTCGTGATCTCGAAGACCGCGGTGTCGACGTCGGCGCCGCGGCCGGCCAGGGCGTGGAGCTGGTCGGCGTAGGCGGCTCCGTTGGCGAGCGCACCGGCGAAGATCGTCGGGTTGGTAGTGACGCCGACGACGTCGCGCTCGACGATGAGGCGGGCGAGATCGCCTGAGGCGATGCGCTGGCGCGACAGGTCGTCGAGCCAGATGCTGACGCCGGCCTCGGACAGGGCGGCGGTGGGTGTGGTGCTCATGGAACTCATGTCTCCTTCTGCTCGCCGCTCAGGCGGCGAGCGATTCCTTCGCGGCGGCGACGACGGCCTCCGTCGTCATGCCGAACTCGCGGTACAGGGTCTTGTAGTCGGCCGAGGCGCCGAAGTGCTCGATCGAGACGCTGCGGCCCCGGTCGCCCACATAGGAGCGCCAGGTCAGGGCGAGCCCGGCCTCGACCGACACGCGCGCCGTCACCGAGGCGGGAAGCACCGACTCGCGGTACGCCGCGTCCTGCTCCTCGAACCACTCGAGGCTCGGTGCCGAGACGACCCGGACCTGCACGCCCTCGGCCGCGAGCTGCTCGCGGGCCTCGAGCGCGATCTGGAGCTCGGAGCCGGTCGCGATGATGATGAGCTCGGGCGTGCCCGACGGTGCCTCCGCGATGACGTAGGCGCCCTTCGAGACATTGGCGGCCGACGCGAGCACGTCACCGGATGCCTCGCCGGCACCGCGCTCGAACACGGGGATGTTCTGCCGGGTGAGCGCGAGCCCCGCGGGGCCACCGCGACGGCGCAGCACCTCGAGCCACGCGTAGGCGACCTCGTTGGCGTCGCCGGGGCGCACGACCGTGAAGTTCGGGATGGCGCGGAGCGTCGCGAGCTGCTCGATCGGCTGGTGCGTCGGGCCGTCTTCGCCGAGCGCGACGGAGTCGTGCGTCCACACGAAGATCGACGGGATGTCCATCAGCGCGGACAGGCGCACCGAGGGGCGCATGTAGTCGCTGAAGATGAGGAACGTGCCGCCGAACGCGCGCGTCGGTCCGTGCAGCACGATGCCGTTCACGATCGCCGCCATCGCGTGCTCGCGGATGCCGAAGTGCAGCACGCGCCCGTACGGGTTGCCGGCGAACTCGTGCGTCGACCACTGCTCGGGGATGAACGAGGCCGCGTCGTTGATCGTCGTGAGGTTCGACTCGGCGAGGTCGGCCGAGCCGCCCCACAACTCGGGCAGCTGCGCCGCGAGCGCGTTGATGACCTTGCCCGACGCGGCGCGCGTCGAGACGTCCTTGCCGGGCTCGAACACGGGCAGCGCCGCCTCGATGCCCTCGGGCAGCTCGCCGGCCAGGAGCCGGTCGAGCAGCGCCTTGCGCTCGGGGTTCGCCTCGGCCCACGCGTCGAACGAGCGCTGCCATTCGGCGTGTGCGGCCGCACCGCGCTCACGCGACGACCGCGTGTGCTCGATGACGTCGTCCGCGACGGCGAAGTGCTGCTCGGGGTCGAAGCCCAGGACCTTCTTGGTGGCCGCGAGCTCGTCGGCGCCGAGCGCCGAACCGTGGATCTTGCCCGTGTTCTGCTTGCCGGGCGAGGGCCAGCCGATGATCGTCTTCAGGATGATGATCGACGGCTGGTCGGTCTCGCCCTTGGCCGCCTCGATCGCGGAGTACAGCTCGGCGATGTCTTCGACGTACTGGCCGGTCTTCTTCCAGTCGACCGTCTGCACGTGCCAGCCGTACGCCTCGTAGCGCTTCGCGACGTCCTCGGTGAAGGCGATGTTCGTGTCGTCCTCGATCGAGATCTGGTTGGCGTCGTAGATGACGACCAGGTTGCCGAGCTGCTGGTGGCCCGCGAGCGAGGACGCCTCGCTCGTCACGCCCTCTTCGAGGTCGCCGTCGCTGGCGATCACGTAGACGAAGTGGTCGAACGGGCTCTGCCCCGCTGCGGCATCCGGGTCGAAGAGACCCCGCTCGAAGCGCGAGGCGTACGCGAACCCGACCGCGGACGCGAGGCCCTGGCCGAGCGGGCCGGTCGTGATCTCGACACCCTTGGTGTGGCGGTACTCGGGGTGGCCGGGGGTCAGCGAGCCCCAGGTGCGCAGCGCCTCGAGGTCGCCGAGCTCGAGGCCCGAGCCCTCGAGGTAGAGCTGCACGTATTGCGTCAGCGAGCTGTGCCCCGCCGAGAGGATGAAGCGGTCGCGCCCCAGCCAGTGCGTGTCGTTCGGGTCGCGCCGCATGACCTTCTGGAAGAGCAGGTACGCCGCGGGAGCGAGGCTCATCGCGGTGCCGGGGTGCCCGTTGCCGACCTTCTCGACCGCGTCAGCGGCCAGCACGCGCGCGGTGTCCACGGCGCGGTCGTCGATGGGATCCCATTGCAGAGTTGCCACGAGGTGGTGTTCCTTCCGATCGTGGCGGTGTCACGGGAAGCCTCGGCCTCCAGGACCCGCCGGGAAACGTCTCGGCGCGGTGGAGCCCGGCGGCTGATGCGGCAGGTGCGTCGCAGGTGGACGGCACATGGGTTCCGCGCCGCCGGGCGCGCTGCTCTCAGCATATCGAGTCGTGCATGCCTGTGACGGCCCTTGACGAGCGGTCGCCGCGTCGACGACGGGTCGCGCGACGGCCACGGGCCGCACCGCGATGCCATAGAATCGAGAACGCCCGTGCGCCTCGACCGCGCCCGGACGCCGGAGTAGAGGAACGATGCAGGCATCCGTACAGACCCGTGACGCTCGACCGGCGTCGACCCTCCGCCGGAAGATCGGCGCCTATGTCGCGCTGACGAAGCCGCGGGTGATCGAGCTGCTGCTGGTCGTCACCGCGCCGACGATGATCCTCGCCCAGCAGGGCCTGCCCGACCTCTGGCTGCTCCTCGCGACCCTCATCGGCGGTGCCATGAGCGCGGGCTCCGCCGGCGCGTTCAACTGCTACATCGACCGCGACATCGACCGGGTCATGAAGCGCACGAAGAACCGTCCGCTCGTGACCGGCGAGCTCACCGACCGGCAGGCGCTCGTCTTCGCCTACGCACTCGGCGTGGCATCCATCGCCTGGCTCTGGATCTTCACCAACTGGGTGGCCGCGGCGCTCTCGCTCGGCGCGATCCTGCTCTACGTCGTCTTCTACAGCCTGATCCTGAAGCGCCGCACGTCGCAGAACATCGTGTGGGGCGGCGTCGCCGGGTGCATGCCCGTGCTGATCGGCTGGGCGGCGGTGACCGGCGACCTCAGCTGGCCGCCGTTCATCCTGTTCCTCATCATCTTCCTGTGGACGCCGCCGCACTACTGGCCGCTCTCCATGAAGTACCAGGCCGACTACAAGGCGGCGGGCGTGCCGATGCTCGCGGTCGTGCGCGGTCGCGCCCAGGTCGGCCTGCAGGTCATCCTCTATGCCTGGGCGACCGTCGTGTGCTCGCTCCTGCTCATCCCCGTCGCGGGCATGGGCGTCGTGTACACGGCCACCGCGATCGTCGTCGGCGGCTGGTTCATCTACGAGACGCACCGCCTCTACGCCCTCGCCATCCGGCACGAGCAGGTCTCGCCGATGCGGGTCTTCCACGGCTCGATCGTGTACCTGTCGCTGCTCTTCCTCGCGGTCGGCATCGACCCGCTGCTGCCCTTCTGAGCCGTCGCCGGCAGGCCGGCGGCATGGCGATCAGCGGGTGACGGATGCCTCGGCGGGCTCGGCCTCGTGCACGGGGCGCTTCAGCTTCAGGATGAACACCGTCATCGCGGCCGCGGTGAGCGCGGCGAGCACCATGTGGATGCCGACGAGCACCGCCGGGAGCCCGGTGCGCGCCTGGATGAGGCCGACGGCGATCTGCACCAGGACGGTGCCGAGCAGCACGAGCGACCAGCGGCGCGTCGGCAGGCCGAGCCGCCACGCGGCGATCACCAGCACGACGGTGAGGGCGAAGACCGCGTACCCGGGCCACGCGTGGATGTGCTCCAGCAGTTCGGCGTTGAACCCGTTGCGGCCGGCGTCCTTGTCGCCCGAGTGCGGGCCGGCGCCCGTCGTCAGGACCCCGAAGACGATCGAGACGGCGAGTGCCGCGCTCGTGAGATGCGTGAGTCCGGCGTACCAGCCGGGCACGGCGCGCTCGCGGGGGCCGGGCGTCGCGTCCAGCCGGACGAGGAACGCCGCGGTGACGCACACGAGCAGCAGCGACGAGATGTAGTGGAAGCCCACGATGAACGGGTTGAGCCCGGTCCACACCGTGATGCCGCCCACGATCGCCTGCGCGATCACACCGCCCACGACGACGAGCGCGAGGGTCCACAGGTCGCGGCGCGATTCGCGCATCCGCCACACGAGCAGGAGCACGACGACCGCGACGATGCCGACGACGCCCGTCATCAGACGGTTGCCGAACTCGATGATGCCGTGGATGCCCATCTCGGGGGTCGCCACGAGCGAATCGGGCGTGCAGAGCGGCCAGGTCGGGCAGCCGAGGCCCGAACTCGTGAGCCGCACCGCGCCACCGGTGGCGATGATCACCGTCTCGGCGATGAACGACAGCCAGGCGAACACCCGGAGCGGGCGGGTGACGCGGACGGGCAGCCGGTCGGTGAGCGAGACGGCGGAGCGGTGCACGGGGTGATTCCTCACTGGGGTCCGCGGCCTGTGACGGTACCGAGAGTCGGGGCGACGATGGGCGGGACCCTGTAGACTTGATGGGTTGAGGCATCCGCTCGACGCGCGGAATGACGCGTCCTGCAGATCCGTTAGACATCTTAGGTTCGAAAAATGGAGCCGCCCGCACATCACCCCCGATCGCCCGCACCTCGACGCGCGAGGGGGCGTGAGCCGGACTGATATCCGGTTGCAGGGAGGAGAAGAGGAGCACATGACGGACGTACTGATCGACCGCCCCGAACTGGAGAGTCTCGGTGTCTACGAGTTCGGCTGGGCCGACTCCGACTCCGCAGGCGCCGCCGCGCGCCGGGGGCTGTCCGAAGCCGTGGTGAGGGACATCTCGGGACTCAAGAGCGAGCCCGAATGGATGCTGCAGCGCCGTCTGCGTGCCCTCCAGCTCTTCGACCGCAAGCCGATGCCCTCGTGGGGCGCGGACCTCTCGGAGATCGACTTCGACAACATCAAGTACTTCGTGCGCTCGACAGAGAAGCAGGCCCAGACCTGGGAGGACCTGCCCGAGGACATCCGCAACACGTACGAGCGGCTCGGCATCCCCGAGGCCGAGCGTCAGCGGCTCGTCGCGGGCGTCGCCGCGCAGTACGAGTCCGAGGTCGTCTACCACCAGATCCGCGAGGACCTGGAGGAGCAGGGCGTCATCTTCCTCGACACCGACACCGCGCTGCGCGAGCACCCCGAGATCTTCGAGGAGTACTTCGGCACCGTCATCCCCGCCGGCGACAACAAGTTCGCCGCGCTGAACACCGCGGTGTGGTCGGGCGGCTCGTTCGTCTACGTGCCGAAGGGCGTGCACGTCGAGATCCCGCTGCAGGCGTACTTCCGCATCAACACCGAGAACATGGGCCAGTTCGAGCGGACCCTGATCATCGCCGACGAAGACAGCTACGTGCACTACATCGAGGGCTGCACGGCGCCGATCTACAAGAGCGACTCGCTGCACTCGGCCGTGGTCGAGATCATCGTGAAGAAGAACGCGCGCGTGCGCTACACGACGATCCAGAACTGGTCGAACAACGTCTACAACCTCGTCACCAAGCGCGCCGTCGCCCACGAGGGCGCGACCATGGAATGGGTCGACGGCAACATCGGCTCCAAGGTGACCATGAAGTACCCGTCGATCTTCCTCATGGGCGAGCACGCCAAGGGCGAGACGCTCTCGGTCGCGTTCGCGGGCCCCGGCCAGCACCAGGACGCGGGCGCCAAGATGATCCACATGGCGCCGTACACGCAGTCGTCGATCGTCTCCAAGTCGATCGCGCGCGGCGGCGGCCGCGCCGGCTACCGCGGCGAGGTCCGGGTCGACGCGAACGCGCACCACTCCGCGAACACCGTCCGCTGCGACGCGCTGCTGGTCGACACCATCTCGCGCTCCGACACCTACCCGGCGATCGACATCCGGGTCGACGACGTGCAGCTGGGTCACGAGGCGACCGTCTCGAAGGTCTCGGAGGAGCAGCTCTTCTATCTGATGTCGCGCGGCATGCCCGAAGACGAGGCCATGGCCATGATCGTGCGCGGGTTCATCGAGCCGATCGCGCGCGAGCTGCCCATGGAGTACGCGATGGAACTCAACAAGCTCATCGAGATGGGCATGGAAGGGTCGGTCGGCTAGGAATGACCGCACAGATCAGTAGCACCGCCCTGCCCACGGCCGAGCAGCACGGCCTCCGCGCCCACTCCGACACGCTCGCGCCCGTGCAGACCCGGTCCGAGCGGTTCCGCTCGACCGACGTCGCCGACTTCGCGCCGGTGACCGGCCGCGAGCACGAGTGGAAGCTCTCACCCGTCGCGGTCTTCGCGGACCTGACGGGCGGCGAGCTCGACGGCTCGCGTCTCACGATCGAGTCGACGGATGCGCCGGGGGTGACGGTCTCATGGATCGGCCGCGACGACGCCCGGATCGGCACGGCCGGAACGCCCGAAGAGCGCGCATCGGCCAATGCCTGGTCGAGCTTCGGCGAGGCGCTGCTCGTCTCGGTCACGGGTGAGGACGACAAGGTCGTCACCGTGACCCGCGACGGCCTGGGTGACGTCGCACGCGCTGCGCACACCGTCATCGAGGCGGCCCCGAACAGCCGCGGCCTCGTCGTGCTCCGCGGCACCGGCGACGCCCGGCTCACCGAGAACGTCGAGATCCTCGTCGGCGAGGGCGCGAACCTCACCGTCGTCTCGCTCCAGGAGTGGACCGACGACTCGGTGCACCTCGCGAGCCACTTCGCGCGCATCGCGCGCGACGCGAAGCTCAAGCACATCGTCGTCTCGCTCGGTGGCAAGGTCGTGCGGGTGAACCCGTCGACGCACCTCGCCGAGCAGGGCGGCGATGTCGAGGCGCTCGGTCTCTACTTCTCCGACGCCGGCCAGCACCTCGAGCAGCAGGTGTACGTCCACCATGACGCCCCCCACACGCGTTCGCGCGTGACCTACAAGGGCGCGCTGCAGGGCCAGGGTGCGCGCAGCGTCTGGATCGGCGACGTGCTCATCGGCAACGCCGCGACCGGAACCGACAGCTACGAGCAGAACCGGAACCTCGTGCTCACCGACGGCACGCGTGCCGACTCGATCCCGAACCTCGAGATCGAGACCGGCGACATCGAGGGAGCCGGGCACGCGTCGGCGACCGGCCGGTTCGACGACGAGCAGCTCTTCTACCTCATGGCCCGCGGTATCCGCGAAGACGAGGCACGTCGCCTCGTCGTGCGCGGCTTCCTCACCGAGGTCGTCCAGCAGATCGGCTCGCCCGAGCTCGAAGCGCGTCTCACCGCCGCGCTCGAGGCCGAACTGCAGGGGAACTGACGTGGCCTCCGTCCGCGTGTGCGGTATCGACGACCTGGAAGAGAACCAGGCCGCGCGCTTCGTCGTCGACGGCGTCGCCATCGCCGTCGTGAAAGACGCGGCCGGCGACATCTTCGCGATCGGCGACACCTGCACCCACGGCGACATCTCGCTCGCCGAGGGGTTCGTCGAGGACGACACGCTCGAGTGCTGGGCCCACGGCTCGAAGTTCTCGCTGCACACCGGCAAGCCGCTCACCCTGCCCGCCTACGAGCCCGTTCCCGTCTACCGGGTCGAGCTCGTCGACGGCGGCGTCCACATCGACCCCGCGGTCACCCTGACCGTCTGACCCCAGTTCTCGCCGAATGGCCTGTCCGGCCGTGCGGCCGGACCTCCGACTGAAAGAGATTCCCCCAACATGTCCGTGCTCGAGATCAAGAACCTGCACGTCAACGTCGAGACCGACCAGGGCACCCGCGAGATCCTCCGCGGCGTCGACCTGGTCATCAACGAGGGCGAGATCCACGCCATCATGGGCCCGAACGGCTCCGGCAAGTCGACGCTCGCGTACACGATCGCCGGCCACCCGAAGTACACCGTCATCGACGGTGAGATCCTGCTCGACGGCGAGAACGTCCTCGAGATGTCGGTCGACGAGCGCGCCCGCGCCGGCCTCTTCCTGGCGATGCAGTACCCGGTCGAGATCCCCGGTGTGACGGTCACCAACTTCCTCCGCACCGCGAAGACCGCGATCGACGGCGAGGCGCCCGCGATCCGCACGTGGCTGAAAGACGTCCGCGGTGCCATGGAGAACCTCAAGATGGACTCGGCGTTCGCCGAGCGCAATGTCAACGAGGGCTTCTCGGGCGGCGAGAAGAAGCGCAACGAGATCCTGCAGCTCGAGCTGCTGAAGCCGAAGTTCGCGGTGCTCGACGAGACCGACTCGGGTCTCGACGTCGACGCACTCAAGGTCGTCTCGGAGGGCGTGAACCGGGCGCACCAGAACTCGGGTCTCGGCATCCTGCTGATCACGCACTACACGCGCATCCTCCGGTACATCAAGCCGGACCACGTGCACGTCTTCGTGGCGGGGCGGATCGCCGAGCAGGGCGGCCCCGAGCTGGCCGACCGGCTCGAAGACGAGGGCTACGACCGCTACGTCACCCAGTCGGCGTAGGCTGGCATCATGGTCACCTCACTGGCTCCTGAGAAGTTCGATCAGGTCACCGAGGCACTGAAAGACGTCGTCGACCCCGAGCTCGGGGTCAACATCGTCGACCTCGGGCTCATCTACGACCTCGGCTGGGATGACGAGCACGACGCGCTCGTCATCCATATGACGCTGACGAGTGCGGGCTGCCCGCTCACGGACGTCCTCGAAGAGCAGACCGGCGAGGCGCTCGACGGCATCGTCGACGCGTTCCGCATCAACTGGGTCTGGATGCCGCCGTGGGGTCCCGAGAAGATCACCGACGACGGGCGCGACATGATGCGCGCATTGGGCTTCGCGATCTGAGATGACGCGGCCCGGCGAGGCGTCCGCCGCCGGCGCAGGCCGGCGCGACGAGTACACGCACGGCCATCACGCGAGCGTACTGCGTTCGCACGCGTGGCGGACGGCGGAGAACTCGGCCGGCTATCTGCTTCCGCACCTCGCCGACGGCGCTCGGGTGCTCGATGTGGGCAGCGGACCGGGCACGATCACACTGGACCTCGCGCGCCGGGTGCGGCCGGGCGAGGTCATTGGGGTGGATGCCTCGGCCGAGGTGGTGGCACAGGCGAACGGGCTCGCCGAGAGCGAGGGCGTGCCGAACGTCCGGTTCGAGACCGGCGACGCCTATGCACTCGAGTTCCCCGACGACTCGTTCGACGTGGTCCATGCGCACCAGGTGCTGCAGCACCTCGGCCGGCCGATCGATGCCCTGCGCGAGTGGCGACGGGTGCTTCGGCCCGGGGGAGTGCTCGCGGTGCGCGACGTGGACTACGGCGGTGTGATCTTCGAGCCACCGCTCGCGGGGCTCACCAGGTGGCTCGAGCTGTACCACGCGGTCGCGGTGTGGAACGGCGGCGAGCCCGATGCGGGGCGCAAGCTCACGAGGTGGGTTCGCGAAGCGGGATTCCGTGAGATCGAGGCATCCGGCAGCGTATGGGTCTACGCCACCGCACTCGACCGCGAGCGGTGGGGCGGCGCGTGGGCCGAGCGGGTCACCGAGTCCGCGTTCGCGGCCCATGCCATCGAGTCGGGCCATGCGCACACGGCCGAGCTGCAGGCCATCGCCGAGTCGTGGCGTTCGTGGGTCGCCGACCCCGACGGCTGGCTGCTCATGCCGCACGGCGAGGTGCTGGCGCGCGCCTGACCGCTGTGCCGATGAGTGGTGAAGCACCAGCGGCATGGGCGGAACCGCGCTCGGGCGCGTTGAGCGCCGGGTTACCAGTCCTCGTCTGCGTCGTGGGCGTCGGCGAGGATCTCACGGACGACGGTGCCGTCGTCGAGTTCGGCGATCGGCCGGTTCTCGAGCCAGGTGAGGGTCCAGTGCCGGCCCGAGCCGTCGGCGTGGCGCGACTCAGCGTCGGCGATGCGGGCGCGCAGATCGGCCGGCACCGAGGCCGGAGGCTCGGCGCCGAAGGGCCAGCGGGTGCCCAGTCGCATCAGAGGCCCGCTCGCATCAGACGTCCAGGTCGTACCAGACCCACTCGGTGCGGCGACCGATCGAGTCGTAGAGCTTCTGTGCGGGTGCGTTGTCGGCCGCGGTGATCCAGCTGACGGCACCCGAGCCGATCTGCGCGGATCGTGCGTGCACGTACTCGATGAGCGCGCGGCCCACCCCACCGCCGCGCACCTCGTCGGCGACGAAGAGGTCGTCAAGGAAGCACCCGATCGTGCCGGTGAGGCTTTCGGGCACGGGGCGGAAGTGCGCGAGCCCGACGGGCGTGCCCTCGTCGTTCACCGCGAGCGCCGCCTCGAACGGGTTCGCAGGATCGCGCAGCCACGTCCAGACGGTCAGTGCCTTCTGATCGTCGAGGTCGTGCTTGTAGAAGTCGCAGTAGCCCTCGAAGAGCGGCAGCCAGCCGAAGAAGTCTTCATCGGCCGCGGGCCTGATCTCGTATGCCATCGTTGTGTCCTCTGTCTCTGTCGTCTGCACTCAGTCGGCCTGCTCGAGCTCGACCTCACGCACTGTGAGCTCGTCACCGTCGGCGAACTCGAGCACGCCGATGCGGCCCACCGCACGCAGGTCGTTCGCCACCGACTCGAGGAGACGGATCGCGTCCGCGGGGCCCGCGATCACGGCGCGGGCGACGGGCGTCTTCTGCGAGGCCTTCGCGTCGGTCTTCGCCCGGCGGATGCCGGTCAACGCGATGCCTGCGAGCTCGAGCAGCTCGACGCCGGCCTCGCCGCGCGCGGCGAGCTCGTCGATCGCCGGCCACGGAGCGGTGTGCACCGACGCCTCGTTCGACCAGCTCCACGCCTCTTCGGCAGCGAACGGGATGACCGGGGCGAACAGTCGCACGAGCACGCTCAGCGCGGTCTTCAGCGCGGCGACGGCCGAGGCCTGCTCGGCGCTCGGCTCCCCGTAGGCGCGCTCCTTGACGAGCTCGAGGTAGTCGTCGCAGAACGTCCAGAAGAACGTCTCGGTGACCTCGAGCGCGCGCGCGTGGTCGTAGCCGTCGAGCGCGCGCGCGGCCTGCTCGACGACGGTCGCGAGTGCCGCGAGCATGCTGCGGTCGACCGCCTCGGTGACGGCCGCATCGGCCGTCCCCTCGAAGCCGAGGATGAACTTCGCCGCGTTGAGCACCTTGATCGCCAGCCGGCGGCCGATCTTCACCTGCGTCGGGTTCTGCGGGTCGAACGCGGCATCGGTGCCGAGCCGGCTCGACGCCGCCCAGTAGCGCACCGCGTCGGAGCCGTGCTGCTCGAGCAGGCCGGCGGGCGTCACGACATTGCCCTTCGACTTCGACATCTTCTTGCGGTCGGGGTCCACGATGAAGCCCGAGATCGCGGCGTTCGACCAGGGCGCCACGCCGTGCTCGAGCTCGGCGCGGAGCGTGGTCGAGAACAGCCAGGTGCGGATGATGTCCTGACCCTGAGGGCGGAGCGAGTACGGGAACACGAGGTCGAACAGCTCGGGGTCGCGTTCCCAGCCGCCCGCGAGCTGCGGGGTCAGCGAGCTCGTCGCCCAGGTGTCCATGACGTCGAGCTCGCCCACGAAGCCGCCGGCCGTGCCGCGCTGTGCCTCGTCATAGCCCGGGGCGGGCATCGACGAGGGGTCGACGGGCAGCATCTCGCGAGTCGCGACGATGGGTTCGTCGTAGACGGGCTCGCCGTCGGCGTCGATCGGGTACCAGACGGGGATCGGTACGCCGAAGAAGCGCTGCCGTGAGATCAGCCAGTCGCCCGAGAGGCCGCCGACCCAGTTGTCGTACCGGACCCGCATGAACTCGGGGTGCCAGCTCATCTCGCGGCCACGCGCGAGCAGGCGCTCCTTCAGCTGGGCGTCGCGCGAGCCGTTCACGATGTACCACTGCCGGGTCGACACGATCTCGAGCGGCCGGTCGCCCTTCTCGAAGTACTTCACCGGGTGCGTGATCGGCTTCGGGTCGGCGAGCAGGTCACCCGACTCACGGAGCAGCTCGACGACCGCCTGCTTGGCCGAGAACGCGGTCTTGCCGGCGAGCTGCGCGTACGCCGCACGGCCGGACTCCGACTCGATCGCGGCCGGCGGATCGGCGATGATGCGGCCGTCGAAGCCGATGATGGCGCGGTTCGGCAGGTCGAGCTCACGCCACCAGACGACGTCGGTCACGTCACCGAAGGTGCAGATCATCGCGATGCCGGTGCCCTTGTCCTTCTGCGCGAGGTGGTGCGCGACCACGGGCACCTCGACGCCGAACACGGGCGTGGTGACGGTCGTACCGAACAGCGGCTGATACCGCTCGTCGTCGGGGTGCGCGACCAGCGCGACGCACGCGGGGATCAGCTCGGGGCGGCTGGTCTCGATCTCGATGGTGCCGCCGTCTGGGCGGTGGAACGCGATGCGGTGGTAGTGACCGGGCTGCTCGCGGTCCTCGAGCTCGGCCTGCGCGACCGCGGTGCGGAAGGTCACGTCCCACAGGGTCGGCGCGAGCGCCTGGTACGCCTCGCCCCGCTCGACGTTGCGGACGAACGCCAGCTGCGACGTGAACAGCGCCTCGTCGGCGATCGTGCGGTACGACTGGGTCCAGTCGACGGAGAGCCCGAGTGTGCGCCAGAGCGCCTCGAACTGCTTCTCGTCCTCGACGGTCAGCCGTTCGCAGAGCTCGATGAAGTTCCGGCGCGAGATGGGCACCTGGTCGGCGGCCTTCACGCTCTTGCCCTCGCCGCCCTCGAACGGCGGGGTGAAGTCGGCGTCATAGGGCAGCGTCGGGTCGCACCGCACGCCGTAGTAGTTCTGCACGCGACGTTCGGTCGGCAGCCCGTTGTCGTCCCAGCCCATGGGGTAGAAGACGCTCCGGCCGCGCATGCGCTGGTACCGCGCGACGACGTCGGTGTGCGTGTACGAGAACACGTGGCCGATATGCAGCGAGCCCGAGGCCGTGGGCGGTGGTGTGTCGATCGAGTAGATGGACTCACGGGTCGCGTTCGCACGGTCGAACCGGTACGTGCCGTCGCTTTCCCAGACGCCGCCCCATTTGGCTTCGAGGCCCTCGAGGGCCGGCTTGTCGGGAATGCGCGGGGTGTCGGTCATGATGCTCCGGTTCGGTATGTACGGCACCGAGTCCGTGGGGGTGCCTGAATGTGCGACGCTCCAGCATACAAGAGCGGCGACCCGCCGCCACGGGGGCGGACCGTGGTGAGGTCAGCGTCCGACGGCGGAGGCCAGCATCGGCTGATCGCGGAGCAGGTCTCGGGTGTAGGCGGCGGACGGATCGCCGAACACCTCGTCCGCGGGCCCGGTCTCGACCACGCGGCCGTCGCGCAACACGAGCACGCGGTCGGCGACGTGCCGGATCACGCCGAGGTCGTGCGACACGAACAGGTAGGCGATCCCGCGCTCGCGCTGCAGGCGGTCGAGCAGGGCGAGGACCCGCGCCTGGACGGTGACGTCGAGTGCGGAGACGGGTTCATCGAGCACGAGGACGTCGGGATCGGCCGCGAGTGCACGCGCGATCGCGACGCGTTGCCGCTGCCCTCCGGACAGCGAGGCTGGCGATCGTGCGGCGAAGGCCGCGTCGAGTCCGACATCGCCGAGCAGCTCGGCGACGCGCGCGGGCCGGCTTGATCGCGGTGTCTCGGTGGGCAGTGCGTCGGCGATCGCGCGGCCGACCGGCCAGCGCGGGTCGAAGCTCGACGACGTGTCTTGCGCGACCTGTCCGATGCGCCGCCTGAGCGGCCGGCGCTGACGCTCCGAGCGCCCGGTCCACGGCAGGCCGAACAGCTCGACGTCGCCCGCGTCGGGGGTCTCGAGTCCGAGCACGATGCGGGCGAGCGTGGTCTTGCCCGAGCCCGATTCGCCGACGACGCCCAGGGTCTCACCCGGCCTGAGCTCGAACCCGACGCCGTCGAGCGCGACACGCGCGCCGAACGACCTCCGGACCCCGGTCGCGACGACCGCAGGCCTTGGCCGCGTGGCGGGCGCCCGGGGCGCGTCGCGTGCCGCGGCGTCGGGTGCGGGGGATGCGTCGGTCGGGACCGAGGGTGGGGCTGCGGCGGTGCCGTCGGAGGTCGGCGTCCGTGTCGTGTCGGCCGGCGTCAGCGTGTCGTGCGCCGCGGCGGCGGGTGCGGGGTGAGCTTGGGACGGGCGCCTCGGCGGAAGTGCGGCGGCGGCGACGAGCTCGCGCGTGTACGCGGCCTGAGGCTCGGTCAGCAGCTGTTTGACCTCGCCGCGCTCGACGATGCGCCCGCCGCGCATCACGAGCACCCGGTCGGCGACGTCGGCGACCACGGCGAGGTCGTGGCTGATGAGGAGGATGCCGGTCCCGGCGGACTTGAGGCGCGCGAGCTCGTCGAGGACGTGGCGCTGCACCGAGGCGTCGAGCGCGGTCGTCGGTTCGTCGGCGATCAGCACAGGAGGATCGAGCACGATCGCCGAGGCGATGAGCGCACGCTGGCGGAGCCCGCCCGACAGTTCCCCGCTGCGCTGGCGGGCGCGTGCTTCGGGGTCGGGCATGCCGACGCGCACGAGCGCGTCGCGCACGCGCTCGGCGCGCGCGTGCGCGGGGAGCCGGCGGTGCAGCCGGGCCGCGTCGGCGATCTCTCGCCCGATCGGCCTGAGCGGATCGAGCGAGACGAGCGCGTCCTGCAGGATCAGGCCGATACGCTCGCCCCGGATGGCGCGCCACTGCCGCGGCGAGAGGCCGCGCAGATCCCGTCCCTCGAGCTCGAGCCCCGTCGCGTCGACCGCGGCGCCGCTGCCCGCGAGCCCGAGCAGCGCGCGTGCGGTCACGGACTTGCCGGAGCCCGACTCGCCGACGATCGCGACGCACTCGCCGCGGCGCAGCGAGAACGAGACGTCCTGGACGACCTCCCGATCGCCGAACGCCACGCTCAGGCCCGCCACGTCGAGGAGCGGCGCGTCCGCGTCCGTCGTCGCCGCGCCCGAGGCATGCGGATCGCCCGAGGCATCCGGAGCGCCCGAGGCATCCGGAGCGCCCGAGGCATCCGGAGCGCCCGAGGTATGCGTCGCGCCTGAATCCGCCGCGTCGCTCGCCGACGCGACCGCGCCCCCGGCGGCCGCGCGCCCGGCGGCCTCGGCGCGCCGCGCCGGCCGCGAGGCGAGCCGCCGACCCAGCACGGTGGCCGTGATGATGGTGCCGACGATCATGAGCCCCGGCATCACCGTGAGCCACCAGGCGGTCTGGATGTAGGTGCGGCCCGCATTGAGCATCGCCCCCCACTCGGGAGCGGGCGGTTGCGCCCCGAGCCCGAGGAAGCTCAGCGTCGACGCCCAGACGACGGCCTGGCCGACGCCGAGCGTGGCGAGCATGAGCAGATCCGACGTGAGGTTGGGCAGGATCGAGCGGGCGACGATCCGCGTCGGCGGATGCCCGAGCAGCCGAGCCGTCTCGACGAATCCGGTGCGGCGGATCCGGAGCACCTGTCCGCGGACGATGCGCGCGTAGCCGGGCGCCGTGGACAGGCCGACGGCGATCGTCGCGGGCAGCGGCCCCGGCCCGGCGACCACGATCACCAGGAGGGCGAGCAGCAGGCTGGGGAAGGCGAACAGGACCTCGAGCACGCGCCCGACGACGGCGTCGGCGACCCGGCCCGCGAGTCCGGCGACGAGTCCGAGCACGAGGCCGAGCGCGAGGCCGATCGCGGTCGCCGCCACGCCGATCAGCAGCGAGGCGGCTGCGCCGTGCACCAGCCGCGTGTACACGTCGCGCCCGGATTCGTCGGTGCCCAGCCAGTGGCCCGGCGAGGGAGGTGTGAACGCCTCGGCCGGGTCGATCGCGAGCGGGTCGCCCGGTGCCAGCAGTGCCGGCGCGAACGCCGCGATCGCGAGGAACAGCGCGAACCCGAGCGCGAGCAGCTCGCCGATGCTGAGCGCCGGCCGGCCGAACAGGGTGAGCCGTGGCACGCCTCGCGTGCCGAGCGCCTCGAGGTCGCCGGTCCGGCCGGTGCGGCCGCTCCGGCCGCCGAGCTCCGGGCCGCTCATGCCGTGGCCTCTGCGACGGGCGCCCGGAGGCGCGGGTCCAGCGCGGCGCTCACGATGTCGGCGACGAGCGTGACGACGATGTAGGCCAGCGCCGAGACGAGGACGATCCCCGTCACGAGCGGCACGTCGCGGAGGGTGACCGCCTGGAGCAGCGAACGTCCGAGGCCCGGCCGGGCGAAGATCGTCTCGACGACGACCGCGCCCGACACGAGGTAGCCGAACGCCCACGCACTCAGGTTCACGCCCGGCACGGCGGCGTGCCGCAGCGCATGCCGCAGTCGGAGGCCGGTCTCGGTCTCACCGCGGGCCCGGGCGGAGAGCGCGAACGGCGTCGACAGCGCGGTCAGCAACGACTCGCGCATGACCTGCGCGAGGAAGCCGGCGACCGGGATCGCGAGCGTCAGCACCGGCAGCACGAGGCCCGCGACGTCACCGGTGCTGACCGGCGGCAGCACGCGCAGCCACGAGCTGAACACGACCACCAGGACCGCCGCGAGCCAGAAATGGGGGAGCGCGGCCGCGATCGTCTCGATCGTGCCGCCCACCGCGGCCGCGGCACGGCCGAGCCGTCGGCGCGAACGGACGGATGCCCCGGCGCCGCCGCTCCCCGCATCGCCCGCGCCGAGCGTCGAGAACAGGGCGAGCGAGACCGCGAACGCCCACGCGAGCACGAGCGCGAGCAGGGCCAACGTGAACGTGCCCGGCAGCTGGGCGCCGATGACCTCCGCGACCGGCTGGCGCAGGGCGTACGAGGTGCCGAGGTCGAACGTCGCCATGCGGCCGAGCGCGAGGAGGTACTGCTGCCAGAGCGGGAGGTCGAACCCGTACTGCTCGCGCACCGCGGCCAGCGCCTCCTCGCCGGCCTGCGACCCGGGTCCGCCGAGGATCGCGGCGGCGGGATCGCCGGGGATCAGGCGGACGACGAAGAACGTGATCGTCGCGACGGCCCACAGCACGAGGACCGCGCCGAGCAGCCGCACGCCGAGCCGGCGCGCCGTCGACCCGCGTCGACGGCGCGCCGGCTCGGCGTGCGACCCGCTCACTCGGTGAAGCGCGCGTCGAGGAAGGTCGGTGTGGACACGGTCGGCATCGCACGGACCCCCTCGAGGCGTGTGGTCAGCAGGTAGTGGTTCTGCTGGTCGTAGATCGGCAGGAGGTAGTAGCCCTCGAGCACGCGCTGTTGCACGTCGGCGTAGATGGCGGCGCGTGCCTCGGCGTCCTGCGAGGCGGATGCCTGCTCGAGCAGGGCGTCGATCTCGGGATCGCGCACCTGGGCGAGGTTCGCGAAGTAGCCGCTCGGTGCGGGCACGGTGCTCGCGGAGTGGAAGAGGATGCGCAGCACGTCCGGCCCGACCTTGGTGTACGGGGCGCTGACGAGCTCGTACTCGTGCGCCGCGAGTGCGGCGTACCAGCTCGACAGGTCGAGCGGGGAGAGCACGACGTCGAAGCCCGCGTCCCGCGCGCCCGCGGCGAGCTGCTCGAACAGCGACTGCTCGGCCGGGGTGGACTGGTTCGTGCTCACCGGGAACCGCAGGGTGAGTCGGGTGCCGTCCTTCATGCGCGTGCCGTCGCTGTCGCGCTCGGTCCAGCCGGCCTCGTCGAGCAGTGCGTTCGCGCGATCGGGGTCGACCGCGAAGAGCTCAGGCGCGCTGTAGGCCGTCGGCTCGACGCTCGACAGCGGCGAGGTGCCGCGCTCGGCCGTCCCGAAGAACAGTGCGTCGATGCCGGCCTCGACGTCGACCGCACGGATGAACGCCTCGCGCACGCGGACGTCGTCGAAGGGCGGCTTGCTCGAGTCGAGCTCGATGCGGTTCGCGGCACCCGGCCGCGGCGCGTCGAGCTCGGTGATGCCCGCTGCGTCCGACGCCGCGGCGATCGTGTCGGGCTGGGCATTGTCGATGACGTGCACCTCGCCCGACTGGAGCGCGGCGTACCGCGTCGCGGAATCCGGCAGGAAGCGCCACTCGATGCGGTCGAGGTAGGCCGGGCCGTCATGTCCCGCATCGGCCGGAGCGGACGCGTAGTCGGGGTTGTTCGCGAACACGATGCGGTCCTGCGGGGTCCACGACTCGACCACGAACGGACCGGTGCCGATGGGGGCCAGGCAGTTCTCGTCGGTGCCGCGGGCGAGCCCGGCCGGGGACTCGATCGCGGTCCACGGCTGGCTCAGCGACTCGAGCAGCGCGCTGTCGGGCGCGCTGAGGTGGAAGCGCGCATGCGTGGGCTCGACCGCTTCGACACGCTCGACCTTTGCGAGCGCGAGCCACCCCGTCGACGACGCGGTGTCGGGGTCCTGGATGTGCTCGACGTTGGCCTGCACGGCGGCCGCGTCGAACGGCGTGCCGTCGGTGAACTCGATGCCGGGCTTCAGCTCGAAGTCCCAGGTGAGTCCGTCCTCGGAGACCTGCCACGACTCGGCGAGCCACGGGATGATCTCGCCGTCGGCGTCCCGCGAGACCAGCGACTCCAGGAACTGCGTCGCCGCCAGCGCCTGCGGATAGTTGCCCCCGACGTGCGGGTCGAGGCAGGTCGGCTCCGCGTCGCCGGTCGCGTAGACGAGCGTGCCGCCCTCCTCGGGCTCCGCGGTGCCTCCGGGCGCCCCGGCGGTGCAGGCGGCGAGGACGAGGGTCAGCGCCGCGACGGCGGTGGGCAGGAGGAGATGGCGGCGCCGGGTGGGGGAGGACGCCGCGGAGGATGCGGGAGAGATCACGGTGCTCATCCTGACAGCGCGGACGCGTGTCGGCGAGGAAATTGCGCGAATCGAACTAGCACAATAGGCTCAAATCGTGCTCATCCGAGTCGATCCGTCCCGCACCGAGCCACTCTTCGCCCAGCTCGCGTCGGGTCTGCGCGCCTCCATCGTCGACGGCCGCATCGCGTACGGCGAGCGCCTTCCCGCGGCACGACAGCTCGCGGCCGACCTCGACCTGAACGTGCACACCGTCCTCCGGGCGTACCGGATGCTCCGCGACGAGCGCCTGATCGAGCTCCACCCGGGCCGAGGGGCGGTCGTGGTCGTGCGGCTCGGGCACCACACCGCGCTCGCCGGAGCCATCCACGACCTCGTCGACGAGGCGAAGCTGAACGGCATCGGCGAGCCCGCGCTCGTGGAGCTCATCCGCGCCGCATACCGGTGACCCGAAAGGTCGCGCCGGACCCGATACACTGGCAGGACCGACATCGATCCGGCCATCACCGGGGAGTCTTCGGAAGAACGCGGGCCGCGGCTCGTCAGTAGAACCGAACGGGGCTGGCCCGTCACAGCCAAAGAAGGAGGGGTCCCGGCGTGTCCGGGACAAGCGAGGTGGTACCGCGACGCGGGCTTTTCGAGCCGGCGCCGTCCTCGTGAAGGCATCCGTCCCCGCAAGGAGCGAGCGTGTACCCGCGCACCCCAGACGACCACGGCGTGACCCCCTCACCGGACTTCCCGGCGATCGAGCAGCAGATCCTCGCCTACTGGAAGGCCGACGGCACCTTTCAGGCGTCGATCGACCAGCGCGAAGGCGCGCCCGAGTGGGTCTTCTACGACGGTCCGCCGTTCGCCAACGGCCTGCCGCACTACGGTCACCTGCTGACCGGGTACGCGAAGGACGTCTTCCCGCGGTACCAGACGATGCGCGGCAAGCAGGTGCACCGCCGATTCGGCTGGGACACGCACGGCCTGCCCGCCGAGCTCGAGGCCGAGCGGCAGCTCGGCATCACCGACAAGAGCCAGATCGAGGAGATGGGCATCGCGGCGTTCAACGAGGCCGCGCGTGCCTCGGTGCTGCGCTACACCAAGGAGTGGCAGGAATACGTCACCCGGCAGGCGCGCTGGGTCGACTTCGAGCACGACTACAAGACGCTCGACGCGACCTACATGGAGTCGGTCATCTGGGCGTTCAAGCAGCTGCACGAGAAGGGCCTCGCCTACGAGGGCTATCGTGTGCTGCCGTACTGCTGGCGCGACCAGACCCCGCTGTCCAACCACGAGCTGCGCATGGACGACGACGTCTACAAGATGCGCCAGGACCAGACCGTCACGGTCACGTTCCCGCTGACCGGCCCCAAAGCCGAGACACTCGGCCTGACCGCGACGCGTGCCCTCGCGTGGACGACGACGCCCTGGACCCTGCCCACGAACTTCGCGCTCGCCGTCGGCCCCGACATCGAGTACGCGGTCGTGCCCACCGGCCCGAACGGCACGCCCGACGCGACCGTGAACCGCGAGCTCGTCACGGCGGGCGGCGACCACGAGGTCCTCGCCGCCGACTACCTGCTCGCGCTCGACCTCGTCGGCAACTACGCGAAGGAGCTCGGCTACGACTCCGCCGAGGCGGCGCGCGCGGCCGTGACCCGCACCATCCGCGGTGCCGAGCTCGAAGGGGTCACCTACGACCGGCTCTTCGACTACTACGCCGACGTCGAGGCCTACGGTCTGCAGCACGCCTGGCGCATCCTCGTGGCCGACTACGTCACGACCGATGACGGCACCGGCATCGTGCACCAGGCTCCCGCCTATGGCGAGGAAGACCAGAAGATCGGCGAGGCGAACGGCATCCCGGTGATCATCTCGCTCGACGATGCCGGCCGCTTCCTTCCGGCCGTGACCGACGTCGCCGGCCTGCTCTGGAGCGACGCGAACAAGCCGCTCACGCAGCTGCTGAAGGCCGAGGGGCGCCTGCTCCGCCAGGCGAGCTACGAGCACTCGTACCCGCACTGCTGGCGCTGCCGCAACCCGCTCATCTACAAGGCGGTGTCGAGCTGGTTCGTGCGCGTGCCCGAGTTCCGCGACGAGATGGGCGAGCTGAACCAGGACATCACCTGGGTGCCCGAGAACGTCAAGGAGGGGCAGTTCGGCAAGTGGGTCGCGAATGCGCGCGACTGGTCGATCAGCCGGAACCGGTACTTCGGCTCGCCGATCCCGGTGTGGAAGAGCGACGACCCCGAGTACCCGCGCGTCGACGTGTACGGCTCGCTCGAGGAGATCGAACGCGACTTCGGCCGGCTGCCGCTCAACGCGCACGGCGAACCCGACCTGCACCGGCCGTACATCGACGACCTCACGCGCCCGAACCCGGACGACCCGACCGGGGCGTCGACCATGCGCCGCATCCCCGATGTGCTCGACGTGTGGTTCGACTCGGGGTCGATGCCGTTCGCGCAGGTGCACTACCCGTTCGAGAACCAGGAGTTCTTCGACTCGCACCACCCGGCCGACTTCATCGTGGAGTACATCGGCCAGACGCGCGGCTGGTTCTACGTCATGCACGTGCTCTCGACCGCGCTGTTCGGTCGGCCCGCGTTCAAGAACGTCGTGAGCCACGGCATCGTGCTCGGCAGCGACGGGCAGAAGATGTCGAAGTCGCTGCGGAACTATCCCGACGTGGCCGAGGTGTTCGACCGCGACGGATCCGACGCCATGCGCTGGTTCCTGATGTCGAGCTCGGTGCTGCGCGGCGGCAACCTGGTCGTCACCGAGGAAGGCATCCGCGAGGGTGTGCGCCAGCTCATGCTGCCGCTCTGGAGCACCTGGTACTTCTTCTCGTTGTACGCCAACACGGCGAAGGAGGGCGGGTATGAGGCATCCCGCCGAACCGACTCGACCGATGTGCTCGACCGGTACCTGCTCGCGAAGCTGCGCGAGCTGGTCGAGGCGGTCACAGCGGATCTCGACGCGTTCGACTCGCCGCTCGCTGCGCAGAAGCTCCGCGACTTCGGCGACGTGCTCACCAACTGGTACGTACGCCGCTCGCGCGACCGGTTCTGGGCCGGGGTCGGCGAAGACGGTTCGGGCGCCGCCGCCTTCGACACGCTCTCCACCGTGCTCGAGACGCTCACCCGCCTCGCGGCGCCGATGCTGCCGCTCGTGAGCGATCAGATCTGGCGTGGCCTCACGGGCGGGCGCAGCGTGCACCTCGAGGACTGGCCCGAGGCATCCGAGTTCCCCGCCGACCCCGCGCTCGTCGCGGCGATGGACGCGGTGCGGGAGCTCTCGAGCACGACGCTCGCGCTCCGCAAGCAGGCGGGCCGCCGGGTGCGGCTGCCGCTCGCGTCGCTCACGGTCGTCACGGCGGATGCCTCGGCGCTCGCGCCGTTCGAGGCGATCCTCCGCGACGAGCTGAACGTCAAGCACGTCGAGCTCGTCACCCTCGACGAGGCGAGCGCCGACCGTTTCGGCGTCACCAAGCGCCTCACGGTCAACGCCCGGGCGGCCGGGCCCCGGCTCGGCAAGACGGTGCAGCAGGCGATCCAGGCCGCACGGTCGGGCGACTGGTCGGTGAACGGCGATGGTGTGATCGCCGGCGGGATCGCGCTGCAGCCGGGCGAGTACGAGCTCGTGCTCGAGGCCGGCGGGGCGGGCGACGGGCAGCGCGCGCTGGGACTGCTCGGCGACGGCGGCTTCACGATCCTCGACACCGCGACGACGCCGGAACTCGAGGCCGAGGGCCTGGCACGCGACATCGTGAGGGCGGTGCAGGAGACGCGCAAGGCCGAGGGGCTCGAGGTGGGCGACCGCATCCGGCTCGGGCTGACGCTCGATCCGGGCGGCGCGGCCGCAGCGGCCGCGCACCGTGACCTCATCGCCGGCGAGACCCTCGCGGTCGAGCTCGACATCTCGGTGCTCGACAGCCCGGGGGTCGTGCTGTCGGAGATCGAGGGTGCGCGCACCGTCGGCGAGACGTCCACCCTCCTCGTCGACCTGGAGAAGCGATGACCGACCAGTTCCCCGACGAATCGGGCGCTGCCGTCCGCGATGCGGCCGACGACGTCTACCGCGCCCTGCTCGGACGCGTCGGCGAGCAGTCGCCCGAGCCGCGGCTCTCGGCCACGCTCCGCGCCGTCGAGGTGCTCGGCGACCCGCATCGCGCGGCACCCGTCATCCACCTCACGGGGACGAACGGCAAGACGTCGACCGCTCGGATCGTCGAGAGCCTGCTCAGGGTGAGCGGGCTCCGTACCGGGCTCATGACGAGCCCGCACCTCGCACGCTTCACCGAACGCATCCGCGTCGACGGCGAACCCGTCGCCGACGCCGACGTCGCCCGCATCTGGTCGGAGATCACGCCCTACGTCGAGCTGGTCGACGCCGAGCTCGAAGGTCGCGGCGAGCCGGAGCTGACCTACTTCGAGGCGCTCACGGTCCTCGCGTTCGCGGTGTTCGCCGACGCGCCCGTCGACGTCGTCGTGCTCGAGGTCGGCATGGGCGGCGAGTGGGACTCGACCAACGTCGCCGACGGCCAGGTCGCCGTGTTCACGCCGATCGCGCTCGACCATGTGGCCCGGCTCGGGTCGACCGTCGAGCAGATCGCGCGCACCAAGGCGGGCATCATCAAGCCGGGCGCCGCGGTGGTCACCGCGTTCCAGCCCGCCGAGGTGCTCACGGTGCTGAGCGAGGTCGCCGAGCGCAACGACGCGACGCTCGCCGTCGAGGGCGGTGGGTTCGCCGTGCTCGAGAGCCAGGTCGCCGTCGGCGGCCAGGTCGTCTCGGTGCGCGGGCTCGCGGGAGAATACCGCGACCTCGAACTGCCGCTCTTCGGTCGCCACCAGGCGGAGAACGCCGCGCTGGCGATCGCCGCGGTCGAATCGTTCGTCGGCGGCGGCGCGGTGCGTCTCGCCGACGAGGTCGTGCAGAGCGGGCTCGCCTCGGTCGCCTCGCCCGGCCGGCTGCAGCGGATCGCGAGCGAGCCGACCGTCATCGTCGACGCCGCGCACAATCCGAACGGTGCCGAGACCCTCGTCGCCGCCCTCGAGGAGTATTTCGACTTCGCAGAGCTCGTGATCGTGCTCGGGGTGCTCGGCGACAAGGACGCCGAGGGCATCGTGCGCGAGCTCGCCCGCACGGGCGCCCGGTTCGTCGTCACGCAGTCCGAGTCCGACCGCGCGATCCCGGCCGAGCAGCTCGGCCGGGTCGTCGCCGGCGTGGTCGGCGGCGAGCGGACGCAGGTGATCGAACGCTTCGAGGAGGCGCTCGAGACCGCGCGCGACTGGGCGGCGGACGCCCCCGGCGCCGGGGTCGTCGTGACCGGCTCGATCACCCTCGTCGGCGATGCCATCGCGTTCGCCGAGGACCGTGAGTGGGGGCGCGCGTGAGCGGGTCGACGAGCGCCGAGGCGGCCCTGCCGGCTCCCGAACCGCGCTCGCTGCGCCGCAGCCTCGCGTCGATCGTGCTCGCCTTCGAGATCTTCGTGGTGTTCCTCGCCGCGCTTGCGATCTGGGGTCTCGCGGTCGACGAGACGCCCTTCGGGCTGCCGCGCTGGTCGATCCTCGTCGTCGGCGGCGTGATCCTGCTGCTCACGATCGCGACCATCGGACTGCTCCGCCATCCGTGGGCGTACGGCCTCGGCTGGGCCATCCAGGTCGTCATCCTCGCGTCCGGAATCCTCAACCCGGCGATGTTCATCGTCGGGGCCGTGTTCGGCGGCATGTGGGCGTACTGCATGGTCGCCGGCGCACGTATCGACCGCAACAGAGCCGCGCACGACGCGGCGGGGAAGGAAGGTCCATGACCACCGCCATCGAAGAGACCCTGGTGCTCGTCAAGCCCGACGGCGTCGCGCGCAACCTCACCGGCGAGATCCTCCGCCGTATCGAGGCGAAGGGCTACTCGCTCGTCGACATCCGGCTCGTCCAGGCCGACCGTTCACTGCTCGCGCAGCACTACGCCGAGCACGAGGGCAAGCCGTTCTACGAGCCGCTCGTCGAGTTCATGCAGTCGGGGCCGGTCGTCGCGATGCGCGTCGCCGGCAACCGCGTGATCGAGGGCTTCCGCGTGCTCGCGGGCACGACCGACCCGACCACGGCGGCGCCGGGCACGATCCGCGGCGACTTCGGCCGGGACTGGGGCCTCGCGGTGCAGCAGAATCTCGTGCACGGCTCGGACTCGGTCGAGTCCGCAGCGCGCGAGCTCGCCCTCTGGTTCGCGTAGACCGCGGAACACCTCGTCGGCCGAGGGCACTCGCTCCTCGGCCGGCGACGGCTACCGGAAGAGGTTCTGCAGATCGATCATGACGCGGGGGATGGCGTTCATCTGCGCCTGCGCGAGCAGGATCACGATCGCGTAGCAGACCACCGTGATGAGCGGGATCCAGCCGTACCAGGCGGCCGCGAGCCGGCGTACGCGCGCCGAGGCGGGGATGCGGCCGGCCCTGAGGTTGTCGAGTGTGACCGCCCAGAACGTCGGGATGGTCACCGCCCAGGTGAGCATGCACCAGGGGCAGAGCACGTCGAGCACGTAGATGCTCTGCGCGATGAGCCAGCCGACGAACACGAGCGCGCCCGCCACGCCGAGGTTGAATCCGAGCCAGAACCAGCGGGGGAACCGGACCCCGGCGATCAGCGCGACGCCGATCGTGATGACGACCGGCCACGCCATGAGGCCGAGGAACGGGTTCGGGAAGCCGAACACCGCGCCCTGCCACGAGCCGAGGTTCACACTGCACCCGACGAGCACGCCGACGTTGCAGGCGGGGACATGCTCGGGGTCCGCCAGCGAGAGCACCTTCTCGAGCGAGAGCTCGTAGGCCGCGAGCAGGCCGAGTGCCCCGGCGACGAGCAGGAAGATCCCGAGTGCACGCGCGCCGGAACGAGGTGAAGTGTCGGCCATGGTCGGATTATGGCACGCCGGTTCAGGCGGTCCCTGTGCAGCCGTGCGATAATCGAAGCAGTCGTCCGGGCCGCGCCCGGCTCGACGCCAACGAAGGCTTTGGGATGCCCTGGCATCCGGATGGCGGTGAACGCACCGCGACGAGGAGGCGACCCGGCTGACGCCGGTCGCCGCAGAGAAGGTTTGGCGGAGACGCGCACCGCGTGTTTCCGCTCCGAGGAGTACCGGGGAGGGATGGCGCGGCCATTCCGACCGGCATAGGAGTGCACCAGAGATGGTGGAAGGCAACGACCAGCAGACCAACGATCCCGGCAACGACGGCGCACCGCGTCGACGAGGCCTCTTCGGCTCGCGGCGCACGCGGGCCAAGAACACCGCGGTGCCCCCGGCCGACGCGCGCGCGACGCCCACCGAAGGCGCCCGTGCCGCCCGCGAGCCGGCGTCGGCGGGCATGACGTCGGGCGGCCGCCCGACCGGTTCGGCGGCCCCGGACCCGACCGCCGGTGGCACGGCCGCCGTCGAGGCATCCGCGGCCCCGCCGTCCCGTGAGGGCGGTGCGGACCAGGGGCGCGCGGAGCCGCGATCCGCACCCCGGCGTCCCGCCGCTGACCGGCCCGAAGAAGCGCGGCAGGACATCGACGAGGCGGACACGGTCGAGCCGGACACGGTCGAGCCGGACACGGTCGACGCGGACGCGCTCGACGCGGACACGGCCGAGCCGGCCGCCGACGAGGCATCCGATGCCGCCGCCGGCGCGTCCGACGCAGGCGACACGCCCGGCGCGCCCGAGCTCGAGCCGATTCCCGGCGGGCTGACGACGACCTCGCTGATCTTCCGCGCGCCGCCGGTGCTCAAGGTGTCCGAGGCGCCGCGCGAGCAGGCTGCGCCCGGCGACGACGCCGCATCGACCGTGCGCCGCCGCACGCGCCGTCGGAGCGGCGAAGACGCCCGCAGCCAGGGCGACGAGCCCGCGAACACGGTCGTCAAGGTTCGCAAGCCGCGCGAGCCCGAGCTGATCACCGAGCCGCAGAAGGTCAAGGGGTCGACGCGGCTCGAGGCCAAGAAGCAGCGCCGGCGCGACGGCCGCGATGCGGGACGACGCCGCACGATCATCACGGAGTCCGAGTTCCTGGCGCGTCGCGAATCCGTCGACCGGCAGATGATCGTCCGGCAGAAGGGCGGGCGCATCCAGATCGGCGTGCTCGAGGACAGCGTGCTCGTCGAGCACTACGTCGCCCGCAATCAGGATGCCTCCCTCATCGGGAACGTGTACCTCGGCCGCGTGCAGAACGTGCTGCCGAGCATGGAGGCCGCCTTCGTCGACATCGGCCGTGGCCGCAACGCGGTGCTCTACTCGGGCGAGGTCGACTGGGAAGCGGCAGCCGAGAACGGCGAGAAGAACCAGCCGCGCCGCATCGAGCTCGCGCTGAAGCCCGGCGACAAGGTGCTCGTGCAGGTCACGAAGGACCCGGTCGGGCACAAGGGTGCCAGGCTCACGAGCCAGGTGTCGCTGCCGGGCCGGTACCTCGTGTACGTGCCGAACGGGTCGATGAACGGCATCAGCCGGAAGCTCCCCGACACCGAGCGTGCGCGCCTGAAGAAGATCCTCAAGGCCGTGCTCCCCGAGAACGTCGGCGTCATCGTGCGCACCGCCGCCGAGGGTGCGACCGAAGAGCAGCTCACGCTCGACGTCAACCGCCTCACGTCGCAGTGGGCCGACATCGCGGCGTCGCTCGAGAAGGTGCAGGCGCCCGCGCTGCTGCACTCCGAGCCCGACCTGCTGGTGAAGATCGTCCGGGACGTCTTCAACGAGGACTTCCAGAAGATGATCATCGCCGGCGACGAGGCTCGCGCCACGATCGAGAAGTACCTCAGCGCCGTCGCGCCCGACCTGCTCGAGCGCGTCGAGGCGTACGAGGGCGAGCGCGACGCGTTCGACGAGTTCCGCATCAGCGAGCAGATCGAGAAGGCGCTCGACCGCAAGGTCTGGCTGCCGTCCGGCGGATCGCTGGTGATCGACCGAACCGAGGCCATGACGGTCGTCGACGTCAACACCGGCAAGTTCGTCGGCTCCGGCGGCAACCTCGAAGAGACGGTCACGAAGAACAACCTCGAAGCGGCCGAGGAGGTCGTCCGGCAACTGCGCCTGCGCGATATCGGCGGCATCATCGTGGTCGACTTCATCGACATGGTGCTCGAGTCGAACCGCGACCTCGTGCTGCGCCGGCTCGTCGAGTGCCTGTCGCGCGACCGCACGAAGCACCAGGTCGCCGAGGTCACCTCGCTCGGACTCGTGCAGATGACGCGGAAGAAGCTCGGCCTCGGGCTGCTCGAGACGTTCAGCGAGCCGTGCGAGGTCTGCGCGGGCCGCGGCATCATCGTGCACCACGAGCCGATCATGAAGCACCGTGCTCCGCAGCAGCAGGTCGAGCGCGGCGGTCGTCGCAATCGCGGTGGTGGCGGCAACGGCGGCGGCTCGCGCGAGTCGCAGCAGCAGTCGGCGCCCGCCGGCCACCACAACGGCGCCCACGAGATCACCGAGGACGTCAAGCACGCGCTCGCGCAGATCGCCGCGTCGACGATCGCCCACACCGGCGGTGACGAGGCCAAGATCGAGGCCGCCGCCGGCGCCCGCGAATCGGATGCCTCGAGTCACGGCCGCTCGTCGCAGGCCGACGAATCGGGCGACACCGCCCCGCGCGGTCGCCGCGGCCGGCACCGCCGAGCCTCGAAGGAGCAGTCGGCACCGGCCGGCGAGCGCGCCGACGCCGGGTCGACGGCCGCAGACGACGTGCGGGCGTCCGTGCCCGCAGAGGGCGCGCGTGCCGAGTCCGAGTCGTCGTCTGACGCGTCCGCGTCCGCCGAGCCCGCGTCCGCGTCCGCGTCAGCCGAGCCTGCGTCAGCCGAGTCGTCATCCGCGTCCGCGACCGCCGCGTCCGCGGGCGCGGGCACGAAGCGTGCCGGCGGTGGGTCACGTCGGGCGAAGGCTCCGGGGCAGACGCCGGCGGCCGAGGCGACTTCGCCCGCGCCGACACTGGATCTCCCCGGCTTGCCCGATCTGCCCGGCCGCCGGGAGCGTCCGCGCCCCGCGGCCGACCCCGACGCATTGCTCGGATCCGTGCTCGACTCGTTGCCGGCGCCGAAGAAGCCGGGGGAGGGCCGCGGCCGAAGCCGGCGCGTGTCGACCGCCGCGCTCAGCGGCAACGGCTCGGCACCGGTGATCGTACGGCCCGAGGATGCGGACGGCGACCAGGACTCGCGCAGCTGATCGGCAGGCCGGTCTGATCAGCCCGCTGCGCTGATCAGCCCGGCTGCCCGTCGGTCGGGCTGCCCGTCCGCCGGGCCGCCCGTCAGTCGGGCTGCCCGCGCCCGTGCCGCTGCTTGGGCGTGACGCGCAGGCCGCTGCGGGCGAGGCGACGGACGAGCTCTCGCGGCTCGACCGGCGTCGCGCCCGCGGCGACGAGCTCGCCGTACCGCTCGACGGGCACGTCGTAGTGGTCGAGATCGAACGCGCGCGCCGGCACGCCGGCCCGCCGTGCGAACTCGTGCAACTCGTCGAGCGACGCGTCGCTCACGAGATGCCCCCAGAGCGTGCCGTGGTTCGGCCACAGCGGCGTGTCGATCAACACGGTCATGTCCGCGATTCTAGGCACGGCCACCTGCGCCGCACGGCGAGTCGTCGGGAACATCCGGCGACACGCCGACGTCCTCGGCGATCGGACGGCGTGTCGGTGCAGGAATGCCGACGACTGGTCGCGCCGAGGCGGCGGGAGACGGAGCGTGTCCACTGGACGGCGGCGCGGCCGGCGTGGCGTGCGTTTGACCGGCCACGGGGCATCCGGTAAACTCGACCGCTGGTGCCCTCCGCTTATCACGGGGTGCACGTACAGTTTTCTGGCACGACCCTCCTTCCCGCTGGGGTCCGGCGCAGTGACAGTCACAATCACGTGACACTCCCATTCAGCAGACGGAGCTCAGGCTCCCCAGAGTTAGGTACGAGCAGTGGTTTACGCAGTAGTGCGCGCCGGCGGCCGGCAGGAGAAGGTCGAGGTCGGCACCATCGTGACGATGGACCGCATCAAGGCAGGCGAGAACGGCACGGTCCAGTTGACCCCCGTCCTCCTCGTCGACGGCGACAAGATCACCTCCGACGCCAAGTCGCTCGCGAAGGTCACGGTCACGGCTGAGGTCCTGAACGACCTCCGCGGCCCGAAGATCGTGATCCAGAAGTTCAAGAACAAGACCGGGTACAAGAAGCGCCAGGGCCACCGTCAGGAGCTCACGCGCGTCAAGGTCACCGGCATCAAGTAAGACGGCTGAGGAGAGACTGACATGGCACACAAAAAGGGAGCGAGCTCGACTCGCAACGGTCGTGACTCGAACGCCCAGCGCCTCGGCGTGAAGCGCTTCGGCGGTCAGGTCGTCAAGGCCGGCGAGATCCTCGTCCGCCAGCGCGGCACCCACTTCCACCCGGGTGCGGGTGTCGGCCGCGGTGGCGACGACACGCTGTTCGCGCTCGAGGCCGGCTCGGTGCAGTTCGGTGCGAAGGGCGGCCGCAAGGTCGTCAACATCGTCGCGGTCGACGCGTAGTCGATCGGTTTTTTCGTGAGGGCGGGCTTCGGCTCGCCCTCACGTGTTTCCACAGTCAAGAGAGGGCCCGCTCATGGTGAGCTTCGTCGACGAGGTCCGGCTGTTCGTGAAGGCCGGACACGGCGGCAACGGCTGCGTGTCCGTTCGCCGCGAGAAGTTCAAGCCGCTCGCGGGCCCCGACGGCGGCAACGGGGGCAAGGGCGGGGACATCGTGCTCGTCGCCGACCCGCAGGTCACCACTCTGCTCGCCTACCACGGTCGACCGCACCGCACCTCGCCGAACGGCCAGCCCGGCATGGGTGACAACCGGTCCGGTGTGACCGGCGACGACGTCGAACTGCCGGTGCCCGTCGGCACCGTCGTGAAAGACGAGAACGGTGACGAGCTCGCCGACCTCGACGAGCCGGGCATGCGATTCATCGTCGCACCTGGCGGCCAGGGTGGGCTCGGGAACGCGGCGCTCGCATCCACCAAACGCAAGGCGCCCGGATTCGCCCTGCTCGGCACGCCGGGCTACGAGGGCGAGGTCACACTCGAGCTCAAGACCATCGCGGATGTCGCCCTCGTGGGCTTCCCATCGGCCGGGAAGTCGAGCCTCATCGCCGCGATGTCGGCGGCCCGGCCCAAGATCGCCGACTACCCGTTCACGACGCTGCACCCGAACCTCGGTGTGGTGGAGGCGGGCGACCACCGGTTCACGGTCGCCGACGTGCCGGGGCTCATCGAGGGTGCGAGCGAGGGCAAGGGGCTCGGACTCGAGTTCCTGCGCCACGTCGAGCGTTGCTCGGCGCTGCTGCACGTGCTCGACTGTGCCACGCTGGAGCCCGGCCGCGACCCGGTCAGCGACCTCGAGGTCATCCTCGCCGAGCTCGCCGCCTACCCGGTGCCCGAGGGTCAGGTGCCCCTGCTCGACCGGCCGCAGCTGATCGCCCTCAACAAGGTCGATGTGCCCGAAGCGCGCGAGCTCGCGGCCTTCGTCCGCCCCGAGCTGGAGTCCCGCGGCTACCGCGTGTTCGAGATCTCGACCGTGTCGCACGAGGGGCTGCGCCAGCTCGGCTTCGCGCTCGGCGACATCGTCGACGAGGCGCGTCGGGAGGCGGCGGCGGCACCGGCAGGTCCCCGCATCATCATGCGGCCGAAGGCCGTCGACGAGCAGGACTTCGTCGTGCGGGCCGAGGGCGGCACCTACGGCACGACCTACCGGGTGCTGGGCGGCAAGCCCGAGCGGTGGGTCGCGCAGACCGACTTCACCAACGACGAGGCCGTCGGCTTCCTCGCCGACCGGCTCGCGAAGCTCGGCGTCGAGGACCAGCTGGTGCGTGCCGGCGCGGTTGCCGGATCGACGGTCGTGATCGGCGCGGGTGCCGGCGTCGTGTTCGACTGGGAGCCGACGCTCACCTCGACCGCCGAACTCATGACCGCCCCGCGCGGCACCGACGTGCGGCTCGACGACCAGCGTCGCGCCACCCGCGCCGAGCGCAAGCAGGAGTACCACGATCGCATGGACGCGAAGGCCGAGGCCCGCGCGGAGCTGCAGCGCGAACGCGAGGCCGGACTCTGGTCCGACGAAGACGAGGGGGAGAGCGAACAGTGACCCCGCGGAGCCGCTCCGACATCCCCGGCGCACGCCGCATCGTCGTCAAGGTCGGCTCGTCGTCGGTGAGCGGCGAGAACGCCGGCCAGATCGAGCCGCTCGTCGACGCCCTGGCCGAGGCCTACGAGCGCGGGGCCGAGGTCGTGCTCGTGTCATCCGGTGCGATCGCCACCGCGATCCCGTTCCTGGACCTCGGCGGCCGGCCGACCGACCTCGCGACCCAGCAGGCCGCGGCCGCGGTCGGCCAGAACGTGCTCATGTGGCGCTACCAGACGAGTCTCGACCGGCACGACATCCTCGCGGGGCAGGTGCTGCTCACGGCCGGCGACCTCGAGAACCCCACGCCGCGCCAGAACGCGCAGCGCGCCATGGAACGCCTGCTCGGGCTGCGCATCCTGCCGATCGTGAACGAGAACGACACCGTCGCGACGCACGAGATCCGGTTCGGCGACAACGACCGGCTCGCGGCGCTCGTCGCGGAGCTGATCGCGGCGGACCTGCTGGTGCTCCTCTCCGACGTCGACGCGCTCTACACCAGGCCGCCGCACCTGCCCGGCGCCGAACGGATCGCGCACGTCCCCTACGGCGACGACCTCGCGGGCATCGAGATCGGGGCGGCGGGCCGTGCCGGTGTCGGCACCGGCGGTGCCGAGACGAAGGTGTCCGCGGCGCGGATCGCCGCGGCCGCCGGCACCGCGGTGCTGATCACCGCGACGCCGCTCGTGGCCGACGCGCTCGCCGGGCGCGAGCTCGGCACCTGGTTCGAGCCGGCGACCGAGCGTCACGAGGATTCGGGCTCGGCCACGCGTCCCTAGACTGAGACCATGGCGCATCCCGAACTCGATCCCGCTCGTCTCGATGCCCGGCTCGCCGCCGTGAAGGAGGCGTCCTACCGGCTCGCCATCGCGACCACGGCCGAGAAGGATGCCGCGCTCGAGCAGGTCGCGAAGCTGCTCCGCGAACGTCGATCCGACATCGTCGCGGCGAACCAGGAGGACCTCGAGGCCGGGCGCGCGTCAGGCCTCGCCGACGGGTTGCTCGACCGGCTCCGGCTCGACGAGCGGCGCATCGGAGCGCTGGCGGACGCCGTGCTCGACGTCGTGCGGCTCGAGGACCCGATCGGCGAGACGGTCTCCGGCCGTTCGCTCCCGAGCGGGGTCCGCATCGACCAGGTCAGGGTGCCGCTCGGTGTCGTCGGCGCGATCTACGAGGCGCGGCCGAACGTCACGATCGACATCGCGGCGCTCGCCCTGAAGAGCGGCAACGCCGTCGTCCTCCGGGGCGGTACCGCCGCCGAGCATACGAACCGGGTCCTCGTCCAGCTGCTGCGTGACGCGTACGCGGCGGCCGGCCTCCCCGCCGACGCCGTGCAGACGGTCGACGACTACGGCCGAGCCGGCGCGAGGCATCTCATGCAGGCCCGCGACTACGTCGACGTGCTGATTCCGCGCGGCAGCGCGGGGCTCATCCGGGCCGTCGTCGACGAGGCGAAGGTCCCCGTCATCGAGACGGGTGCAGGCGTCGTGCACATGTACCTCGACGAGAGCGCCCGAGAAGACTGGGCGGTCGAGCTCGTGCACAACGCGAAGGTGCAGCGCCCGAGCGTGTGCAATGCGCTCGAGACCCTGCTCGTGCACCGCGCCGCCGCCGATCGGCTGCTTCCCTCGGTGATCGACCGCCTCGAGGCATCCGGAGTGACCGTCCATGGCGACGACCGTGTGCGGGCCATCCGCCCGGAAGCCGTGCCCGTCACCGACGAGGACTGGGCCACCGAGCACATGAGCCTCGACCTGTCGGTGGGCATCGTCGACTCGATGGACGACGCGCTCCGGCACATCCGGCGCTTCTCGACCAAGCACACCGAGTCGATCGTGACGAACGATCTGGGCAACGCGGAGCGGTTCCTCAACGAGGTCGACGCGGCGGCCGTCATGATCAACGCGTCGACGCGGTTCACCGACGGCGCCGAGTTCGGGTTCGGGGCCGAGGTCGGGATCTCGACCCAGAAGTTGCACGCCCGCGGGCCCATGGGTCTGCCTGAGCTGACCAGCACGAAGTGGATCGTGCGCGGCGCGGGCCACGTACGCGAGTGACGGCCCCACTAGACTGTCGTGTGCGCGCCGCCGCCCGACGGCCGGTACGCGAGAAACGAAAGGAACACCCCGAATGAGCCTGGTGACCGCGGTCTTCGCTGAGACGGTACACGCGCGCGAGCTGCCCATGGATCCCTTCTTCTACGGGCTCATCGCGCTCGTCATCCTCCTCGCGCTGGGTGCTGTCACCTACTCGTACCGCGATGTCGCGAACCGCCACCGCCACAAGTCGGAGGCGTACGCCGCTCGGCACGGCGGAGACGACCACGCCGCGCACTGAGCGGGGTCGATCGCGCAATGTCGGGTGAGGGTCGCCGGCCCCGGGTCGGGGTGATGGGCGGCACATTCGACCCCATTCACCACGGCCACCTGGTGGCGGCGAGCGAGGTCGCCCAGTCGTTCGATCTCGACGAGGTCGTGTTCGTGCCGACCGGTCGCCCCTCGTACAAAGAGGTGGTCACGCCACCCGAGCACCGGTACCTGATGACGGTCATCGCGACCGCATCGAACCCGCGGTTCACGGTGAGCCGGGTCGACATCGACCGCTCGAAGCCGACCTACACGATCGACACGCTGCACGACATCCGCCGGGAGCGGCCCGACGCCGAGCTGTTCTTCATCACCGGTGCCGACGCGGTGGCCCAGATCTTGTCGTGGCGGGACGTCGGCGAACTGTGGGAGCTGGCGCATTTCGTAGCGGTCAGTCGCCCAGGTCATGTACTCTCCGTTTCGGGATTGCCTGAGCAGCACGTATCCTTGTTGGAGGTTCCGGCGCTGGCGATCTCATCGACCGACTGCCGGAGCCGGGTGCGCCGGGGGTTCCCGGTCTGGTACCTCGTACCCGACGGGGTGGTCCAGTACATCTCCAAGCACCACCTCTACCGGAGTGTCGAATGACATCGCAGGATCGGCCCCTCACGCGCCGCGAGATGCGTGAGCGAGAGCGCCTGCTGGAGCAGCAGGCGGCTTCAGCGAGCCCGCAGACGGATGCTCCGGCGCCGGCCTTCCCCGTCTCGCCGCCGCCGCAGTCGGCGCCGGCATTCCCGCCCGCACCGCAGCCGGCCGCACCCGCCGACGACCCGGCCGACGCCGTCGAGACCGAACCGGCCTCGACGTTCGCGCCCCGGGCGGCGAACACCGCGGCCACCGAGGGGTCGCTGTTCGGCGGTCCGGTCGCGGAACCCGTGACCGACGCGCCGGCGAACGCCGCAAGGCCTGCCGCGGTTGAGCCCGGCTTGACCGAACCGACCAGGACGTCGTCGTTCGCGCCGGGGGCCACCCCGCAGGCCTGGTCGCGGCCCGCTGTCGCGGTCGACGATGACGACGATCCGACGCCCGAGCGCACGCTCACGCGACGTGAGCTGCGCGCGCTGATCGAGTCCAGCCGGTCCGGCGATCTCGACGATCTCGAGGGCATCGACGATCCTGCCGGTGACGCGCCCGCCGCGAAGGCGGCGCCGGCTCGCGTCACCACGCCGCAGCAGCCCACCGCGACCTCGGCCGCCGACGAGCCGGCGCTCGGCGCGAAGCCGGTCGGCCACTGGACCTCGCAACTCGACCTGCCGGAGGAGCAGCCCGAGCCGTTCGATCAGCTGCTCGCCCGCGGCGGCGGCGGCTCGCACGGCGTTCCGACCACGACGAGCGCGCTCATTCTGCCCTCCATGCCGCATCAGGGTGCCATCGGGCAGCCGTTGCCCGATGGCGGCGAGATCATGGTCACCGGCTCGATCGACCTGCCGCGCAGCTACGGCGCCACCGGCCTGCACCCGAGTCAGCTCGACACCGGCGACGTCGACCGGTTGATCGACCATGTGGAAGACGCCGGCGGTGCGGGTGTCGCACCCGTCTCGGCGAGTCGTGCGGTGAGCACGCAGGGGCATCCGCGCGACATGATCGCCCCACCGAAGAAAGAGGGCGTGAATGCGCCGCTCGTGCTCGCCGTGACGGCGGGCGTCCTCGCGCTCGGCGTCGTCGCGAGCCTCGTCGTCGGTGCCCTGGTGGGGATCTTCTGATCCGGCTCGCGATGGCTCCCCGCATCCAGCGCCACACCGGTCGCGCCGACCGGGCCGTCCTCCCTGAAGGGAACGCATGACCGCCTCTGCCCACGCTCTCGACCAGCTCGCGGTGGCCGCGCGCGCGGCCGACGCCAAGGGCGGTGAGGACCTCGTCGCGCTCGACGTGTCGGGCGCGATGCCGTTCGCGGACGTCTTCCTGCTCGTCACCGGCACCTCCGAGCGCAACGTGCTCGCGATCGCCGACGAGGTCGAAGACCGCCTGGGAGGCCGCGCACTGCGCCGTGAGGGCCGCGAACACGGCCGATGGGTCCTGCTCGACTTCGGGGACCTGGTCGTGCACGTGTTCCACCGCGAGGACCGGATGTACTACGGGCTCGAACGCCTCTGGCTCGACTGCCCGCCGATCCCTGTCGAACCGCTGCTCGAAGCGCCCGCCGAAGCCGCGGAGTGAGACCGGCTCGATTTCATATCCCGGCCACCGCGGTGTAATCTGAATCCGTTGCCCGCGAGAGCGGAGTAGCGATCTGGGGCTGAGGTCCCGATGGGTCTGTGGCGCAGCTGGTAGCGCACCTGCATGGCATGCAGGGGGTCAGGGGTTCGAGTCCCCTCAGATCCACCAATGTGATGAGTCGCGACGGACGTCACGCCTGAGTCGCGAATTGGGTCACGTTTCGGAAGCCCTCGGCCATCGGCCGAGGGCTTCTGCGTGTACGGGGAACGTGGGCCCGGTTCGGCGGAGATGGTCGCGGCGAAGTCCTCCGCATCGAGGCGATAATTCCGTGTCAGCGTGCGACGCGCCAGAAGCCCACGACTCTGGTGCCGATCTTGAACGATGCGATGGGCCGACGTACGCCGGCCAAGCCCGCCTTGCGACCCCGGGTGGCCACCGCGATCACGACATCATCGTCGAGCACCTCCTCGAGCGCCCTCAGCATGCCGTCGATCCCTGCCGCGCCATCGGGCCCGGCCCACGACGTCTGCTCGCCGTAGGGGACGTCGGTGATGACGAGATTCGGGCGCCGCCCATCGAGGGCGCGACGGAGCTGATCGGGGTTGAAGACGTCTGCCCGCGCGACACCATATGGGAGTGCGCCGCCGCGCCGTGCGAGTCCGCGAGCGAGCCGCTGAGCCGCCGCGGCGGCATCGAGATATGCGGGTTTGCCCAGCCGTTCGGCCCGCGCACGGAGTTCATCTGAGCGGACATCCATACCGTGCTCGCTCAGCAGGTCCAGGTTCTTCCGAGCCAGCCTCAGCGCGGCCGGGTCCAGGTCGGTGCCGAGGACGCCGGTGATGTCGCGGCGATGCAGGAGGACCAGTGTGGTGAGGAGGTGACCACTGCCGCAGCAGGGGTCCCATACCTGTGCTGTCGAGCTCGGTGCGAGCGCCAGGGCGCGCTGAAACATCTCGCTCGCCAGGCGGACGGGAAACGCGGGGAATCCCGGGGCGGAGTGCAGGACGCCACCCGAGAGGTCGGCGTAGCTCTCGCGCGTCAGCGCGTGACGATAGGCCATTCGCGCTCGCTATGGACGGCCGCGCTGGCGGGCGGCCTCGTAGAGCGTGACCGTGGCTGCGCTTGCGGCGTTCAACGAGCTGGCGGCGCCGCCGATGGGAATCCGCGCCATGACATCACACGCCTCCCGCCATCCGGCGCTCAGCCCGGTGGTCTCGTTGCCGATCACGAGCAGCGTCGGGCCCGTCAGATCGAGGTCGGCGATGTCGTCCGCGCCGTTCTCGTCGGTCCCGATGACGGTCAGCGAGATTCCCGCAGCGCGCTGCGCTCGTGCCCAGGCCAGCACGGGCTGAGGTGACGGCGATCGGACGATCGGAATCGCGAACACGGACCCCGTGGACGCGCGGACGGACTTGGGGTCGTAGGGGTCGGCGCCGTGTCCGGTGACGATGAGTCCCGAACCGCCGAACGCGTCCAGCGACCGGACGATGGTGCCGATGTTGCCGGGCATGGAGGGGCGATCGAACACCATGCCCAGGAACGATGACTCCACAGGGATCCGGGACAGCTGATCGTCCGGCATCGCCACCACGGCCACCAACTCGGGCGCATGCTGTGCTTTGTCGCTCAACTGGCGGAGCAACTCGGGCGCGACTGCCACCCGTTCGCCCCCTGATCGCTCGAGCACACGCACGGCCCACTGCGACAGCGACCGGTCCGCGGTATAGAGGACGGCGCGGATCGGCCAACCTCGCTCGATGGCGACGCTGATCGGTCGCACTCCCTGCACCAGGAACTCGCCAGCTCGCTGTCGCTTGTTCCTATTTCGCCGCAACGCCTCCCACTGCTGGAATCGCGCGTTCGGGCGTGAGATCTGCATCACGTTGCGTTCCAGCCGGGTGAACTGGGCGCGGCCATCCTGAACCGGGTCTCTACGCGCGCTCAACGGGTATCCAGACTTCGGCCGTCGAAGGGCCGTGCTCATCTCCGCGGTCGGTGACGATCGACGGCCCCGGGCGCAGACGCCAAGGATTCGACGGGAACCACTCGCTGACGATGCTCATCCACGCGGACTGAAATGACGCGGTCGTGCGAAACACGGCCCACGTGCCTGCAGGCACCTCGATCAGGTCGAGACCGTCGGGCACCGGCGACGGTGTGTCGAGGGCGACGCCGAACACGAACGTGAACCGACTGCCCTCCGCGTAGTCGGGGTCGACGTCTGCGCTGACCCGGAGTAAGCCCGCCGGTTCGGTGTCTCCGATCGCCTCGAGTCGCCTATGTGCATCCGTCGGCAGCGACGTGATGTGTGCCTCGATGTGCGGGTTGCGTCCGTGATCGACGAGCGGAACGCGAGCGGCGTAGCCGACGAGGCGGAAGGCCGGGCGGTCGATGATGCGAGTGTCCACAATGCTTCCCTTCGAGTGCCGGGCGCGCCGGGGCGTCCGTGGCGCAGGGCATTCACCGCTTGGCCGGAACGGAGGCTGCCTCGTGCTTCCAGCGTGTGCGTCGCCGGACTTCGGCACCCGACAATCCGTGCCCGATTCCATCGCGCAGAGTGCTGGACACGTCGGGGCGCCACACGTGAAACGCCCCCGGCCGAAGGCCGGGGGCGTCGTCCAGGTGGCGCTGGGATCAGACCGCGCCGACGGCGAACGCCCAATCGAGCGCGCGGCCCATCAGCCAGAACGTCCAGATCCCGACATTGATCATGCCGAGCACCGTGACGGCGATGGCGGCCCAGAGCGGCGCGCCGCCGCGGCCCGGCGTGACCTTGCCGACGATGACGGTGCGACCGATCAGGTAGACGAGAGGGCCGACCGCGAGGGTCGTGAACGCCCAGGCCCAGTGGAACGGTCGCACCACCCCGATGCGCTCCAGTGCCCGGAAGTCGAGGAAGGCGGCGACGATCGTCACCGCGGAAGTGAGATAGCTGACCCCGACGATCAGCAGCATCATCGGGTCGGCCCAGATGCGGAACGGCATGACCTCGACGGAGTCCAGGTCGCCGGGCGCCGGCATGAGCCGGATCGGGTCCAGGAGCCAGATCGAGCTCAGCCCGACCATCGGCAGCAGCACGATCACCCAGATCCAGGGCGTCGACGTCGAGGTCCCGGGGGCGAGCAGCGGCCGGGCGGGTGGTGCGGTGTAGTGCACGGTGTTCGGTGCGGGAGCGTTGGGCGGCGGCATCGAAGGTCCGGTCATGGTCCCAGCGTATCGGCGGCCATCGACCGGTCACGGATGGCGGGTCCCCGTCACGCCCACCCGCCATTCGCGACCGTTCGAAGCACAGCAGTCCGCGTGCGGGCCGTTCAGGGGGAGATGAGCGGGGTCATCGTGGCGAGCTCGGGGCCGAGGCCCAGGTCGACGAGCTCGATGCGTCCGGCGTAGCCGGCGCCGGGCTCGAGCAGCAGGCCGGCCTTGATCGCCCCGAAGGTGACGGTCAGCGTCGCGCGGAGGACCGTCGGGTCCGGCACGCTGCCGTCGTCGGGGTGGATGCCGCTCGGGAGGTCGACCGCGATCACGCGCGCGCCCGTCTGTTCCACCACGGGGAGCAGTGCGGCGACGAGCTCACGTGCGCGCCCACGCAGGGCGGGCTCAACGCTCGCGCTCGCGCCCGTGCCCGCGCTCGCGCTCGCGCCCGCACCCGCACCCGTGCCCGTGCCCGTGCCGAGGATCCCGTCGATCACGAGCGCGGCCGCGTCCGCGGCGACGGCGAACCCGGCATCGTCGTCTCGGTCGAGGAACCGCACGCCGGCTGCGTGGGCCGCCGCGGATGCCTCGTCGTGCAACCGCGACCCCGTCGGGATCGCCACGACCTCGAGCCCGCCCTGCGCGAGCTCGGCCGCCGCGAACAGCGCGTCGCCGCCGTTGTCGCCGGAACCCGCGAGGACGAGCACGGTGCCGCCCGAGGCATCCGCCCCGCCCGCCTCGCGCCGGATCGCCGCCTCGCGCCGGATCGCCGCCGCGAGCGCGGCCGCCGCACGGCGCATGAGGCTCGCCGGCCGCCAGGTGCGGCGCCTCCGCCGCACGCACCTGCGCCGCCGAGTAGCCGACCGAGTCAGCCGGGCGGTCCGTCGGCCCGTTCCGCACCCTCACCGCGTCGCCCCCATGCGGAGAGTCTGCCACGCGTGCGCATCGCGCCGGCGACTCGGTTCGGGATGCCTCAGCTCGCGCCGCGGCGTCCGAGCGCGAGCGCCGTCCACGACACGGCCGGCAGGGTCACGGTCAGCACGCCGTCCTCGACGCGGACGGACGTGTTCCGCTGCGGCGCGACGCGGTCCGGATGCTCGAGCGTGTTCTTCGCGGTCACGTCGGCGTCGGCGAGCGTGTGCGATTCGACGACCTGGACGTCGCCCAGCGACTGCACGCCCACGCGCACGGTGATCTCCTCGTCGACGCTGCGATTGACGAGGAACAGCGCGCTGTTCCCGGTCTCGTCGTCGTGGGTCGCGACCGCATCGACGAGCGGCACCTCGCCGTACCGCCCGGTCGCATACGTCGGTGCGTCGATCGCGAGCCGGAGCGCCCGTCCACGCGCGAGCCGGGAGGTGATCGCGAACGGGAAGTACGTGGTCTGCCGCCAGGCCGGTCCGCCCGGCTCGGTCATGATCGGGGCGATGACGTTCACCAGCTGGGCGAGCGATGCCGAGGCGACCCGGTCTGCGTGTTTGATGAGCGAGATCATCAGGTTGCCGAACACGACGGCGTCGGCGACCGTGTAGACGTCCTCGAGCAGGCGCGGTGCGACGGGCCAGTTGCCGATGCCGGCGAGTTTGTCGACCTGCTCGAACCGGGAGTTGTACCAGACGTTCCACTCGTCGAACGAGATGTCGATCCGTTTCGTCGAACCGTTGACGGCGCGCACGTGGTCGGCCGTGGCGACGACCGACTCGATGAATCCGTCCATGTCCACCGCGGACGCGAGGAAGCTGCCGAGGTCGCCGTCCTGCTCCTCGTAGTAGGCGTGGCACGAGATCAGGTCCACGTCGTCGTAGGTGTGGCCGAGCACCACCCGTTCCCACTCGCCGAACGTCGGCATGTGGGCGCTCGAGGAACCGCAGACCACCAGCCGCACCGACGGGTCGAGCATGCGCATCGCCTTCGCGGTCTGCGCGGCGAGCTTGCCGTAGTCGTCGGCGCTGCGGTGACCGAGTTGCCACGGCCCGTCCATCTCGTTGCCGAGGCACCACATCTCCACCGCGAACGGCTCGCGACGTCCGTTCGCGATCCGCCGCTCGCTGAGCTCGGTACCGCCCGGGATGTTGCTGTACTCGAGCAGCTCGATCGCCTCGGCGACGCCGCGCGTGCCGAGGTTCACCGCGAGCATGAGCTCGCTGCCGACCTTCTCCAGCCAGCCGGCGAACTCGTGCAGGCCGACCTCGTTCGGCTCGGTCGAATGCCACGCGAGGTCGAGCCGGCGGGGACGTGTCTCGCGGGGACCGACCGAGTCCTCCCACTTGAATCCCGAGACGAAGTTGCCGCCGGGGTATCGGATGGTCGTGACGCCGAGCCCTTTGACCAGCTCGATCACGTCGGTGCGGAACCCATCGGCGTCGGCGGTCGGATGCCCCGGCTCGTAGATGCCGTCGTAGATGTGACGTCCGAGATGCTCGACGAAGCCGCCGAAGAGCTCCCGGCGGATGGGCCCGACCGTGTGGTCCGGATCGAGGGCGAGGTGAGCGGAGCGCATACAGACTGCTTTCTGGTCGAGACGGTTGGCGTGGGCGCCGGTGTGCCGGCGTGCGTGGGCGAGGTCGGGGGAGCTGCGGCTATTTCAATCCGGTGCTCGCGACGCTCGCCACGAAGCGCCGCTGCAGGAAGAGGAAGATGATCGCGAGCGGGATGAGCGCGATCAGCGAGCCGGCCATCATCACTCCGAACGGGATGATGCCGCCCGGCCCGGTGAGCTGGGTGAGTCCCGACGTGATGGTGCCCATCTGCGCATCGGTCGTGAGCACGAGCGGCCAGAGGAGGTCGTTCCAGTTGTTCACGAAGGTGTAGACGCCCAGCGTGAGCAGCGCGGGGACGGCGTTCGGGAGGGCGATGCTCCAGTAGATGCGCGCTTCGGATGCTCCGTCGAGCCGCGCGGCGCTGTCGAGATCCTGCGGCAGCGAGAGGAAGAACTGCCGTAGGAAGAAGATCCCGAAGGCGTCGGCGGCGCGGGGGAGGATCAGCCCCCAGTAGGTGTTGATCCAGCCGAGGTCGGCGATGACCTGGTACACGGGGATCAGCAGCGCCTGGAACGGGATCATGAGGCTCGCGATGATCGCGATCAGCAGCACCCGGTTCCCGCGGAAGTCGATCCGGGCGAGCACGTACGCGGCGAGTGAGTCGAACAGGAGCGCGAACAGGGTCACGCCGCCGGCGAAGACGAAGCTATTGACGATGAGGCGCGCGAACGGCAGGTCGGCGAAGATGCGTGTGAAGTTGTCGAGCGTCCAGTCGGTGGGGGCCAGGGTCGGCGGAAACGCGTTGACCTCGGCGACGGGTTTGAACGCCGTGAGGACGATGATCGCGATCGGCAGGACGGTGACCGCGGTGACGACGGCGATCGCGACGAAGAGCAGCCAGCCGCCCACGCGCTCGGGGAGCGGGCCGCGGCGCGGCCGGCCTCCGGTGCGTCGAGCGGGCGCGGATGCCTCGGGCGATGGTGCCGTGGCGAGGCGGGTGGTCGTGCTCATGCTGCGGCATCCTTTGCGCGTCGGCTCGAGAGGGCGAACTGGACGAGCCCGAGCAGCAGGGTCGCCACGAGCAGCACGTACGAGAGCGCGGAGGCGAACCCGAGCTCGAGGTTCTTGAAGCCCGACTCGTAGATCTGCATGACGACGGTCTGGGTGCTGCGGTAGGGGCCGCCGTTCGTGAGGATGTAGATTTGGTCGAACGCCTGCAGCGCCGCGATCGTGGCGATGACGAGGACGAAGCCGGTCGTGTTGCCGAGGAGCGGCAGCGTGATGTGACGGAAGCGCGACCAGGCCGAGGCGCCGTCGACGCGCGCGGCTTCGTAGAGACTCTGCGGGATCTCCTGCAACCCGGCGAGGAAGACGATCATGTAGAACGGGAAGCTCTTCCACACCGCGATCAGCGCGACCGTCGGCATGGCGAGCATCGGGTCCTGCAAGACGTTGCCGATGCGAACACCGAACGACTGGAGCCAGTGGTTGAGCAGGCCGACCTGGGGGTCGAGGAGGTACTGCCACGCGAACGCGGCGACCGCGAGCGAGACGATGAACGGCAGGAAGAGCCAGGTGCGGAAGAATCCGCGCAGCGGCAGCCGCGGGTGGTTCAGCGCGAGTGCGAGCACGAGGGCGACGACGACGGCCGTCGGGGTGAACAGCACCGCGTAGAGGATGGTGTTGCCCATCGAGCGCACGATCGCCGGATCCGTGAACACGCGCAGGTAGTTCTCGAGCCCGACGAACTCTTCCCGCCCGAAGCCGCTCGCGTCGGTGAACGAGAGCCGCAGGGCGTCGATCATCGGCCAGAAGTTGAACGTGCCGAGGACCGCGAGCGCGGGCAGCAGGAACGCGACCACGGTCAGCCATCGGCGTGCGCGTGGCGAGAGCGGCCCGCTGCCGCCGAGCCGCGCCGGGGTGCGGTGTCGGCGTGCGGGGGCCGGTGGGGCTCCAGTGACCATTGGCTTCCTCACCTCGGGTCGAGTACAACGTTGTAATGCACCATACGTACCAGCGTGCGACGGCGTCAAGCCGATGATCGTGCGGGGTCGCATCGATCGAGGACCCCCGCCTTGACTTCCGGGTCGCTCCTGGGTCACCATATGGCTACCGCAGCAATTACATCGTTGTACATTTCCTCGCATCCCTGGCAAACCCGACAATGCAGTCGAACGGAGACTCCCACCATGAGCAGGTCCATCCCTCCCATCGCGGCGGCCGCGGCGGCCACGATCGCACTCGCCCTCACGGGCTGCACGAACGCAGCCGACGCGGACTCCACGGGCGGCACCGTCGAGCTCGAGTTCTGGCACGGCTACACCGAGGCCGACGGCAAGGTGCTCGACGAGCTCGTCGCCGAATTCAACGAGTCGCAGGACGGCGTGGAGATCACACCCGTCACGAAGCCGTGGGCCACACTCCTCGACACCGCACTGCCCGCGCTCACGGCCGGCAACGGCCCGCAGCTGCTCGCCCTTCCGCCGGAGAACATCCCGGTCTATGCCTCGCGAGGTGCGCTGCTGCCGCTCGACGAGTGGTACGACTCGCCCGACAGCGGCGCCTCCACGCTGAACCCGCAGGCCGTGGAGACGGGCCTCGCCGACGGCGAGCGATTCGGCGCCCCGCTGAGCTTCACGCCGCTCACGATGTTCATCAACCAGACGCTGTTCGACGAGGCCGGCGTCGCGGTGCCCACGACCTGGGACGAATGGGTCGAGGCGGCGACCGCGCTCACCGTCGACGAGAACGGCGACGGCACGCCCGAGCAGTACGGGCTCGCGCTCCAGGACAACGCCACCGTCGGCAACGGCGTGTGGATCTCGCTGCTGCAGAGCGGCGGCGGCGACGTGGTCACCCCTGAGGGCGAGGTGCTCGTCGACTCGCCCGAGAATGTGGCGACGCTCGAGTACTGGACCGCAGCCGTGCGCGACCACCAGATCTCGCCGACCGGACTCACCGGCGTCGACGCGGACGAGTTGTTCAAGGCCGGCAAGGCGGCCATGACGCTCGGTGGCCCCTGGATGGCAAGCATCGCCGAGGAGTCGGGTATCGAGTACGGCATCGCGGCGCTGCCGGCCGGCCCCGCGGGCATCAAGGCGTCGGCGCTCGCCGTGGACATGACGGTGACCGCGCAGGCGAGCGCCGAGGAGCAGGCCGCCGCCGAGCAGTTCCTGACGTGGTTCTACCAGCCCGAGAACATGGTGACCTGGTCGCTCGCATCCGGCTGGCCCCCGCTCACGACCGACGTGGATGCTGCGGACGTCGCCGAGAACCCCGTCGTCGCCGCGCTCACCGAGCAGTCGCAGTACGGCGTGGCGCTGCTGCCGGGCGTCATCCCGCAGGCCGACATCCTGACCGAGCTCGACACCGCCACCCAGAAGGCGATGGCCGGGGGAGCGATCGCCGAGCTCTTGCAGACCGCGCAGACCGAGATGGAGGCCACGCTCGCCGAGTGACCCCGCCACGAGCTGACGGCCCGCGAGAGACGCGTGCTCCCGCGGGCCGTCAGCTCGCCGATCGACCGCACCGATCCCAGGAGAGACCCCGCATGACCCAGCCATGGTTCCAGGACGGCCGGCTGCACTTCGCCGTCGGCATCGAGGACACGTTCGTCCCGCAGACCCGCCCCGGGCAGCGCGCGCTCGACGAGTACGACCTCATGCAGCACTACCGGTTCTGGGAGGAGGACCTCGCGCTCACGGCACGCTCGGGCGCCACCATGTTGCGCTGGGGTATCCCTTGGTACCGCGTGAACCCCGAACCTGGCGTGTGGGACTGGGATTGGCTGGACCGCGTGGTCGACCGGCTCGAGGAGGAGCAGATCGACCTCATCGCCGACCTGATCCACTACGGGACGCCGCTCTGGCTGGAGGGGGAGTTCGCGAACCCCGACTACGACCGCCGGGTGGCCGAGTACGGCGCGGCGGTCGCCGAGCGCTACCGGGGCCGCATCCGGCACTACACTCCGGCGAACGAGCCGCTGCTGAACACGATGTACTGCGGCGAGTTCGGCCACTGGCCGCCCTACCTCACCGGGGACCGGGGCTTCGTCACCGTGCTGCGATCGATCGCCCGGGGCATCGTGCGGACGCAGTCGGCCATCGCCGAGCTGGATCCCGCTGCGGACTTCGTGCACGTCGAGGCGTCGTTCCGGTTCGACGGTGACCTCTCGGCCCACCCCGAGCTCACCGAGCACCTCCGCCACCGCGCCTACGTCGTCCAGGATCTCGTGACGGGACGCGTGGGGGCGGAGCATCCGCTCGTGCCGTACCTCGTCGCCAACGGGTTCTCCGACGACGATCTCACGTGGGCTCGCGAGCACGTCGCCGAGCCCGACGTCGTCGGCGTGAACTACTACCCGCAGCACTCCACCGAGGTGTTCGAGGCGGGAGTGTTCCTGCACGGCGGGCCCGGTGAGCTGCGACCACGCGTGAACGCGTGGACCGACGGCCTCACGGATGTGCTCGCCTCGTTCGCGGCTCGGTACGGCAAACCCGTCTTCCTCACCGAGACGGGTTTCACCGGGACGGTCGAGGAGCGCATGGCGTGGCTGGATGCCTCGGTCGAGGCCGTGCACGAGCTCCGCGCGCGCGGGGTCGACCTGGTCGGCTATACCTGGTGGTCGCTGACGGACATGGTCGAGTGGACGTATCGCTACGGGAACGGGGCGCCGATGGACTACCGGCTCCGCATGGGGCTCTGGGCGCTCGAGCCCGATGACACCGGTGCGCTGCGGCGCGTGCACACACCCGTCGCCGACCGGTTCCGCGCGCTGGCGCGTGCGTCGCTCAGTGCGACTCGCGCCGGATGATCTCGAAGTCGACCAGGATCTCCTCGGCCGATTCGGGACGCCCCGGATCGCCCATGCGTTCGACGAGGAGATCGACCGCGCGGGCCGCGATGGGTGCGCGCCCGGGATCGATCGTCGTGAGGCTCGGCACGGCGTAGTCGGCCTCCTCGATGTTGTCGAAGCCCACGAGCGGGACGTCTTCGGGGATCCGGTATCCCGCGTGCTGCAGCACGCGCATGGCGCCGAGTGCGAGTGCGTCGTTCATGGCGAAGACCGCGTCGAACTCGGCGCCGGACGCGATGAGCTCGGCCATCGACTCGGCGCCGTTGGCGCGGTGCCAGAGCGTCGTGTACGTCACGAGACGCGGGTCGTACGCGATGCCGGCGGCGTCGAGGGCCTGCCGGTACCCCTCGAGCCGGAGGCCCGCTGAGCCGATCACCTCGTTCTCGTGCGCGCCGATGACGGCGACGCGACGGCGTCCTCCTGCGAGCAGCAGCTCGGTGGCGGCCTTCGCCGCCTCGGTGTTGCGCATCGTCACGTGATCGACCGGCCCGCCGAAGATGCGCTCGCCGAGCAGCACCATCGGGTAGTCGACCTGCAGCAGCTCGGCATCCTCCTGTCCCATGCCGAGCGGGCTGAAGATCAACCCGTCGGCCAGTTGCCGCCGCGGGCTCGAGAGCATCGCGATCTCACGCTCACGGTCGCCGTTGGTCTGCTCGACCTGCACGATCAGGCCATGCGCGTCGGCTCGGGCGATCACCGCGTCCGCGAGCTGCGCGAAGTAGCTGAGGCCGAGCTCCGGGAGCACGAGGCTGATCACGCCGCTCTTGCCCGACCGCAGGCTGCGCGCCGACAGGTTCGGCCGGTATGCGAGCTCGTCGATGGCGCGCTGCACCCGTTCCCTCGTCTCGGGTCGCACATGCACGTAGTCGTTGACGACGTTCGAGACGGTCTTGATGGAGACGCCCGCCAGTTTGGCGACGTCGTGCAGCGTTGCCGCCATGCTCGTCCCTTCCATCTGTGGTCGGCGATGGGTCGTTCCCATCGTTGTATCGTGCGCGCGCGTCGGCGCGCGGGCGGCGCGCGGAGGTGACACGGCGCTCTTGACGAGAGTACAACGTTGTGCAAGCCTTCGATTGCAACGATGTAAACCGGAGAACCGGCTCTGCATGTGCGCCGGACTCCGCAGGTACGTCTACCGAGGAGACGCAATGAAGCACTCTCGTACGCAACCATCACGACCCCGAACCGCCGTCGGAGCGGCGGTGATCGCCGCAGCAGTCCTCATCGGTCCGGTGCTCGTCGCGAGCCCGGCCCACGCCGTGACGACCGGCAATGGATCCCTGGTCTATGCGCCGCCGAACGGATCGTCGTTCAACGACGAGGGCGGCGACGCGACCGGCACCGCCTACGCCAAGGTGCTTGCGCTGAAACACAGCGGCGCAGCCAACGGCACGCTCATCGCCACCTTCGACGATGCCCGCCTCATCCAGGACGTCAGCCCCAGCCCCGACCCCGTCGTCGACACCCAGGCGTGCCTCGCGAACCCGCTCCTTGCCTGTCACCAGGAGTGGCCGATCTTCGAGAGCACCGACGACGGCGCGACCTGGCAGAAGATCTCCGCGGTCGATCCCGGCGCCGATTTCCCGGGCATCCCGGGTCAGGAGGACACCACACAGCTCGACCGCACCGCGCAGCCGTTCCTCTACGAGCTCCCGCAGGCGGTGGGTGACCTCCCCGCCGGGACGATTCTGCTCACCGGGCAGATCCGGCCGGCAGACCGCGACGACCCCGCCTCGGTCAGCAAGCTCGTCGTCTACTCGAGCAGCGACCACGGCGCATCCTGGTCCTACCTCAGCACCATCGACACCGGCGGCCCCGCCGTCTACGACCCGAGCCCGACCTCGACCACCACCACCGTCTGGGAGCCCACGCTCGCGATCGACGCGTACGGCGGTCTCGTCGCCTACTTCTCGGACGAGCGGCAGAAGGCGGACGGCGTCCTGCAGGCGATCTCCTACCGGCGCTCGACCGACGGCGGCCTGACGTGGGGAGCGCTGTCGAACGTCTCTGCACCGACCGACAACACGCACCGGCCCGGGATGATCACGGTCGACCGGCTGCCCGACGGCAGCTACATCGCCACGTACGAGGTCGTGAACGCCGTGGGCTACGCCCACCCCAACGCCTCGCCGGTGTTCTTCAAGACGTCTCCGGACGGTCTCGACTGGGGCACCACCACGGGTCTCGGCACCCCGGTCGAGCTCGCCGACGGCAGCGGCATCGGATCCTCGCCGTTCGTGAAGTGGGTGCCCACCGGCGGCCCGAAGGGCATGATCGTGGTCGCGTCGAAGTGGGGACTGGACCCGGCGGGCAACGTCTATCAGGGCCAGAACTTCTTCGTGAACTACAACCTCGGCGCCGGGCCGTGGGAACGACTGCCGTTCGCGGTGACGTTCGACGGTCCGAGCTCGATCACCGGGTTCGCGCAGGGCATCGACTACAGCCCCGACGGGCGCACCCTCTACCAGGCCACGAACGTCGACAACTACCGCCCGAACCCGAGCGACCCCAGCGAGACCTACATGTACAACGACATCAGAGTCGGCACGGTCCCGCTGAACGCCATCGCGTACGAGGCGGAGAACGCCACCCTCTCGAACGTGTCGCTCGTCACACACGCGGACGCCTCCAACGGATCGAAGGTGGGCGACATCAACTTCTCAGACAGCACGGTCGCGTTCACGGTGGATGCGCCGGCGTCGGGGACCTACACGGTGAACGTCCGCTACGCGAACGGTATGCCGGGCACGAGCAGTCACGCGGTCCGCGTCAACGGCGGCTCGGCGTTCTCGGTGAGCTATCCGCCGACCGCGCACTGGGGTCGGTATCTGTGGGCGCAGTTCACGACCACCCTCGCCGCCGGAGCCAACACGATCCAGTTCGGCTATCAGGGCACCTACGCCGAGATCGATCAGATCCAGGTGTTCCGCTCCGGCGTCACACCCGATCCCGAGTTCCACATCGTCAACCGCAATAGCGGGAAGCTGCTCGAGGTGCTCGCCGCGCTCACCACGGACGGCGCTGCGGTCGGCCAGTGGGGTCCGACGAACAATCCGACGCAGGTCTGGCAACTGCAGAGCGCGAGCTCGGGAACGCACCACGTGGTCAACAAGAACAGCCACAAGCTGCTCGAGATCCCGGGGGCGGCGACGGCCGACGGCGTGGATGCGGTGCAGTGGGGCCCGACCGGGAACGCGACGCAACGCTGGGACCTCGACCTCGTGAGCGGCGGGTTCTGGCAGCTCGTCAATGCGAACAGCGGCAAGCTGCTCGAGATCGACGGGTGTTCGCCGACCGACGGCGCGGTCGCCCAGCAATGGGGGCCGACGGCCGCAGCGTGCCAGGACTGGCGGCTGGTGAAGGAGGGGATCCAGTAGGACGCGCCGAGCGATCCGGAAGCGGGGCGGATGCATCAATGGCAACCGCCCCGCTCTCGCGTCCCGACTCAGTCGCCGATCAGGTCAGATCTGGGCACGCCGGCCACGCGCTCGCCGCATGACGAGGGCAGAGCCCCAGCCGACCGCGGCGATCGCGGCCGCGATGAGCACGATCAGGCTCTCGGCGGTCCACGCAGCTCCGGTCGCCGGAAGGGCGCGGAGGCCCGATCCGGACGGGTCGGCTGCGGAGCCGCCACCGGCCGGCGGCACGGATGGATCGTTCGGCCCGGGCGATGGCGACGGCGCGGGTGCGTCCTCGGCCGCGAAGATCGGCACGATCACCGCGATGCCGTCGAGCACGTAGCCGTCGCGCGGGTCGAGGGTGCCGCCCGAGACGAGCGCAGCATCCGGCGAGACGAAGGACGATCCGGCGCCGCCCCCGCCACCGGACGAGGAGAACCCGCCGGCGCGGCCGAAGCTGCCGCCGTTGAAGATGCCGCCGCCGCCGCCACCGCCTGGGGCTCCGTCGGTGTGGTTCTGGCCGTCGTCACCCGATGCGCCGTTCGCATTTCCGCCCGGACCCGGATTGCCGCCGAGCGCGCCGCCGCCGACTCCACCGTCACCGGCCTGTCCCACGCCACCGGCGACCGGAACGGGGATGCCGCTCCCGCCGTCGCCGCCTGGGCAGTTGCAGACCGGTTCGAAGATGCCGCCGCCTGCGCCGCCCCCGCCGCCCGCGCCGAGCTTCGGTCCGCCGAGGCCCGTGATGTCGATCTGCGTCGACCCGCCGCCGGTGCCGCCCGAGACCTCCGCGGTGCCACCGTGCCCGCCTGCGCCGCCCGAGGACCAGCCGTACCCGCCTCGTTCGCCGCTGCAGCCGACGACGACCTGGAGCTGTTGCGGTCCGGCGACGTCGAAGGTGCCCGTGACGACCGCGCCGCCGCCACCCTGGGCGTTGTCACGCGTGGATTCACCGGCACCGCCGCCGACGATGCCGAAGACGCGTGTTGCCCCCTCTGCGAGGTCGTAATCCTGGGTGCCGTCCGCGCACTGGTAGATCGCGGCCGTGGAACGCGGGAACAGTGCGACGACACCGTCGCCGCCCGTGTTCATCGGCCCGGCGGAGAGGAAGGTCCACGTCGTGACGGCCGGGCTGACGTAGGACTGGCCGCCGCCGCCACCGCCCGCGGCGCCGTACTGGATGCCGTCGTCGATGGGTGCGCCCGTGTCGCCGTGTCCACCGCCACCGCCGCCGTTCCCGTTCCAGCCGCCGCCACCGGCCCCGGTGGTCGGGCTGGCGGGCATGCCGTGGGTGTCTTCGCCGTCGGGCGTGGAGTGGGCGCCGCCCTCGCCACCGGCCGCGCCGTCGGTGTTCTGTTCATTGGGTGCGCCGTTCCAGCCGTCTTTCGCCGGCGAGCCGCCGCTGCCGCCCTGGCCGCCCGCATCGCCGCTGCCCTCCATGTCGCCGCCGGCCCCGCCACCGCCGCCCGACACGACGATCGGCTGGTCCGAGGCGTCGAGCACGGCCGTCGAGCCGCCACCGCCGCCACCGGTCGGCATGCCGGTCGGCGTGTCCGAGATCGGGCCGCCGCGGCCGCCCGATGAATAGCCGGCTCCCGGCGTCGGGCCGTCGGCGCCCTCGCCGAGCATGATGCGCAACTGTTCGCCGGGCGTGACGGGGAACGTCGCCACCGTGAGTCCGCCCTGCCCGCCGAGCACGCCGGTGCTGTTCGCGCCGCCGTTGCCGCCGACGACCACCGCCGTCATGACGTGCGTGTCGGCCGGCACGATGACCGAGGGGTTCGCGGCGATGTTCGATGGATCGACGACGCACAGCCCGGCGTCGAAGTCGCACGCGGCGCTGCCGGCTTCGGCGCCGGATGCCGCGCCGGCCGGCGTGATGAGCGCGGCCGCGAGGAACACCGCGCCGAAGGCGGTCACCGCCGACCAGCGGGGGACCCGCCGGACTCGTCGGAAGCCGAGCGACGCCGTCGGGGAAAGGGTCATGAGTCGTCGTCCTCAGATTGCTCGCCGGAACACCGTTATAATGGTTGATCGTGAGCGTAGCGGAGGTGCCTCTCACATTCAAGGGCTCTGCGTCAGCGCGGGATCTGGAGCTCGACGAGCAGATCGAGCGCACCGACCGCGACGCTCGCATCGCGTCCTTCGAAGCCGTCCAGCACGCCGCGAAGCGCGCCGTGCACCGCCTCGACGTCGATCCGTGCCGGGAGCTGCAACCCCCCGAGTCGGATCAGATACACCACGTGCTCGATCGCCGACTGCAGCACCGCGTTCCGGCTCGCGCGGATGCCCGCATCGTAGAAGCCGAAGTTCGCGACGGCCATGCCGTCGTCGTCGGCCGCGTCGCGGGCCGCGCCGAACGCGTCCAGCGCCGCACGCATGGGAACGATGACGGATGCCTCGGCGCGGGGCGCAACCTCGAGGCAGACGCTCCGGAACAGCGAGACGAAGACGCTGAGCGCCTGTGCGGTGCGCTCGGGTGTGATGAACGCGACTCGCGTGTGATGGCCGGGCTGCGCGTCGATGAGCCCCAGGCTGCGGAGCCGCTGCACGGCTTCGCGCACGGGGGTCCGCGAGATGCCGAGCGCCTTCGCGATCGCGCCCTCGTGCACGTACATGCCCGAGGTCAGGCTGCCGTCGGCGATCGCCGCGCACAGGGCGGCGAACACGGCATCCGCGACCCCGCCTCGCGGAGGCTCGGTGGCGATCGCCGGCACGAATCCGCCCTCCACCCGGTCGACCATCGCTGTTCCCATCCGACGCCGGTCGATCCGGGGTCCACCCAACCGTAGCGCCGGCCGTGCGGGGCAGTCAGCTCGTTCGCGGGTCGAGCAGGTGGGCACGGTCGGGGTGCCGGTCGAACCACTCGCCGACGTACCAGCACGCCGGCACGATCGTGCGCTTCGAACCCGCCTCGACGTCGTCGACCGCGAACGCGACGACCTCGCCCGCGAGACCATTGCCGCGGTACGGCGGATTGGTGAAGGTCCGGGTGAAGGCGATCGAGTCGCCGAGCACCCGGTAGTCGAGCACGCTCGCGAGCTCGCCGTTCACGCGCAGGGCGTAACGCCGCGCATCGGGTTCGTGCGAGATGTCCTTCTTCACGCGATCCAGCCTACGCGCCCGGGCGACCGCGGAGCCGCTCGAGGTCCCGGCGCTCACGTTTGGTCGGCCGGCCGGCACCCCGGTCCCGCATGGGTGCGAGGGCCTGCTCGGTCCTCGGCGGCGGGGGCGGCGTGAGGTCCTCCACCGCGGTCGCGGCGAGCGTGGCCGACACGCGCTTGACGATCGTCCGCCGCACGACCAGCAATCGATCGAAGCCGTTCACGCGGACCCGCAGCTCGTCGCCTGGGCGCACCTGCTGCGCGGCCTTCGCCCGCTCGCCGTTCACGCGCACGTGTCCGGCGCGGCACGCAGCCGTCGCCGCCGACCTCGTCTTGTACTGCCGCACCGCCCAGAGCCAGGCGTCGACGCGCACCGGGGACTCGTCGCTCACCCCCTCACCCTACGTCGGGTGACGCGGTTCGCCGTCGACCAGCGGCGAGTGGGGCATGCTGGACGGATGAGCGGCGTGAGCGGCGATGCCTGGGTCGAGGGCCCCGACGGGGCGAGGTACTGGGGGCGGTTCGGTGCGGCCGGGCTGCTCGCGGTCAGCCCCGGCCGTGAAGTGCTGCTGCAGCACCGCGCGGTGTGGAGCCATTTCGGCGGTACCTGGGGCATGCCGGGCGGCGCCCGGCACGAGGGGGAGAGCGCGGTCGACGCCGCGGTGCGCGAAGCCGCCGAGGAAGCCGGTGTGCCGGCCGGCCTCCTGGTCGTGCGGTTCAGCACGGTGCTCGACCTCGGCTACTGGTCGTACACGACCGTCGTCGCCGACGCCGTCGAACGGTTCCCGCCCGTCGTGAGCGATCCCGAGAGCATCGCGCTGTCCTGGGTGCCCGTGGACGAGGTCGCGGCGCTGCCGCTGCATCCGCGCTTCGCCGAAGCCTGGCCCGCGCTCGCCGCGAAGATCTGACGCGGGTTCGCGCCCTACTCGGCGACCGGGGTGGCGTGGGCCCGCGCGGGGCGCGGGAACCACGGCACCAGCATCGACGTGCGACGGCGGTAGTCGTCGTACTCGGGGTAGCGGCTTCGCGAGATCGACTCGGTGAAGATCGTCGAGCCGATGAACAGCAGGGTGAGCAGCGCAGCGCCCGCGACGGTCCAGTGCAGCCATACGCCCGTCGCCGCCACGGCGAACCCGTAGAAGACCCACCACTGCGCCTGTTCGAAGAAGAAGTTCGGGTGCCGCGAGACGCGGAAGAGGCCCTGCTGCAAGAAGCCCGGCTGCGGGGCCCGGCCGGCCACGCGCTCCGCGGCCTTCCACTGGTGGAAACGCCACTGCTGCTGGTCGGCGATCGTCTCGCCCGCGAGCAGCGCGAGGAATCCGACCGCGAGCACGATGTCCCACGCCCCGAGCGGCGCGCCGGACTGCGACGCCGTGTACACCGGCAGGCAGAACGCGAGGATGAGCGCGTTCTGGTAGATCGAGATGAAGCCGAGGTTGAACAGGGCGAAGGCCCAGCCCGGCATGCGGCCGCGCAGCACCGCCCAGCGGTAGTCCTCGCCGCTGCCAGGCCGGTAGCCGCCCTTGCGCCAGAAGTTGAAGGTCAGCCGGATGCCCCAGAGCGTGACGAGCACGCCCATCAGCACGAGCCGGGGCTCGAAGCCGCCCCCTGCAGCGAGGATCCAGGCATAGGCGATCGGCGCGATCGACCAGATTCGATCGACCCAGGAGTGCTCGCGCGTGACGACGCTGGCGAGCCAGGTGCCGGCGGTGACGACGCCGCACAGCACGAGACACACGGTCAGGGCGTTCATGTGCGCGATTCTAGGACCTCGCTCATCGATTTCGTGGGCGTCGCTAGGATCGACGTGTGAACGGGGACGGAGCGGCGGGGGAGAGCGACCGCATCTGGACCGTCCCGAACCTGCTCAGCATGCTGCGCCTGCTGCTCGTCCCGGTGTTCCTGGTGTTCATCGTGCTCGGCGACTATGTCGCGGCGCTCGTCGTGCTCATCGTCGCCAGCATCTCGGATCTGCTCGACGGATATCTCGCACGGCGCCTCAACCAGATCACCAAGCTCGGGCGTCTCCTCGACCCGGCGGCCGACCGGCTCTACATCTTCGCGGCGCTCATCGGGCTCGCCGCGCGCGATCTCGTTCCGTGGTGGATCGTCGCGGTCATCGTCGCGCGCGACGCGCTCCTCGTCGTGCTCGGCGTCGTGCTCGCGAACTTCGGCTACGGTCCGCTGCCCGTGCATCAACTCGGCAAGGTCGCCACGTTCGCCCTGTTCACCGGGCTGCCGATCCTCATGCTCGGTGCGGCGTTCCCCGCCGTCGAGGCGGTCAGCGCACCGATCGGCTGGGCGGTCACCCTCTGGGGCGCCTTCCTCTACTGGTGGGCGGGCGTCATCTATGCGATCGAGACCGCTCGCGTCATCCGCATTCCGCGGGTGGCGAGCGACGCAGGATCCGATACGCTGGGATCGGGAGGTTAGCCGTGGCGGATTCCGACAACACCCAGGCCGGCGACACGATGGATGCGGGCACTCCGCTCGACCCGGCGCAGGGCGCGGGACGGGCCGACGACACGACCATCGGGTTCAGCAGGGAAGCCGCAGCGCAGCTGAGCGCGCTCGACGCCGATGTCTCGGCCGAAGAGCAGGAGGCGATCGGGGCGCTGCCGTCCGGCTCAGCCCTGCTCATCGTGCGCCGCGGGCCGAACAGCGGCGCCCGCTTCCTCCTCGACCAGGATGTGACCACCGTCGGCCGGCACCCTGACGCCGACATCTTCCTCGACGACGTGACGGTCTCGCGCAAGCACGCCGAGTTCCTCCGTCACCGCACCGCGTTCGAGGTGAAAGACCTGAGCTCGTTGAACGGCACCTACTTCGACGGCGTGCGCATCGAGACCGCGCTGCTCTCCGACGGCGCCGAGGTGCAGATCGGCAAGTATCGCCTCACGTTCTACGCCTCGCGCCGAGACCTCGCGTCGGTGGCGGGCGGCTAGTGGCCCGTTCGGCCGCATCGCAGGCCGCGGGCCGCGGCGTGCCGCTGCTCGGCATCGGGCAGGTGCTCGCCCGGCTGCAGCCCGAGTTCCCCGAGTTGACGCCCTCGAAGCTCCGGTTCCTCGAAGAGCAGGGGCTCGTGACTCCCGCGCGCACCCCGTCTGGCTACCGGAAGTTCGCCCCGGGCGACGTCGAGCGCATCGGGTTCGTGCTCGCGATGCAACGCGACCACTATCTTCCCCTGAAGGTCATCCGCACCCACCTCGAGGCGATCGACGCCGGCGAGACGCCCGCGCTGCCCGGCGCCGCACCGGCGGCGCAGGTCACCCGTGCGCCGAGGTTCCGCCGAGACGAGCTCGCGCGAGCGGCCGGCGCGCCGCCGTCGTTGCTCGACGAAGCCGTCTCCGCGGGGCTGCTCCCGGCCGCCGACGACTACGGTGACGATGCGCTCGAGGTCATGCAGGCCCTCGCCATGCTCAGAGCCGTCGGCATCGAACCGCGCCACCTTCGCGGGGTCCGGTTCGCCGCGGAGCGCGACGCCGCACTGATCGAACGCGCCATTGCCCCGGCGAGGCGCAACGACCCTGCCGGGCGCGCGCGCTCCATGGAACGCGCGCTCGACCTCGGGCGGCAACTCGAGACGATCCACGGCAGCATCCTGCGCAGCGCGCTCACGAAACCGACGCGCTGACGCACGCGAACCCGCGAGGCCGACGCGACACGCCGTGACGATCGGCCGGATGTGTTTGGCCGGGGTTCGTCCGCTCGGTAGCGTTGGGGTCACGCGCCGAGCACGACGCGTGGAACAGTGAGGGGCACCCGGATGACTGAGCTCGAGCGGAGCGATCGAACGCGCTACGACCTCGGCCTGCTCTTCACCGACGGACTGCCCCAGCACGACGACGGCGGCGGCTACCGCGGTGCGGTCGCGGCTCGCGCCGCGGGCATCAGCTACCGGCAGCTCGACTATTGGGCGCGCACCAGTCTCGTCGAGCCGACCGTTCGCGGGGCCGCGGGCTCGGGTTCGCAGCGCCTGTACGGGTTCCGCGACATCCTCGTCCTCAAGCTCGTGAAGCGCCTGCTCGACACCGGCATCTCGCTGCAGCAGATCCGCACGGCGGTGACCCAGCTCCGCGAGGCCGGCGTCCAGGATCTCGCGCAGACGACCCTGATGAGCGACGGCGCGAGCGTCTACCTGTGCACGTCCGATGACGAGGTCATCGACCTCGTCAACCGCGGACAGGGCGTCTTCGGCATCGCCGTCGGCAAAGTGCTCCGCGAGGTCGAATCGACGCTCGTCGAGATCGGCACCCAGCCCGCCGACCCGATCGACGAGCTCGCCGCGCGACGCGGCGCGAAGACGCGACGCATCTCCTAGGACCGGTGCTCGCACGGCCGCCTGGCCGTGTGCTCTCGATCCGTGGTCGCGATCGTCACCCGCGACCCGCCCAATGAACGCTCAGCCGGCGCGCTCGACCGTGAGCGGCTCCTCGGCCGGCTCACCGTTCGCATACTCGCCGATGCGCGCGGTGCGCAGCACGCGATCGAGCAGCTGGTCGAAGTGCGCCGACATCTCTTCGGCGCTCTCGCCGGGCCACATGTGCAGCGGCTTCGCCGCGCCCTGCGCCTGCTGCAGCGAGGTGCGCTCGGGGAGCTGGGGCGAGAGCACCAGGGGCCCGAACATGTCGCGCAGCTCTTTGATGCGGAACTGGTGCTCGAGCGACTGGACGCGGGCCCGGTTCACGACGATGCCGAGCGGCTGCAGTCGAGGTGAGAGGCCGCGGCGGATCTCTTCGATCGCGCGGAGCGCGCGGTCGGCGGCGGCGACCGAGAAGAGCCCTGGCTCGGTGACGACGGCCACACGGTCGCTCGCGGCCCACGCCGTGCGCGTGAGCGCATTGAGTGAGGGTGCGCAGTCGATGAGCACGAGCTCGTAGTCGGACTCGACGTTCGCGAGCGCCTCCTCGAGCTTCCAGATGTCGCGGATCGACGGATGCGGCCCGTCGAAGTTGATCGCAGCCGGGCTGCCGATCATGACGTCGATGGTGCCCTGCGGGTTCGACTTGGACCAGCCGCTCGCGGCGATCGCCGACCTGACGATCTTCTCTTTCGGCGAAGCCAGCACATCGGCCACGTTCAGGTGGCCGGCGATCTGGATGTCCATGCCGGTCGAGACATCCGATTGGGGGTCGAGGTCGACGACGAGCGTGCGGACGCCGCGGGCGAAGGCCGCCGACGCCAGTCCGAGGGTCACGGTGGTCTTGCCGACGCCGCCCTTGAGGGAGCTGACGGAGAGAACATGCACGAACAGATACGTTACCTTTAGACGTTGGGCGATACCTAAACGTTCGCTGTGCGCAAATCCGTCTCCGAACCATCTCGGAAAGGCCTCATGTTCACGAAGATCCTGGTTGCCAATCGCGGCGAAATCGCCATTCGGGCGTTCCGTGCGGCCGTCGAACTCGGTGCGAAGACCGTTGCGGTCTATCCCTTCGAAGACCGCAACTCACTGCATCGACTCAAGGCGGACGAGGCCTACCAGATCGGTGAGCCGGGCCACCCGGTGCGCGCCTATCTCGACGTGAACGAGATCATCAGGGTCGCCAGGGAGTCGGGCGCCGACGCCATCTACCCGGGCTACGGCTTCCTCTCCGAGAACCCCGAGCTCGCGCAGGCGGCAGCCGACGCCGGCATCACCTTCATCGGGCCGCCCACGCGGGTGCTCGAGATGGCGGGCAACAAGGTGACGGCGAAGTCGCAGGCGATCGCCGCCGGCGTCCCGGTGCTGAAGTCGACGGAGCCGTCGCGCGACATCGAGCAGCTGCTGGCGCAGGCCGACGAGATCGGGTTCCCGATCTTCGCGAAGGCCGTGGCCGGCGGCGGCGGCCGGGGCATGCGCCGGGTCGCGACCAAGGCCGACCTGCGGCCCGCGCTCGAAGAGGCCATGCGCGAAGCCGACAGCGCGTTCGGCGACCCCACGATGTTCCTCGAGCAGGCCGTCCTGCGGCCGCGCCACATCGAGGTGCAGGTGCTGGCCGACGCCACGGGGGAGACCGTGCACCTCTTCGAACGCGACTGCTCCGTGCAGCGGCGTCATCAGAAGGTCGTGGAGATCGCGCCCGCGCCGAACCTCGACGAGGACATCCGCAAGGCCCTCCACCGTGATGCGATCGCGTTCGCGAAGTCCATCGGGTACGTGAACGCGGGCACCGTCGAGTTCCTCGTCGACACCGCGGGCGACCGTGCAGGTCAGCACGTGTTCATCGAGATGAACCCGCGCATCCAGGTCGAGCACACCGTGACCGAGGAGGTCACCGACGTCGACCTCGTGGTCTCGCAGATGCGCATCGCGGCCGGTGAGACGCTCGCCGAGCTCGGACTGCGGCAGGAGCAGATCCAGCTGCGCGGTGCGGCCCTGCAGTGCCGCATCACGACGGAGGACCCGACCGCGAACTTCCGCCCCGACACCGGCAAGATCACGACCTACCGGTCTCCGGGCGGCGCCGGCATCCGCCTCGACGGCGGCACGGTCAACCCGGGTGCGCAGATCAGCCCGCACTTCGACTCCATGCTCGCCAAGCTCATCACCCGTGGCCGGGACTACCCGCAGGCCGTGACCCGGGCGAGGCGCGCACTCGCGGAGTTCCGCATCCGTGGCGTCTCGACGAACATCCCGTTCCTGCAGGCCGTGCTCGACGACCCGGCGTTCATCGCGGGCGACCTCAGCACGTCGTTCATCGACGAGCGTCCGCAGCTGATGCGCGGCCGCGTCTCGAAGGACCGCGGCACCAAGATCCTGAACTGGCTGGCGGATGTCACGGTGAACCAGCCGAACGGCGCGGCGCCGATCAACGTCGCACCGGTCGACAAGCTGCCGAAGCTCGACCTGACGACGCCCGCGCCCGACGGGTCGCGCCAGCGGCTCCTCGAGCTCGGGCCGGCCGGGTTCGCGGCCGCGCTCCGCGCGCAGACCCCGCTCGCGGTCACCGAGACGACCTTCCGGGACGCCCACCAGTCGCTGCTCGCGACCCGCGTGCGCACGAAGGACCTGGTCGCGGTCGCGCCGTACGTCTCCCGGTTGACGCCCCAACTGTTGTCCGTCGAGGCGTGGGGCGGGGCGACGTATGACGTCGCGCTGCGCTTCCTCGGCGAAGACCCCTGGGACCGGCTCGCCGCGCTCCGCGAGGCGCTGCCCAACCTGAACATCCAGATGCTGCTCCGCGGCCGGAACACGGTCGGCTACACGCCGTACCCGACCGAGGTGACCGACGCGTTCGTGCGTGAGGCCGCCGCGACGGGCGTCGACATCTTCCGGATCTTCGACGCACTCAACGACGTCTCGCAGATGCGACCGGCGATCGACGCGGTCCTCGCGACCGGCACCGCCGTCGCCGAGGTCGCGCTCTGCTACACGGGCGATCTGCTCGACCCCGCCGAGGACCTCTACACGCTCGACTACTACCTGGGCCTCGCCGACGAGATCGTCGACGCGGGCGCGCACATCCTTGCGATCAAGGACATGGCCGGGCTGCTGCGTCCCGCTGCGGCCGAGAAGCTCGTCGCCGCGCTGCGCGAGCGGTTCGACCTTCCCGTGCACCTGCACACGCACGACACCGCCGGCGGCCAGCTCGCGACGCTGCTCGCGGCCAGCCGTGCGGGCGTCGACGCGGTCGACGTCGCGAGCGCGCCGATGGCGGGCACCACGAGCCAGCCCTCGGCGTCGTCGCTCGTCGCCGCGCTCGCGCACACCGAGCGTGACACGGGCATCTCGCTCGACGCCGTGTCCGATCTCGAGCCGTACTGGGAGGCGGTCCGCCGGCTGTACAAGCCGTTCGAGTCGGGGCTGCCGGGCCCCACCGGCCGGGTGTACCACCACGAGATCCCGGGCGGGCAGCTGTCGAACCTGCGGCAGCAGGCGATCGCGCTCGGCCTCGCCGACGACTTCGAGCTCATCGAGGACATGTACGCCGCGGCGAACAACATCCTGGGCCGGGTGCCGAAGGTCACGCCGTCGTCCAAGGTCGTCGGCGATCTCGCGCTGCACCTCGCGGCGGTCAAGGCCGACCCGGCCGACTTCGAGGCCAACCCCGAGAAGTACGACGTGCCCGACTCGGTGATCGGCTTCATGGCGGGCGAGCTCGGCGACCTGCCGGGCGGTTGGCCTGAGCCGTTCCGCTCCAAGGTGCTCGCCGGCCGCGAGGTCCGCGTCGGCGTGACCGAGCTCACGGACGAGCAGCGCGCCGGGCTCGAGGGTGACAGCGCGACGCGGCGCTCGACGCTCAACACGCTGCTCTTCCCGGCGCCGACGCGCCAGTTCGAGCAGATCCGCGAGCTGTTCGGGGACCTGTCGGTCGTGGACACGGCCGACTACCTCTACGGTCTGCAGGTCGGCACCGAGCACGTCGTCGAGATCGAGCGCGGCGTGCGGCTGTACGCGGGGCTCGAGGCGATCGGCGAGGCCGACGACAAGGGCATGCGCACCGTCATGACCATCCTCAACGGCCAGCTGCGCCCGGTCTTCGTGCGCGATCGCTCGATCGTGGTCGAGACGCGTGCGGCCGAGAAGGCCGACGCCTCGCAGCCCGGCCAGATCGCCGCACCCTTCTCCGGCGTGGTGACGCTGCAGGTCGAGGCCGGCGCCGAGGTCGAGGCCGGCCAGGCGGTCGCGTCGATCGAGGCCATGAAGATGGAGGCGGCGATCACGGCTCCCATCTCCGGCGTGATCGAACGCGTCGCGATCCCGAAGACCCAGCAGGTCGAGGCCGGGGATCTCCTCGTCGTCGTCCGCCCGCGCGGCAACTGATCGGAGCGTCCACGTGCCGGAACGCCCGATCCGACTCTTCGGCGACCCCGTCCTGAAGACGGTCTCGACACCCGTCGGCGAGGTCGACGACCGTGTGCGCGCACTGGTGACCGACCTGCTCGACAGCGTGCGGGTGCCCGGGCGCGCCGGCGTGGCCGCGCCCCAGATCGGTGTGAACCTGCGCGTCTTCAGCTACAACGTCGACGGTGCGGTCGGGTACGTGATCAACCCGGAGATCGTCGAGCTCGGCGGCGAGCCCGAGAAGATCGACGAAGGTTGCCTCTCGGTGCCGGAGAACTGGCACAAGACCCCGAGGCATCCGTTCGCCCGCGTCCGCGGCATCGACCTCGACGGCCGCCCCGTCGAGGTCTCGGGCACCGGCGTGCTCGCGCAGGCGCTGCAGCACGAGGTCGACCATCTCGACGGTCTGCTGTACCTCGACCGGCTGGAGAAGGACGAACGCCGCGTCGCGATGCGTCAGGTCCGCGAGTCCGACTGGTTCTGACGCACCCGATGTGATCGCCGCACTCGGTGTGTTCACCGCGCACAGTGTGCTGGCCGCGCCCGGTGTGACCGCCGCACCCGGTGTGACCGCGGTGCCCGGTGTGACCGCCGCACCCGATGTGACCGCCGCACCCGGTGCGATCGCCGATGAAAAGTGGGTTGGAAGCCGGGAACTCCCGACTTCCAACCCACTTTTCGACTTCCCACGCGTGTGACGCGGCGACCGCGCCGCGCCCGTCAGATGATCGAGGTGCTCTCGGTGGCGGGCGCGCCCACGTACATCTCTTCGATCTGCACCGCGAAGTCGTCGAGGATGATGTTGCGCTTGATGCTGAGCTTGGGCGTGAGGTGCCCGCTCGCCTCGGTGAGCTCGATCGGCAGGATCGTGAACTTGCGGATCGACTCGGCACGCGACACGGTCTCGTTCGCCGCGTCGATCGCGCGCTGCACCTCCGCGAGCACGACCGGGTGCTTCGCTGCCTCGTCGACGCTCATGGCGGCGTCCTCGCCGCTGTTGTTGAGCCACACCGGCAGCATCTCGGGGTCGAGCGTGACGAGGGCCGCGATGAAGGGCTTCTGATCGCCGACCACGACGACCTGACCGACGAGCGGGTTCGCCCGGATCGGATCCTCCAACGCGGCCGGCGCGACGTTCTTGCCGCCGGCCGTCACGATGATCTCCTTCTTCCGGCCGGTGATCGTCAGGAACCCGTCGGCGTCGAAGCTGCCGAGGTCGCCCGTCTTGAACCACTCGCCGTCGAACGACTCGGCGGTCGCCTCGGGGTTCTTCCAATACTCCTTGAACACGTTGATGCCCTTGACCTGGATCTCGCCGTCGTCGGTGGTGCGCACCGCGACGCCCGGCAGAGCCGGGCCGACCGTGCCGATCTTGGACTTGGTGGCGAGGTTCACGGTCGCGGGCGCCGTGGTCTCGGTGAGGCCGTAGCCCTCGAGGATGGTGATGCCGAGCGCGTGGTAGAAGTGCCCGAGGCGCGGGCCGAGCGGGGCGGAGCCCGACACCGCGTACTTCACATGGCCGCCCATCGCGTGCCGGAGCTTCTTGTAGACGAGCGCGTCGAAGAGCCGGAACTTCAGCTTCAGGCCGAGCGGCACACTGCCGCGCTCGAGCGCCTGCGAGTACGCGACCGCGGTGTCGGCCGCGGACCGGAAGATCTTGCCCTTGCCGCCGGTCTCGGCCTTCTGCTCGGAGACGTTGTAGACCTTCTCGAACACGCGCGGCACCGCGAGCAGGAACGTCGGCTTGAACGTGCCGAGGCTCGGCAACAGCTGCTTGGTGTCGGGCTGGTGGCCGACGCGCACGCCAGCGTGCACGCACAGCACCGAGATGAATCGCGCGAACACGTGCGCGGTCGTGATGAACAGCAGCGTCGAGGCGCCGTCGGGGTCGAGGACGACCTCTTCGAGCGCGACGGCCGAATTGCGCGAGAGCTCGACGAAGTTCGCGTGCGTGAGCACGCAGCCCTTGGGCTTGCCGGTCGAACCCGAGGTGTAGATGAGCGTGGCGATGTCGGAGCCGACCGCGAGCGAGCGACGTCGCTCGATCTCGTCGTCGGGGACGTCGGCGCCGCCGGCGCGGAGCTTGTCGAGGTCGCCGAGGTCGATCTGCCATACGCTGCGGATGGCCGGGAGCTCGGGGTGCACCTCGTCGAAGCGCGCGAAATGGTCGGGCGTCTCGACGATGAACGCGATCGCACCCGAGTCGCTGAGGTTCCAGCGCACCTGCGACGGGGAGCTGGTCTCGTAGACGGGAACCAGGACCGCACCGGCGAACCACGTGGCGAAGTCGATGAGGGTCCACTCGTAGCGGGTCTTGCACATCAGCCCGATCTTGTCACCGGGCTGGATGCCGGCCGCCACCAATCCCTTCGCGAGTGCGATCACCTCGTCGTAGAACTCGCGCGTCGTCACGGGCGACCACCCGCCGTCAGCGGTCGGCAGCGAGAACAGCACACGGTCGGGGGTCTCCGCCAGCCGCTGCACGAGCAGGTCCGTCGCATTCGCGTCGGGGTCGGCGGCGACGACAGCCGGGGTTTCGAATTCGGTCACGGTAGCTCCTTCGGTACCGGGAGGCCGCCCGGGGTCGGGCCGTGCGGACCTCGGCATGGGGTTGACTACACTCTACTCGGTGCATTCCGCGGGCCCCTCGGCGTGCGGTCGAGCGCGGTCTCGTGGCACCCACCTCCTCGACACCCAGACGGAAACACCGGAAGGCGGCCCTCGTGACGTATGCGATCGGCATCGACATCGGCGGGACGAAGATCGCGGGTGCGGTCGTCGACGAGCTCGGCCAGATCGTCCGGGCCGACCGCGTGCCGACGCCCGCCGACACCGGGCGTCTCGAAGACGCGGTCGTCGCGATGATCGAGGCGCTCCGCGCACACGACGAGATCACCGCGGTCGGTGTCGCGGCGGCCGGGTTCATCGACGCCGCGCAGTCGACCGTGTACTACGCGCCGAACATCGACTGGCGCAACGAGCCCTTCCGCGAGAAGCTCGAGCGGCGCGTCGGCGGTTCGGTGGTGGTCGAGAACGACGCCAACGCGGCCGGCTGGGCCGAGTTCCGGTTCGGCGCCGGTCGCCTCGTGAGCGACATGGTCATGCTCACCATCGGCACGGGGGTCGGCGGCGCGATCGTCGCGGGCGACCGGCTCTTCCGCGGGGGCTTCGGCGCCGGCGCCGAGCTCGGGCACCTGAGGGTGGTGCCCGGCGGCATCGCCTGCGGGTGCGGCCAGCACGGATGCATCGAGCAGTACGGTTCCGGTCGCGCCCTGTTGCGCATGGCGAACGAGATCGCCGACGCCGGCGGCATCGGGCAGGAACTGGCGCGCGTGCGCGCCGCGCAGGGCGGGCTCGACGGTCAGCTCGTCGGTGCGCTCATCGAGCAGGGCGACCCCGGCGCCGTCTCGGCGCTGCGACAGCTCGGGCATTGGCTCGGCGAGGCATCCGCCAGTCTGTCGGCGGTGCTCGACCCGCAGCGCTTCGTGTTCGGCGGCGGGGTCGCGGTCGCCGGGGAGCTGCTGCTCGAGCCGATCCGCGAGTCCTACCTGCAGCACCTTCCGGCGCGCGGCTACCATCCCGAGCCCGACTTCGTCATCGCCGAGCTCGTCAACGACGCCGGTGTCGTGGGTGCCGCCGACCTCGCCCGCGTGTGGGTGGCCGAGCACGCGTGAGCGGATCGCTGAGGAGTAGGCTGGCTCAGTCCAGCTGGAAGGAGGCCGGGTGTTCTACTGGATCATGAAGAACGTCGTGGTCGGCCCGATCCTCCTCGCGATCTTCCGCCCCTGGGTTGTGGGCTTGCAGCACGTGCCCAAGGACGGGCCGGTGATCCTGGCCTCCAACCACCTGTCGTTCATCGATTCGGTGTTCCTGCCGATCGTCGTGGACCGGCCGGTGGTCTTCCTCGCGAAGAGCGAGTACTTCACCGGCAAGGGCCTGAAGGGCTGGGCGACGCGCCTGTTCTTCCAGGCGACGGGTCAGCTGCCGATCGACCGCTCCGGTGGCAAGGCCTCCGAGGCGTCGCTCAACACGGGCCTCCGTGTGCTCTCCGAGGGGCGGATCCTCGGCATCTATCCCGAGGGCACACGCAGCCCCGACGGGCGACTGTACCGCGGCCGCACGGGCGTGGCGCGCATGGTGCTCGAGTCCGGTGCACCCGTGATCCCGGTCGCCATGATCGGCACCGAGCACGTGATGCCGATCGGCACCCGGCTGCCCAAGATCCGTCGCATCGGGATCATCCTCGGTGAGCCGCTCGACTTCAGCCGCTTCGAGGGGCTCGAGGGCGACCGGTTCGTGCTGCGGAGCGTCACCGATGAGCTCGTGCACGAACTGCGCCAGCTCAGCGACCAGGAATACGTCGACCTGTATGCGAGTTCGGTCAAGGAGCAGCGCGCGGCACCGTCGCGTTAGGTGCCGCCGATCGCGGTAGGCTCGCTTCGGCGGCCGCTCGCGCTCTGCGGCGTCGCCTGCCCCCATCCCGCGCCGGACCGGCGCCCGATCCGCAAGGACCATTCCAGTGACCCAGCTCGTCGAGCCCTTCGTGAACGCAGATCCCTCGGTGATCGCGGGGCTCGACTATTGGCGGACCCTGCCGATCAAGCAGCAGCCGTCCTGGCCGGACCCCGAGGCGGCGCACGCGGCATCGGCCGAGCTTGCGACCCTGCCGCCGCTGGTCTTCGCCGGCGAGGTCGACATGCTGCGCGACCGGCTCGCCGCCGCGTCACGCGGTGAGGCGTTCCTGCTGCAGGGCGGCGACTGCGCCGAGACCTTCGCGGGTGCGACGGCCGATCAGATCCGCAACCGGGTGAAGACCGTGCTGCAGATGGCCGTCGTGCTGACCTACGGCGCCTCGATGCCCGTCGTGAAGATGGGCCGCATGGCCGGCCAGTTCGCGAAGCCGCGTTCGAGCGACACCGAGACCCGCGGCGAGGTGACGCTGCCGGCCTACCGCGGCGACATCGTGAACGGGTACGACTTCACGCCCGAGTCACGCGCGGCCGACCCGCGCCGACTCGTGCAGGGCTACCACACCGCGGCCTCCACACTGAACCTCATCCGCGCCTTCACCCAGGGCGGTTTCGCCGACCTGCGGCAGGTGCACCAGTGGAACCAGGGCTTCGCCGCGAACCCGGCGAACGCCAGGTACGAGAAGCTGGCGCGCGAGATCGACAAGGCCGTGAAGTTCATGGACGCGTGCGGGGCCGACTTCGACGAGCTCAAGCGCACCGAGTTCTACACGGGGCACGAGGGCCTGCTCATGGACTACGAGCGGCCCATGACCCGCATCGACTCGCGCACGGGCACGCCGTACAACACGTCGGCGCACTTCCTGTGGATCGGCGAGCGGACGCGTGAGCTCGACGGCGCCCACGTGGACTTCCTGTCGCGCGTGCGCAACCCGATCGGCGTGAAGCTCGGCCCGACGACGACGCCCGAGGTCATGCTCGAGCTCGTCGAGAAGCTCGACCCGAACCGCGAGCCCGGGCGGCTGACGTTCATCACGCGCATGGGCGCCGGCAAGATCCGCGACGCGCTGCCGCCCCTGCTCGAGGCGATCAAGGCCAGCGACGCCAACCCGCTGTGGGTGACCGATCCCATGCACGGCAACGGCATCACCACGCCGACGGGCTACAAGACCCGCCGGTTCGATGACGTGGTCGACGAGGTCAAGGGGTTCTTCGAGGCGCACCGCGCCGCAGGCACGCACCCCGGCGGCATCCACGTCGAGCTCACGGGCGACGACGTCACCGAGTGCCTCGGCGGGTCGGAGCACATCGACGAGGCGACCCTGGCGACGCGCTACGAGTCGCTGTGCGACCCGCGGCTCAATCACATGCAGTCGCTCGAGCTCGCGTTCCTGGTGGCCGAGGAGCTCTCGGCCAGCTGAGCCGGCGCGCGCGACGCACGGACGAGGGCGCGAGGCATCCGATCACGGATGTCTCGCGCCCTCGTCGTGCTGGGCGCGCACCCAGCTCAGGACGACGTGGGCGGCACGCGGTTCGCGCGTGCCGCGGGCGCGGCGTGTCGCGTGGATCTTCCTGAGCAAGCGGGTGGTGCGGGCGCGGGCGTGTGCGGGCCGGGTGTGCGGGCCGGGAGGATGCCTCCAGCGCGCACCCAGCTCAGGAAGATGCGAGAGGCACGCGGTTCGCGCGTGCCGCGGGCGCGGCGTGTCGCATGGATCTTCCTGAGCAAGCGCGTTTCGCGCGCGACGGTCGGGAACGCGTTGCGCTCGCGACGGTCGGCGGATGCCTCGGGCGCGCGCCACGCAGGAGGGCGAGGGATCCGACGTCGATGACGGATGCCTCGCGCTGTTCTCGTCGGACGCGAGGCGAGCGAAGAACGAGCGCGCGTGTCGACGGCCGGTGAGCCGGTCGCACGGGCGGCCCACCGGGTGTCGATACGCTCCGCGGCGCTTGCTCACCGAGCGAGGAATCGTTCGAGAATGAGCGTGCCGGAGGGTCACTCAGAGGGTGAGCGTGCCGACCAGTTTGACCTCGCTGCCGCGCAGCGCGCGTGCGTCGGCGCCGGGGTCTTGCGAGGTCACGTTCACGAACGGCAGGAACGCGGCCGGGAAGTTGTGCGCGACCGTGAACCCGGCCGCCTCGAGCGCCGCGATCGCGTCGGGCAGTCGCGTGTTGACGACGTTCGGCACCGCGACGAGATCCTGGCCCTTCGACACGATGACGTCGATGGTGTCGCCCGGTCGTACGGGATCCGTCGTCGGCTCCGCGCTCAGCACCGCATCGGCGGGGACGCCGCCCGAGTTGTCGAACTCGGCGCCGGCCTCGTTCATGGCGAGGTTCACGGCCTCGAGCGCGGCCTGCGCCTCCGCGCGCGGCAGGCCGACCACGTCGGGGACCGCGCCCACCGAGACGATGAGCGTGAGTGCGGCGCGCTCGGGATACTCGGCGCCGACGGGAGCGCCGTCGCGGTCGAGCACGCCGATCACCGTGCCGGCGGCGAGGTCGTCGGAGAACTGCGGCTGAGACGCGTCGGCGACCGCGAACTCCGCGAGCTGCTCGCGGGCCTCGGCCTCGGGAAGTCCGACGACCTCGGGCATCGGCAGGATGCGCGGGCCGAGCGAGACGAACATGCGCACGGTGGAGCCGCGCTGCGCCTGCACCCCGCCGGCCGGGTCGGTGCCCGACACCTGGCCTTCGGGTACGTCGGGGTCGTGTCGCTCGTCGGGCGCGACCTGGAATCCGGCGTCCTCGAGCAGGACCGTCGCCTCGGCGACCGTCTTCGCGCGTGTGTCGGGGACGTCGGCGAGGGCGCCCGGGCCGGCAGCGAAGAACCACCCAGTACCGGCGGCGAGGCCGGTGAGCAGCAGCACGAGCGCGAACAGCCAGTAGCCGCGGCGGCGGCGCCGGGCGGCCCCGGCCGTCAGCGCGCCGGCGTCGTCGTCGGCGGGCGGCTCGTCGCCGCCGCCCGGCGGGACGAGGTCGGACGGGAAGGCCACGGTCGAGGAGGGGGCGAGCACACGCGTCTCGGCGGTTGCCGTCGCCGTACCGCCCGCGAGCACCATGGTGGCGGTGCCGGGCGGCGCCGCGTGCGGCGCGCGGACGAGCGGTTCGACCTCGCGCAACCGGTCGAGCAGCTCGCGGGCGTCGGCCGGCCGCTCCTCGGGATCGCGCGAGGTCGCCCACAGCACGAGCTCGTCGAGCTCGGCCGGGACGCCTTCCTGCTTCGAACTCGGCGTGGGCACGGTGTCGTTGGCGTGCTGGTAGGCGATCTGCATCGGCGCCTCGCCGACGTACGGCTGCTCACCCGTGAGCATCTCGTACATCATGATGCCGATGGCGTAGAGGTCGCTCCGCGCGTCGGCGACGCCGCGGGTGACGAGCTCGGGGGAGAGGTAGGCGATCGTGCCGAGCAGGGCCTGACCGGTCGCGGTGTTCGCCGATGCCGCCCGGGCGAGGCCGAAGTCACCGAGCTTGATGCGGCCGTCGTCGGCGAGCAGGACGTTCTCGGGCTTGAGGTCGCGGTGCACGATGCCGGCCTTGTGCGCGGCGGCGAGGCCCGAGAGCACGGCGTCCATGATGTCGACGGTCTGCTCGGGGGTGAGCCGGGTGTAGTCCTTCAGCAGGTCGCGCAGCGTGATGCCGGGCAGGTACTCCATGACGAGGTACGCCGACTCTGCATCCTGTCCCTGGTCGAACACGTTGACGACGTTCGGGTGCGCGAGTCGGGCGGCGCTCCGCGCCTCCTGCACGAACCGCGTCTTGAAGGTGTTGTCGTCGGCCAGGTGGCCATGCATGATCTTGATCGCGACGCGGCGTTCGAGCCGCAGATCGGTCGCGAGGTAGACCGTGGCCATGCCGCCCCGGGCGATGCGCGAGCGCACCTGATACCGGCCATCGATGAGGCGGCCGATCATGGGGTCGGGCGGAGCGGTGGTCACCGTACCAGTGTACGAACCGGACATGCCCGAAGCCGGATAGACACCGGGTGCGGCTCGAATCGAAACTCGACCGTGATACCTCGGGCGGTCGAGCCGCGCGTCAGCCGAGTTCGACGAGCCAGGCGCGCGCCTGCTGCTCCCACTTCGCATAGAGATCGGGGTGCGCGCTCCGTTGCACGGCCTGCGCCGCCTGGGTGACCGTCATCGATTGCCAGCCGTCGATGTCGAGCAGCCCCTGTGTGCGACCGGGATTCGGATTCGTCGGCCCGCCGTAGAACGCGAGCGCGGCGCGCGTGGGATCGCGCACCTCCTCGGGGGTGCCCCACCCCTGGCTCGGCCGCTGCTGGAAGAGGCCGAGCGAGTCACGGTCGCCGTAGTCGACGTTTCTGAGACCGGACTCCTGGGCGGCCGCCGCGAGGGCCACCACGAGGCCCTGCTCGGGGACGCCGAGCGAACGGCCGACGTCGACGATGACGCGCGCGTGCTGCCTCATCTCGTCCGTGAGCGGTGCGGAGACGGCGACGACCGATTCGACCGGCGCGGGTGCGGGCGCGGCCGCGGGGGCGGCGGGTGCGGGTGCGGGTGCCGCATCCGCGGGCGGCAGCACGATCGACTGTCCGGGAAAGATGAGGCTCGTGCGGCTCAGACCGTTCGCGCTGAGCAGCGCGTCGAGTCCGAGGCCGTGCTGCGCGGCGATGCCGCTCATCGTGTCGCCCTCGACGACGACGTGCCGGGGGATCTCCGCCTGGGCGGGCGGTGCCGGCGCAGGCTGCGGCGCGGCCGAGGCGGCCCGCAGCACCAGCCGCTGGCCAGGGAAGATCAGCGACGACCAGCCCAGGCCGTTGAGCGCCAGCACGTCGGGGGTGGCGAGACCGAAGCGCTCGGCGATGCCGGAGACGGTGTCGCCCTCGGCGACCGTGTACTCACTCGGTGCGACGTTCGTCTGCGTCGCCGCGGCGGTGACGACCGCGTTCGGTGCGCCCGGCACGACGCCCTTGGGATTCGGCTGGCGTTTCGGGACCGGTGATGCAGCGGCGTTCGCCGGCTGGACGATGCCGAGGGTCACGGCGAGGGTGCTCGCGATGGCCACCGGCACGGCGAGCACCCGGCGGAGGCGCCCGCCGTCGTTCGCCGCACGCGCCCGCTCGCGTCCGTCGCTCGGCCCGGTCTTGCCGGTCCTGTCACCCATCGTGTTCCCCTCGTCGACGACCCCTGTTCGGGTCACGTTTCCATGCGGGGTATCCCGAGTCAACGACCTCGCCGCGCGTCACGCGACGCCGCGGGCAGATCGGTCGTCTTCCGAAGCCGGCCCCCGTCGTGGCAGCATTGACGACGTGACCGACGCCGCTGAGACCGACTGGCTGACCGTTCCCGACCTCGTCGAACGACTTGGGCAGAGCCCGAGCCGCATCCGCCGGCTGATCGACGAGCGCTACCTGCTCGCCGCCCGCATCGACGGCGTGCTCAAGGTGCCCGCCGTCTTCCTCCGGGAGGACGGCCCGCTGCCCGAACTGCACGGCACCGCCGTGGTGCTCGCGGACGCGGGGTTCAGCGATGAGGAGGCGCTGCGATGGCTCATCGGCGACGAGGACAGTCTCGGCACGACGCCCATCGCGGCGCTGCACGCCGGCCGGAAGACCGAGGTGCGACGGGTCGCACAGGCACTCGCCTGATCGGCGAGCCGGCGTCGGCGCCCGTTCAGCTCGCGCGTCGTGCGACGTCGCTCGCGAGCGCCCCGAGCTCGGCCTTCGCGGCGCCGTCGATCGGCGCGTCGGCGAGCACGTCGGTGGCCTTCGCGAGCCACGCGCCGATGAGCTCCTCGATCTCGTCGACCGCGCCGCAGCCTTCGATGGTGCGCTGCAGCATGCTGATCTGGTCGGCATCGAGCCCGGGGTCGCCCAGCAGCTCGTCGAGCAGGTTCCTCGGCCCCGCCGCGAGGCGCTCGCGTGCGATCGCGACAAGCATCGTGCGCTTGCCCTCACGCAGGTCGTCTCCGGCGGGCTTGCCGGTCACCTCGGGGTCGCCGTAGACGCCGAGCAGGTCGTCGCGCAGCTGATAGGCGATGCCGAGCGGCAGTCCGAAGTCGCGGAGCGACTGCAGCTGGTGCGAGGTCGCGCCCGCGAGCGCGGCCCCGATCGCGAGCGGAGCCTCCACCGAGTACTTCGCGGCTTTGAAGACGATGACCCGCTCGGCGCGGGCCCGCTGCTCGTGGTCGCCGCGGGTGCGCCACGCGCGCTCCTCGAGGATGTCGAGGTACTGGCCTGCCGTCACCTCGGTGCGCATGCGGATGAACTCCGCACGTGCCGCCCGGGCACGGCCGCGGTCGGGTTGGGCCTCGAGCCCCTCGTCGAGCAGTTCGTCGCTCCACCCGAGCAGGAGGTCGCCGAGCAGGATCGCCGCAGCACGACCGTACTCGGACGCGTCGCCGGCCCAGCCGGATTCGACGTGCAGTCGTTCGAAGAGCCGGTGCGCCGAGGGTGCGCCGCGCCGGGTGTCCGAGTTGTCGATGAGGTCGTCGTGCAGGAGCGCTGCGGCATGGAACAGCTCGAGCGCGGCCGCCGCCGAGACGATCGGGTACAGGTCGGCGGGCTCGGGCGTCCCGCGACCGGCCACCGCCTCGAAGCCCCAGTAGCAGAATCTGGCCCGGAATCGCTTGCCACCGCTGAGAAATCGCTTCGAGAATGCGTCCAGCGGCACCAGGTCGGGGCTGATGGAGCGGAGAATCGAAGAGCGGTCGGCGAGGAAGTCCTCGATGCGATGTTGTACGAGGTCGACGAGCCGGGAACCGTGAGCCACTCGCCTAGCCTACTGATGGGCCGCGGGGCTAGAATGATGGGACGACGCGTCGAGCCCGGACCTGAGGGGAATGAGATGCCGCTATCAGAGCAGGAGCAACGTCTTCTCGACGAGATGGAGCGCAATCTCTATCGAAATGACGCCGACTTCGTCGCGGCCGTCAGCGGGCGAGGAAGACCGAACTATCGTTCCATCGTGCTCGGTGTGCTGCTGGCCCTCGCCGGCATCGGCGGGCTCATCGCCGGCGTCGCCCTGCAACTGCTCGTCGTCGGCATCATCGGCTTCGCCGTCATGTTCGCGGGCGTTCTGCTCGCGATCACCCCGTCGAAGCGCGGCGCCGGTGCTCCGCCCGCGGGTCACGCGCCCCGACCGGCACCGACCGGGCGCTCGAACGCCGGGTTCATGGACCGGTTGAACGAGCGCTGGGACCGTCGTCAAGACGGTGAGCGCTGACCCCTCCACTTCGCACCACCTGAACGGGCCGATCGGATGATCGGCCCGTTTTTCGTGCGCCCGGCGCCGGTGACTGGCGCCCGCGCGACCCTCGACTGAGGTTCGCGGGGGCCGCTCGACCCCCACAGTGTGGATTTTCCCTCCACCGTCCTCCACCGCCGTTCTCCCGCGCATTTTCGCGCTTTGTCACCGGTGGATTCCCACAAATACGAGCGCTCTTCTTGATGTAGTGGATGAAAGTGGAGTAAAGTGGTGCTACCTGGAACCTGGCGGGAGGGAAGGGGGTGACGCGGTGTTTCTCGGGACCTATGAGCCGAAGCTCGATGAGAAGGGCCGGATCATCCTCCCTGCCAAATTCCGCGACGAGCTCTCCAGCGGCCTCGTGCTCACCCGTGGCCAGGAACGCTGCATCTACGTGTTCAGCGCTCGCGAGTTCGAGACGATGAACGAGAAGATCCGGCAGGCCCCGGTGACGAGCAAGCAGGCGCGCGACTACATGCGCGTCTTCCTCTCGGGCGCCTCCGCGGAGACGCCCGACAAGCAGCACCGGCTGACCATCCCCACCACCCTCCGCACCTACGCCGGCCTGGACCGCGACCTGGCGGTCATCGGCGCCGGAAGCCGGGTCGAGATCTGGGACGCGGCGGCGTGGCAGACCTATCTCGCCGAGCAGGAAGCGGCCTTCGCAGAGACGGCGGAGGAGGTGATCCCCGGGCTGTTCTAGCCCGGGTTGCGACTCCCAGCCGTACGCGCCTGGCGCACTTCCCCGCGTCAGGACGAACGGATGGGGATCGGAGCCCGGGACCTGACGTCCCGAAGGAATCATGGACATCGAACGCATCCACACCCCGGTCATGCTCGAGCGCACCGTCGAGCTCCTCGCCCCCGCCATCGGGGAGGAGGGGGCCGTGCTGGTCGACGCAACCCTCGGCATGGGCGGGCACAGCCGTGCCCTGCTCGAGCGCTTCCCGAAGCTCACCGTGATCGGCCTCGACCGCGACACCGACGCGCTCGCGATCGCCGCGGAGCGGCTGAAGCCGTTCGGATCCAGAGCGCGACTCGTGCACACCGTGTACGACGGCATCGGCGAGGCGGTCCGCGGTGAGGGATTCGACGAGGTGCAGGGCGTGCTGTTCGACCTCGGCGTCTCGTCGCTGCAGCTCGACCGGGCCGAGCGGGGCTTCGCCTACTCGAAGGACGCCCCGCTCGACATGCGCATGGACGCGACCAGCGGCCGCACCGCAGCCGAGGTCATCGCCGAGTCGGATGAGGCCGAGCTCCGGCGCATCTTCTTCGACTACGGCGAGGAGAAGCTCGCGCCCCGCTATGCCAGGGCGATCGTGCGCGCTCGCGCCGAACGGCCGATCACGCGCTCGGCCGAGCTGGTCGAGATCCTCGACGACGCGACGCCCGCCGCCGTCAAGCGCGCCGGGCACCCCGCGAAGCGGGTGTTCCAGGCGCTCCGGATCGAGGTCAACGAAGAGCTGTCGGTGCTCGAACGCGCGGTGCCCGCCGCGCTCGACGTGCTGGCCGTGGGCGGGCGCACCGTCGTGCTCGCCTACCAGTCGCTCGAGGACCGGATCGTGAAGCGCGCGCTCCAGTCCGCCACCAGTTCCACCGCGCCCGCGGGGCTGCCGATGGAGCTTCCCGAGCACCGCCCGCAGTTCCGGCTCCTCGTCCGAGGTGCGGAGCTTGCGAGCGAGACCGAGCAGGCGGAGAACCCGCGTGCGAAACCGGTGCGTCTGCGCGCCGCCGAACGTGTGAGGAGGCGGTCATGAGTGCCGTGCCGGCCATGTCCCTTCCCGAGTTCCGGCCCGATCGCGCGCCGCGCGAGCAGCCCCGGCTCCGGCCCGTGCCCGACCAGCGCAGACGGCCCAGACTCGCGTACGCCGTCACCGCGCTCGCGGGCATCGTCGCGATCGTCGTCGCGCAGCTGCTGCTCTCGGTCGCGATGACCGAGGGTGCCTACGAGATCGACGGGTACCGCGTGGCGCAAGCCAAGCTCGACCGCGAGACCCAGGTGCTCCGCGAGCAGATCGATGCGCTCGAGTCGCCGCAGTTCCTCGCGGCGAACGCCGAGGCGCTCGGCATGGTGCCGAACGCGGCGCCCGTGTACCTGCGACTCTCCGACGGCGCCGTGCTCGGCCAGCCGACGGCCGCGGCCGGCGGCGCCGTCGGTGCCGCGGGCTCGGTGGCGAATTCGCTGATCGCCGACGCGCCGCTCGTCACGGAGCAGTCGGCGGGGGAGACTGGCGGTGACGCAGCCGCACCAGGGGACGTCGTCGCCGCACCGGTCGCGACGGCACCGGTCGACACGGCGCCCGTCGCTCCGCCGAGCGACGGATTGCCCACGCCGGCCACCCACTGAACCGCCCGGTGCCCATGAAGAACGAGTGAGGGACGACAGGATGCGACGGACGAGCAAGCACCCCATGCGGCGCATCATCGCTCTCGGGGTGGTGCTCGTGGCGGTGGCCGGCGTCTTCGTGACCCGGCTCGTCGACATCCAGGTGGTCCGTGCCGAAGAGTACAACGAGGCCGCGCAGGACGTGCGCTCGACGACGCAGACCGTCTATGGCCCGCGGGGTGACATCGTCGACGCGAACGGCGTCGTGCTCGCGGACACGGTCATGCGCTACGACATCACCATCTCTCCCAAGCAGGCTCGGTCGGGCGGTGGATTCGAGCGGGAGACCCCCGATCCGGCGGACGCGTCCAAGACCGTCGACGTCGAGGTGACGACCGAGCAGGCGGCGACCGAGCTCTCCGCGGCGCTGGGCCTCCCGCCCGACCAGGTCCTCGGCATCATCGACGAGTACCTCGCGGCCGACCCCGACTCGGACTTCGCCTACGTCGCGAAGGTCGTCGACACCGAGACGCTCGAACGGGTGCGTGAACTCGGCATCCCCTGGGTCTACCCGCTGGACAACCCGAGCCGCCGGTACCCGAACGGGGCGGTGGCCGGAAACCTGATCGGGTTCGTGGACCCGGACGCCAATCCCGTCGCGGGACTCGAGCTCGCGCAGGACGCATGTCTCGCCGGGGAGGACGGCAGCACGAGGCATCTGCGATCGCTCCGCGACTGGGTCACGATCCCGGGGAGCGAGCACGTCGTCAAGGAGGCCCGCGCGGGCGGCTCGCTGCAGCTCACGATCGACTCGGACCTGCAGTACTCCGTGCAGCGCACCGCCGCGGCGCAGGTCGAGGCGACCGGTGCCGACTGGGCCACGGTGACCGTGATGGAGGCGAAGACGGGGCGGCTGCTCGCCGTCGTCGACGTGCCCACGGTCGATCCCAACACCCCGGCGGCCATCGCATCCGAGAATCGCGGCTCGCGCGCGTTCACCGCGCCGTTCGAGCCCGGGTCGACGTTCAAGGCCCTCACCGCGGCATCCGTCATCGATGCGGGCCAGGGCGACCCGACCAGCCAGGTGGTCGCCCCGTACCGCATCACGCCGGGCAACGCCGACATCAACGACTCGTACATGCACGGCGACGAGCGGCTCACCCTCACGGGCGTCATGATCGATTCGTCGAACACGGGCATGTCCCTGTTCGGGGAACGCGTGTCCGACGAGCAGCGCTATCAGGACATGCTCGATTTCGGTCTCGGTGTCCAGACCGAGGTGGGATTCCCGGCCGAGGCGTCCGGCGATCTGCACGGCGGACCCGAGGTGTGGGCCGAGGACGACCAGACCAAGTACGCCACGATGTTCGGGCAGGGACTCACCACGACGGCCATCCAGATCGCGAGCGCCTACCAGGCCATCGCGAACGACGGCGTGCGGATGCCGGTCACGCTGGTCGACGGATGCGTCCAGGAGGACGGAACCGTGACCGAGAAGCCGTCGACCGAGGGCAACGCGGTCGTCTCGCCGCAGGCCGCGCAGCAGACGTCGCAGATGCTCGAGCGCGTGTACGCCGAGGGGTGGCTCGCGAAGGAGTGGGAGATCCCCGGATACCGGGTCGCGGCGAAGACCGGCACCGCCCAGGTCCCCGATGGGCAGGGCGGCTACCAGAGCGGATATCTCGTGTCAGTGTCCGGTTTCGCGCCCGCGGATGACCCGGAGTTCGTCGTTTCGGTGAGCATCATGAATCCCGTTAAGATGAATTCGTCCGCTGCATCCGCGCCCGTGTTCCGAGACGTGATGAGCCAGGTGCTGAAGAAATATCGGACCGTTCCATCCGGCGCCCCGGCGCCCGAGCTGCCAGCTACCTGGTGAGAAAGTTGGGTTCGTGACCGGATCGTCTTCGGCTGCCCTTCGGCCGCAGCATCCGAGTCCGCGATCGCTCCGCGGCCTCGCCGACGCGTTCGCGCTCGAGGTCCGTGGCGACCTCGACGGCCTCGAGGTGACGGGCGTGAGCCTCGCCTCGGGGGCGGTGCAGCCGGGCGACCTCTACGTGGGCGTCCCCGGGCGCCACGCGCACGGCGCGGACTTCGCCGCAGCGGCCGTGGAGCGCGGCGCCGTCGCCGTGCTCACGGATGCGGTCGGCGCCGCGCGCGCAGCTGACGCCGCGCCCGGTCTGCCGGTGCTGGTGGTCGACGACGCTCGCGCGGCACTCGGCGGTGTCGCGAGCTGGGTGTACCGGACCGACGAGAACCGGGCGACGCTGATCGCGGTCACGGGCACGAATGGCAAGACGAGCGTCGTCTACCTGCTCTTCGGCATCCTGCAGCAGCTCGGTGAGGTCGCCGGGCTCACCTCGACGGCCGAGCGGCGCATCGCCGACGAGGCGGTCACGAGTGCGCTCACCACGCCAGAGGCCAGCGAGCTGCACGCGTTGCTCGCGCGCGGGCGCGAACTGGGCGCGCGCGCGGTCGGCGTCGAGGTGTCGGCTCAGGCGCTGTCGCGCCACCGCGTCGACGGACTCGTGTTCGACGTGGCGGGCTTCACGAACCTCACGCACGATCACCTCGACGACTACGCGTCGATGGAGGCCTACTTCGAGGCCAAGCTCGACCTGTTCCAGCCCGACCGGGCCCGGCGCGGCGTGGTGACCGTCGACTCCGAGTGGGGACGCCGGCTGGCCGCCGAGGCGGCGATCCCGGTGACGACGATCTCGACCGTGCCCGACGTCGACGCCGACTGGCGCGTGGACTTCGGCGCCGAGACGGCGACGCACACCGATTTCACCCTCGCGGCGCGCGACGGGCGCCTCGTCGCGACGCGGGTCCCGTTGCTCGGGCGGTACATGGCCGCGAACGCGGCCCTCGCCATCGTTTTGCTCGTCGAGGCGGGCGTGGAGTTCGAGCGGATCTCCGAGGCGCTCCGTCGTGACGGCGGCATCCGTGCGTACATCCCCGGGCGTGCCGAGCGCGTGTCGGGCGACCACGGTCCGGTGGTCTACGTCGACTACGGTCACAGCCCCGATGCGTTCCTGCAGACGCTCGCCGCCATCCGGCGGTTCGCCGTGGGGCGGATCATCATGCTGTTCGGCGCCGACGGCGACCGCGACACGACCAAACGCGCCGAGATGGGCGCGATCGCCGCGCGCGGGGCCGACGTGGTCGTGGTGACCGACTTCCACCCGCGCACCGAGGACCCCGCGGCGATCCGAGCCGCGTTGATCGCGGGCGCGCGCGAGGCCGTGCCCGACCGCGAGATCCACGAGGTCGCCGACCCCCGCGCCGCGTTCCGCGCCGCACTCGCGCTCGCCTCGGAGGGTGACGTCATCCTGTACGCGGGGCCCGGCCACGAGGACTACCACGAGGTGAACGGAGTCAAGATCCCCTACTCGGCGCGAGACGATGCCCGGTTGGCCCTCCGCGAGGCGGGGTGGCCCGCATGATCGCGCTCACTCTGGCCGAGATCGCTGCGGCGGTCGGCGGCGAGCTCCGCATCGGCGGGGCGGATGCCACGCCCGAGACGGTCGTCGACGGCGCCGTCACGACCGACTCACGCGAGATCGAACCCGGTGGGGTGTTCTTCGCCAAGCGCGGCGAGTTCGACGACGGTCACCGGTTCGCGCCGTCCGCGGCGGAACGGGGTGCGGCACTGCTCGTCGTCGAGCGGGCGCTCGAGCTGCCCGTCGCGCAGATCGTCGTCCCGGACTCGGTCGACGCGCTCGGCGCCCTCGCGACCGAGGTGGTCGCCCGCGTGCGCGCCCTCGGCCGGCTTCGCGTGATCGGGGTCACGGGATCGAACGGCAAGACCACGACGAAGAACCTGCTGCGCACGATCCTCGAGCACGCCGGCCCGACCGTCGCCTCGCGCAAGTCCTTCAACAACGAGGTCGGCGGCCCGATCACGATGCTCGAGCTGACCGAGGACACCGAGTTCCTCGTCGCCGAGATGGGAGCGTCCGCGGTCGGCGAGATCGCTCGCCTGGTCCGCATGGCCCGGCCCGACATCGGGATCGTGCTGAAGGTCGGACTCGCGCACGCCGGCGAGTTCGGCGGCATCGAGCAGACCGTTCGCGCGAAGTCCGAGATGGTCACCGACCTCCTTCCCGGTGGGGTCGCGATCCTGAACGCGGACGACCCCCGTGTGGTGCCGATGGCCGGGCTCACTCCCGCCCGGGTGGTCTGGTTCGGCCTCGGTGACGCCGCCGATGTGCGGGCGATCGATCTCGTCGCGCACGCGCGCGGCACGGACTTCACGATCGTCGTGCCGAGCGGGGAGACCGCGCGCGTGCGGTTCGGCGTGCTCGGCGAGCACCACGTCATGAACGCCCTCGCCGCCACCGCGGCCGCCATCGAACTCGGGGTGCCCGTGGCATCCGTCGCCGAAGCGCTCGAACAGGTGACCCTCGCCGAACGCTGGCGCATGCAGCTCATGGGCGGCCGCGACGACATCAGCATCATCAACGACGCGTACAATGCGAGCCCCGACTCGATGGCCGCGGCGCTGAAGACCCTCGCCCAGGTGCAGCGCCCGGGCGCCCGCACCGTGGCGGTGCTCGGCGAGATGAGCGAGCTCGGCGAGTTCTCCGGTGAGGAGCACGACCGCATCGGGCTGCTGGCGGTGCGGCTCGGCATCTCGCAGCTCATCGTGGTGGGGCAGGGCGCCAGGCGACTGCACATCTCGGCGATCAACGAGGGCTCGTGGGCCGGCGAGTCGGCGTTCGTGGAGAGCGCCGACGAGGCGTACGATCTCGTCCTGGCCTCCCTCCAGCCCGGAGACACCGTGCTCGTCAAATCGTCGAACTCGGCGGGGCTCCGCCACCTCGGCGACCGACTGGGAGAATGGTTCGCATGAGCGGCGCAGCAGCACTGATGATCCGCCGGCTCGGCCGCCTCAGCGACCGACGGGGAGTGTCCGCATGAGCGGCGCAGCAGCACTGATGATCCGCGGGCTCGGCTGCCTCAGCGACCGACGGGGAGTGTCCGAGTGAGAGCACTGCTGACCGCCGGAGCGTTGTCGCTCGCCTTCACGCTGTTCCTGACGCCGCTGTTCATTCGGCTGTTCCGTCGCATCGGGTGGGGGCAGTTCATCCGCGATGACGGCCCGCAGTCGCACCACGTGAAGCGCGGCACGCCCACGATGGGCGGCATCATCTTCATCCTCGGTGCGCTCTTCGGCTATTTCGTGGCGACGCTGCTGGTGAGCAACGAGCCGCCGACGCCCTCCGGACTGCTCGTGCTGTTCATGATGGTCGGCCTCGGCATCGTCGGGTTCGTCGACGATTTCCTGAAGACCCGAAAGAAGCAGAGCCTCGGACTCGGTGGCTGGGCGAAGGTCGGCGGCCAGGTCGTCGTCGCCGGCGCGTTCGCGCTGCTCGCCCTGCAGTTCCCGAACGCGCAGAACGCGACGCCTGCCACGACGAAGATCTCGTTCATCCGCGACCTGCCGCTCGATTTCATGGTGTTCGGCACGGTCGTCGGCATCGTGCTGTACGTGATCTGGATCTGCCTGCTGACGGCGGCGGCGTCCAACGCGGTGAACGTGACGGACGGCCTCGACGGACTCGCGGCCGGCGCCTCGATCCTCGCGATCGGCTCGTTCGTGATCATCGGCTTCTGGCAGTTCAATCAGTCCTGCTTCAGCGAGAGCCTCGACCCGGCCGACGCGTACCGCTGCTATGACGTGCGCGATCCGCTGGACCTCGCGATCGTCGCGACGGCGATCGTGGGTGGACTCATCGGCTTCCTCTGGTGGAACACCAATCCCGCGCACATCTACATGGGCGACACCGGGTCGCTCGCGCTGGGCGGCGCGCTCGCGGCGCTCGCGATCCTCAGCCGCACCGAGCTGCTGCTGCTGCTCATCGGCGGTCTGTTCGTGATCGAGACCGGCTCGGTGATCGTGCAGCGGGCGTACTTCAAGCTCACGCGCGGCAAACGTATCTTCCTCATGAGCCCGATCCACCATCACTTCGAGCTGAAGGGGTGGGCGGAGGTCACCATCGTCGTGCGCTTCTGGATCATCGGCGGGCTCCTCGTGGCCGCCGGCGTCGGCAGCTTCTACTTCGAATGGCTCCAGCAGTGACGGATGTCTCGCCCACCCGCCTCGACGGGCTCACCAGCTGGCACGCCGACTGGAGCGGACTCCGCGTCGCGGTGCTCGGCCTCGGGGTCACCGGGTTCGCGGTCGCCGACACGCTCACCGAGCTCGGCGCCGACGTGCTCGTGCTCGCGTCCAAGCCCGACGACGAGCGTGCACGGATCCTCGATGTGATCGGTGCCGGATTCGTCGTCGACCCGCTCGAGACGGCGCCGCCGGCGCTCGTCGACTTCGCGCCGGAGCTCGTGATCGCGTCCCCTGGGTTCCATCCCGACCACGCGGTCCTCGAGTGGGCGGCCGCGGGTGGCATCGCCGTGTGGGGCGACATCGAGCTCGCCTGGCGGGTGCGCGACAAGGTGCGCCCCGCCGACTGGATCCTCGTCACCGGCACGAACGGCAAGACGACCACGGTGCAGCTCACCGCGACCCTGCTCGCGGCGAACGGTCTGCGCGCAGCGCCCTGCGGCAACATCGGCGTGCCGGTGCTCGATGCCGTGCGCGACCCGGGCGGCTTCGACGTGCTCGTGGTCGAGCTCTCGAGCTACCAACTGCACCATCTGCGCACCACCGGGCCCGGCGCGCTCCACCCGTGGTCGAGCGTGTGCCTCAATCTTGCCGACGACCACCTCGACTGGCACGGCTCGTTCGAGGCGTACCGTGCGGCGAAGGCCAAGGTCTACGCGAACACGCGCGTGGCGTGCGTCTACAACCGGGCTGACGAGGTCACGCGCGGCATGGTCGAGGACGCCGAGGTCGAAGAGGGCGCGCGCGCGATCGGCTTCGGCCTCGACACGCCGGGGCCGAGCGACTTCGGCGTCGTCGAGGGCATCCTCTGCGATCGCGCGTTCCTCGAGGAGCGGCACACGGCCGCCCTCGAGATCACGACCCTCGGCGAGCTCGAGCCGCGCGGCCTCGCAGCGCCGCACATCGTGCAGAACATCCTCGCGGCGTCGGCGCTCGCGCGGTCGTTCGGGGTCCCGGTGGGCGTGATCCACGACGCGCTCCTCGACTTCCGTCTGGACGCGCATCGCATCGAGACCGTGGCGCTCGCCCGAGGCATCCGTTGGATCGACGACTCGAAGGCGACCAATCCGCACGCCGCGCAGGCGTCGCTGACCGCCTTCGGGCGCGTCGTATGGATCGTCGGCGGCCTGCTCAAGGGTGTCGACGCCGACTCGCTCGTCGCCGCGCACGTCGGGCGGTTGCGCGCCGCGGTGGTCATCGGTCGCGACCGTGCGGCGCTCGTGGCCGCGTTCGGCCGACACGCGCCCGGGCTGCCGCTGTTCGAGGTGACCGCGGACGACACTGAGCAGGTGATGCCCGAAGCGGTCGCCCTCGCGGCGACCGTGGCGGAAGAGGGGGACACCGTGCTCCTCGCTCCGGCGGCCGCGTCGATGGATCAGTTCGCCGACTACGCCGACCGAGGCCGGCGGTTCCATCACGCGGTGCAGGCGATGCTCGGAGGTGAGGCTGGTGACGACTCCACCCAAGGCCTCGCGCCCCGCGAAGACCACTGAGGCGTCGGGCGTCCACGCGGCTCGTATCCGGCTCGGCCGGGTCCTGCGCGCGGAGTCCGGCGACTACTTCCTGCTGCTCGGCACGACGATCTTCCTCGTCGCACTCGGACTCGTGATGGTGCTGTCGTCGTCGCTGGTCCAGTCCAAGCTCGACGAGGGCGACTTCCTCGGCCAGGCCAGCAGGCAGGGCCTGTGGGCGTTGTTCGGCGTGCCGATCATGCTCTTCGCCAGCCGGATGCCGCAGAAGTTCTGGATGGCGCTCGCGTGGCCGGCGCTCGCGGTCGCGTGCGTGATGCAGGTGCTCGTCGTCGCCACCCCGCTCGGCATCGAGGTGGGCGGCAATAGGAACTGGCTCGCGCTCGGGTCGTTCTCGTTCCAGCCGTCCGAGGCGATCAAGGTCGCGCTCGTGCTCTGGCTCGGGCTCATCGTGACCAAGAAACAGGACAAGCTCGACGACTTCGTGCACGGCCTGCTCCCGATCCTGCTCGTGGGCGGCGGTGCGATCGGCCTCGTGCTGCTCGGCGGCGACCTCGGCACCGTCATGGTGATGGCCGGCATGCTGCTCGGCGCGCTGTTCCTGATCGGCGTGAAACTGCGACTGCTGCTCGTCCCGGTGATCGTCGGCGCCGTCCTGTTCGGGATCGTCGCGGTATCGAGCGACAGCCGGCTGCGACGCATCACCTCGTTCCTCCAGGAGAACTGCACGACGATCGACCAGGAGGACTGCTGGCAGAGCCAGCACGGCATGTTCGCGCTCGCGAACGGCGGCATCTTCGGGGTCGGGCTCGGCAACTCGGCGGCGAAATGGTCGTGGCTGCCCGCGGCCGACAACGACTTCATCTTCGCGATCATCGGCGAGGAGCTCGGATTGATCGGGGCGATCGTCGTCATCGGCCTGTTCGCGTTGCTCGCGGTCGCGCTCGCGCGCGTGCTGCGCGGCGCGCAGACGCCGTTCGGCCGGGCGGCGACCGCCGCGGTGACCGTCTGGGTGATCGGGCAGGCGCTGGTGAACATCGGCGTCGTGCTGAAGGTGTTCCCCGTGCTCGGCGTGCCGTTGCCACTCGTCTCCGCGGGCGGCACCGCCCTGCTCACGACGCTGTTCGCGATCGGTGTCGTGCTCTCGGTCGCGCGGGATCCCGAGGGCACTGCTCGGTTCTCGATGCCGTTCACGGGCCGACGTGCGAGGAGCACCACCACGTGACGACCTACCTGCTCGCCGGCGGTGGCACCGCCGGTCATGTGAACCCGCTGCTCGCGGTCGCCGACCGGCTCCGCGAGCGCGATCCCGACGTGGACGTGCTCGTGCTCGGCACCGCCGAAGGACTCGAGTCGCGACTGGTGCCGGCTCGCGGCTACGAGCTGCTGACGATCGCGAAGGTGCCGTTCCCGCGGCGGCCGAACCGCCAGGCCGTGGTGTTCCCGGCCCGGTTCCGGCAGTCGATCGACGACGTGCGCCGGCTGATCGGCGCGCACGGCGTCGACGTGGTCGTCGGCTTCGGCGGCTATGTCTCGACGCCCGCGTACCTCGCCGCGCGCCGGGCCCGCGTCCCCGTGGCCATCCACGAGGCGAACGCCCGGCCCGGGCTCGCGAACCGGCTCGGCGCGCGGTTCTCGGCCGCGACCGGGGTCGCGTTCGCGGGTACGCCGCTGCCGCGAGCCGAGGTCGTGGGTATGCCGCTCAGACGAGAGATCGAGCGCCTCGACCGGGTCGCGTCGCGCGCCGAGGCGGCGCTGGCATTCGGGCTCGACGCCGATCGCCCGGTGCTGCTCGTCACGGGCGGATCGCTCGGGGCACGCCGGATCAATACGACCGTCGTGGACTCGGCCGAACGGCTGCTGGCGACCGGGTGGCAGGTGCTGCACTTGACCGGCGGGTCGAGCGAGGTGGCCGATCCGGGGCTCGAGGGCTATCGCATGGTGGAGTACGCCGACCGCATGGACCTCGCGCTCGCGCTGGCGGACGCCGCCGTGTCGCGCGCGGGAGCCGGCACCGTGAGCGAGCTCGCCGCGCTCGGCATCCCGGCGGTCTACGTGCCCTACCCGGTCGGCAACGGCGAGCAGCGGTTCAATGCGGCGCCCGTGGTCGCCGCGGGCGGCGGGCTGCTGGTCGCCGATCAGGCCTTCACGCCCGAATGGGTGACCGCGACGCTCGCGCCGCTCCTCGAGGACGCGCCGGGCGTCGCCGCCATGGCGCGTGCCGCCGCAGCGGCGGGCTTCCGCGACGGCACCGACCGCATGGTCGCCCTCGTCGATCGCGCGCTCGGCGGGGGAGCCCGCGCTGCGGGCGATCCCGCGTAACGTTGAAGGAGCGAGATGTCCCGCGCGGGGCATCCACCGGCGGGAGGCCCGCCGGACGCGACCGCGAAAGGCCCGAACCGACGTGACCATCAAGCCCGACCCCTCAGTGAGGATCCCCGCCGAACTCGGCAACGTGCACTTCGTGGGCATCGGCGGGTCCGGCATGAGCGGCATCGCCCGGCTCATGCTCGGCGACGGTCACCGCGTGACCGGTTCGGATGTGCGCGACTCGGCGAACATCGCCGCGCTTCGTGAGCTCGGGGCCGCGGTCGCGATCGGACATCGCGCGGCGAACCTCCCCGACGACACCGACACGGTCGTCGTCACGGGTGCGCTCTGGCAGGACAATCCCGAGTACCAGCTGGCGCTCGAGCGCGGGTTGCCCGTGCTGCACCGCTCGCAGGCGCTGGCGGCGCTGATCGGCGGGCGCCGGCTCGTCTCGGTCGCGGGTGCGCACGGCAAGACCACGTCGACGGGCATGATCGTGACCGGCCTGCTCGGCGTGGGCGCCGACCCGAACTTCGTGAACGGCGGGGTCATCGCCGACCTCGGTGTGAGCTCGGCGTCGGGGCGCGACGAGCTCTTCGTAGTCGAGGCCGACGAGTCCGACGGCTCGTTCCTGCTGTACGACACGTCCGTCGCGCTCATCACGAACGTCGACCCCGACCACCTCGACCACTACGGCTCGCGCGAGGCGTTCGAGCAGGCGTTCGTCGACTTCGCCGACCGGGCCCGCGAGCTCGTCGTGATCTCGTCCGACGACCCTGGCGCGACCCGGGTGCGCGATCGGCTCGCGCACGGCGCGGTCGTCACGTTCGGTGCGGCGGCGGATGCCACGGTGCGCGTGCACTCCGTCGAGACCGACGGTCCCGTGGCTTTCGCGATCGACTACGACGGCCGGACCTACCGGGCGCGGCTGCGCGTGCCGGGACGGCACAATGCGATCAATGCCGCCGGGGCGTTCGCCGTGCTCGTCGGGCTCGGGCACGATCCGGCCGCGGCGCTCGCGGGCATCGAACGGTTCGGCGGCACGGGCCGCCGCTTCGAGCTGCACGGCACCGTCGGCGGGGTGAGCGTCTACGACGACTACGCGCACCACCCGACCGAGGTCGCCGCGGCGCTCGAGGCCGCCCGCACGGTCGTCGGCGACGGCCGGATCATCGCCGTGCATCAGCCGCACACCTACAGCCGCACGCAGGCGTTCGCGACCGAGTTCGCCGAGGTGCTCGAGCGGTTCGCCGACGAGACGGTCGTGCTCGACGTGTACGGCGCGCGCGAGGACCCCGTGCCGGGGGTCACGGGCGAACTGGTCAGCGAGCGTTTCGCCGACGCGTCGCATGTCGCGTTCATCGCGGACTGGCAGGCGGCCGCCGACCACACCGCGCGGATCTCACGCGACGGCGACTTCGTGATCACTTTGGGCTGCGGCGACGTGTACCGCATCGTGCCGCAGCTGCTCGCCGCGCTCGAGCGGGAGCGCGAGTGAGGGCGGCACCCGCGTGAGGCGGCCGCAGGGGTTCGACGGGCCGCCTCGGTCGCGGCATCCGGAACCGGTCCCGGAGACGGCGGGCGCGGTGACCGAGCGGGGGAGCGGCCGGGCGCGCGGGGCGCGCGCGTCGCGCACCGCGAGCGAACGCGCCACCACCGAGCCGATTCCGGTGCAGCGTCCGGACCCGGCCCCGCCGGTGGAGGACGCCGACGCCACGCAGCCCATCGAGCCGCTGATCCGCGAGGGCACGGGTTCGCCGCGTCGGGGATTCCGGGCCGGCCGCTCGCGGGCCGGCTCCGAGCCGGATGCTCCGTCATCCGCGGATTCATCGCCGCCCGACTCGTCCGAGGCATCCGCACCGTCCGGATCCGGCGGCGCAGGGTCCGCGTGGACCGACGTGCGGGCGGCGAGGCGCGCCCTCGCGCGAGCGCGCGCGGCGCGGAAGCGGTACGAGCGGCAGGAGGTGCGCCGGTTCACCGAGCGGTCGCGCCGCCGCCGCCGGGCCTGGCTGATCGGCGCCGGTTCGGTGCTGCTGGTGTCGGTGGGTCTGCTCGCGATCGCGTACTCGCCGGTGATGGCGCTCCGTGAGGTGCGTATCGAGGGGGCGGCGCGCATCCCCGTCGCTGAGATCCAGGCCGCGTTCGCGGAGGATCTCGGCACGCCGCTGCCCCTGATCACCTCGGCCGAGGTGCAGTCGGCCCTCGAGGCGTTCCCGCTGATCGAGACGTACTCGACGGAGACCCTGCCGCCCGGGACGCTCGTGGTCCGCATCGTCGAGCGGGTGCCCGTCGGGGTGCTCGAGACGCCGGCCGGGCTCGAGCTCGTCGACGCGGCCGGCGTGGTCATCGAGCGGCCGGCCGAGCGGCCCGAGGGGCAGCCGGTGATCAGTGCCGGTCCCGTGACGAGCGAAGGGTTCCGGGCGGCGGCCGCGGTGATCCGCAGCCTGCCGGCCGACGTCCGCGCGCAGGTCGTGCACGCCAGTGCCGAGACGGCCGACGATGTGCGGCTCGTGCTCGCTGGCGACGCGGCGGTCGTGTGGGGCAGCGCCGAGGAGTCCACGCTCAAGGCGACGGTGCTGGCTCAGCTCATGCGCTCGGCACCGCCCGGAACGGTCACGACCTACGACGTCTCTGCGCCGATGAGCCCCGGGCTGATCGGATGACGCGCCGCGCCGCGCGTCGGCTTCCGATGGGTTTGGCCGGGGGATCGCGACACGCGGGTGCGCCTTGCCGAGCGGAACAGCTCGCACACCGTACCGTCGTCGCAGGAATTGCATACTCGGCAAGACTTTAACCTTCAGGTGAAGGTTCAAGGTTCAGAGTTCGCACGGAGGGCCGGAAATGTCGACTAACCAGAACTACCTCGCCGTCATCAAAGTCGTCGGCATCGGCGGCGGCGGTGTGAACGCGGTGAACCGCATGATCGAGCTCGGTCTGCGCGGCGTCGAGTTCATCGCGATCAACACCGATGCACAGGCGCTGCTCATGTCGGACGCCGACGTGAAGCTCGACGTCGGCCGAGACCTCACGCGAGGCCTCGGCGCGGGCGCCGACCCCGAGGTGGGCCGTCGCGCCGCCGAGGACCACGCCGAGGAGATCGAGGAGGCGCTCGCGGGCGCCGACATGGTCTTCGTGACCGCCGGTGAGGGCGGTGGCACCGGCACGGGCGGCGCGCCCGTCGTCGCCCGCATCGCCAAGTCGATCGGCGCGCTCACGATCGGTGTGGTGACGAAGCCGTTCAGCTTCGAGGGCAAGCGCCGGCAGACCCAGGCCGAGCAGGGCGTCGGCCGGCTGAAGGAAGAGGTCGACACCCTCATCGTGGTGCCGAACGACCGGCTGCTGGAGATCAGCGACCGCGGGATCTCGATGCTCGAGGCGTTCTCGACCGCCGACCAGGTGCTGCTCGCCGGTGTGCAGGGCATCACCGACCTGATCACGACCCCCGGCCTGATCAACCTCGACTTCGCGGACGTCAAGTCGGTCATGCAGGGCGCGGGCTCCGCGCTCATGGGCATCGGCTCGTCACGCGGTGCCGACCGGTCGATCAAGGCCGCCGAGCTCGCGGTCGCGAGCCCGCTGCTCGAAGCCTCGATCGATGGCGCGCACGGCGTGCTGCTCTCGATCCAGGGCGGATCGAACCTCGGCATCTTCGAGATCAATGACGCCGCCCGGCTCGTCCAGGAGGCCGTGCACCCCGAGGCGAACATCATCTTCGGTGCCGTCATCGACGACACCCTGGGCGACGAGGTCCGGGTCACGGTCATCGCCGCGGGCTTCGACGGCGGCGAACCGCAGGCCAAGGCACAGCTCGAGGACCAGTCCGAGGCGCGGCGTACCGCCGCTGTGCCGGCGGCGGTCGGCGCGGCCGTCGGCGGCGCCGGTGCGCTCGGCGGTGCGGGCGCCCTCGGCGGCTCGATCGCCGACGGCGGCGAGCTGGCCTCCGAGATCGACATCGAAGAGCTCGTCGAGACCGCCAACTGGGGCGAGATCGACCCGCCTGCCGGCGATCAGATCGTCACCGACCCGGCGTTCGACGACGACGGCGACGACCTCGACATCCCCGACTTCCTGAAGTGACCACCGAGCCGCCGACGACCGGGCCCGCCCAGGCGGGCGGGCCGGGTGAGCCGGGCGGGCTCGGCGGACGGCTCGCGCGGGTGCGCGAGGGCGTGGCGGATGCCGCGGCGGAGGCCGGCCGCAGCGCCGAGGAGATCACGACGATCGTTGTGACCAAGTTCCACCCCGCCTCGCTCGTCGCCGAGCTCGCCGCGCTCGGCGTCGGCGATGTCGGCGAGAACCGCCATCAGGAGGCCCAGGCGAAGGCCGCCGAGCTCGGGCCCAGCTGGCCCGATCTCCGCTGGCACTTCGTCGGGCAGCTGCAGAGCAAGAAGGCGCGACAGGTGCGCGCGTACGCGAGTGCGATCCACTCGGTCGACCGTGCGGCGCTCGTCGACGCGCTGCGCTCCGACGAGGCATCCGTCGACGCGTTCGTCCAGGTGAACCTGACGGACGATCCCGGGCGGGGCGGCGTCGCGCCCGGCGAGCTCGACGCGCTCGTCGAGCGCGTACTGGCCACGCCGGGGCTGCGGCTGCGCGGCCTGATGGCGGTCGCACCGCTCGGTGTCCCCGCCCGACCCGAGTTCGCGCGCGTTCGTGAGCTCTCCGAACGGGTCCGCCGGCTCGCGCCCGACGCAGGTGCGCTGTCGATGGGCATGAGCCACGACTACCGCGACGCGATTCTCGAAGGCGCGACACACCTTCGCATCGGCACGGCAATCACGGGGAATCGGCCCGCCTGAGGTTAGCCTCGAAACAGATTTTCACGAACCACGGAGGGCAGCGATGTCGAACCCGCTGAAGAAGACGATGGTCTACCTCGGACTCGCCGACGAGGAACTCGAGGCCGAGACGCCGCAGGCGCACGCCCCGGCCGCGAGCCAGCCCGCGCCCGCGCCCGTCGTCCAGGCCGCACCCGCCCCCAAGGGCGGCGCCGCAGTGACGCCGCTGCGGAAGTCGCAGCCGCAGCCCGTCCCCACGACCCTGCAGGCGGATATGAACGAGATCCTCACGGTCCACCCGCGCCAGTACCGCGACGCCCAGGTCATCGCCGAGTCGTTCCGCGAGGGCGTGCCGGTGATCATCAACCTGTCGCAGATGTCCGACAACGACGCTCGGCGCCTCATCGACTTCGCCAGCGGCCTGTCGCAGGGCCTGCACGGCAAGATCGAGCGCGTGACGAGCAAGGTGTTCCTGCTGTCACCGGCGCACGTGGTCGTCTCGGGCGAAACCGGCAGCGGCGAGGGCGACGCGGACGCGACGTTCTTCGCACACGCGTAGACTCTCCCGTCGTGGGAGCACTTTCGGTCGTCTGGAGCATCCTCTCGACGCTCCTCCTGATCTATTTCTTCGTCATGTGGGCGCGCTTCGTGCTCGACCTGGTCCGAACCTTCAACCGGCACTGGCGGCCGACCGGGTTCTGGCTGGTCGTCGTCGAGCTGGTGTACACCGTCACCGACCCGCCCGTGCGGTTCTTCAGGCGGCTCGTGCCGCCGATCCGCATCGGGCAGATCGCGCTGGATCTGGGCTGGAGCCTCGCCATGCTCGTGGTCATCGTGCTGATGACCATCGTCTCCGGGCTGTCGGCGGCCACGGCCGTCGCCGCCGCCTGACGTGTGCCCACCGGGCGCCTGACGATCTGCTGCGAGCGTGACCCGGTGCGACCGCACGCACTGCGACCCACCGGGCGAGGCTGATATCGTGAGCAAATCCGTTCCGAACCGTTCGACAGATGTGAGGGTTGCAGCCATGGCGCTAACTCCGGAAGATGTGGTCAACAAGCGCTTCCAGGCAACGAAGTTCCGCGAGGGCTACGACCAGGACGAGGTCGACGACTTCCTCGACGAGGTGGTCGTCGAGCTGCGCCGCCTGAACCAGGAGAACGAGGAGCTGCGCCAGCGGCTCGCTGCCGCCGAGGCGCGCGGCGGCGACTCGTCGCGCACGGCCCCGGTCGCGCCGGCGCCGGCCGTCTCGGCGCCGACGCCCGCCACGGCCTACGCTGAGCCGGCCGCGCCGCCGCCCACCGTGGCCGTGCCCACCCAGCAGGCCACGCCGCAGTCCGAGATCGACGAGCAGACCAGCACCACGAACCTGCTGCAGCTGGCCCGCCGGCTGCACGAGGAGCACGTGCGCGAGGGCGTCGAGAAGCGCGATGCGCTCATCGCCGAGGGCCACGCCACGGCGGCGCGCGTCGTCGCCGAGGCCGAGGCCAAGTCGCGCGCGCAGATGAACATCCTCGATCAGGAGCGCATCGCGCTCGAGAAGCGGGTCGACGAGCTGCGGGTCTTCGAGCGCGACTACCGCCAGAAGCTCAAGAGCTACATCGAGGTCCAGCTGCGCGAGCTCGACACCGCGACGCCGGTCCAGGTCTCGGGCAACCAGGGCTTCTCCGGCTCGGGTGCGAACCGTCAGGGCGAGGCCGCACCGTCGCCGACGTTCCAGGGCTTTGGCGGCTGACCGAAGCGCTCGCGCCGCGAGTACCGTGACCGCGTTGGCCGTCCTCTTCGGGGCGGCCATCGCGGCGTACGGGCTCGATCAGCTGAGCAAGGCCCTCGTCGTCGCCCACCTCACCGAGGGCGAGGCGGTTCCGGTGCTCGGCACCGTGCTGCAGTGGCAGTTCGTCAGGAACCCGGGCGCGGCGTTCTCCATCGCGAGCGGGATGACCTGGATCTTCACGATCCTCGCCGCAGCGGTCATCACGTTCATCGTGTGGTTCGCACGGCGCATCCGCTCGGTCGCGTGGGCGCTGGTGTTCGGGTTGTTGCTGGGCGGCGTGCTCGGCAACCTGACCGACCGGCTGTTCCGGGAGCCGAGCTTCGGGCTCGGGCATGTCATCGACTTCATCTGGACGCCGTGGCTGCTGCCGGCGATCTACAATCTCGCCGACATCGCGATCGTGTCGAGCATGGTGCTCTTCATGATCCTCACCATCCGCGGCATCGGGCTCGACGGTTCGCGCGAGCGACGGTCGGCCGATGAGGCGCCCGTGGCTCAGCCCGCGGCGGAGGCCTGATGGGCGGCACACGCTGATGGAGCATCGCGCGCTTCCCGTCCCAGACGGGCTCGAGGGCGCCCGCGTCGATGCGGGCCTCGCGAAGCTGTTGGGGTTCAGCCGGACGCAAGCGGCCGACGTCGCGACCGCCGGCGGCGTGCTCGTCGACGGCCGCGTCGTCGACAAGTCCGATCGCCTGCACGCGGGGGCGTGGCTCGACGTGAGCTGGGAGCCGCCCCGGCCGCTCGAGGTCGAGGCGATCGCCGTGCCCGACCTCGGCATCGTGCACGACGACGACGACCTGGTCGTCGTCGACAAGCCGGCGGGCGTCGCCGCGCATCCGTCCGTCGGATGGACGGGACCGACCGTCGTGGGGGCACTGGCCGCCGCCGGGTTCCGCATCTCCACATCGGGCGCACCCGAGCGACAGGGCGTCGTGCACCGGCTCGACGCCGGCACCAGCGGGCTCATGGTCGTCGCGAAGTCCGAGCGCGCCTACACGGCGCTGAAGCGGGCGTTCCACGACCGCGAGGTCGAGAAGATCTACCACGCCGTCGTCCAGGGGCATCCCGACCCGCTCTCGGGCACGATCGACGCACCGGTCGGCCGGCACCCCCGCTCGGACTGGAAGTTCGCGGTCACGGCCGACGGCAAGCACGCCGTGACCCACTACGAGACGATCGAAGCGTTCCCATACGCGTCGCTGCTCGAGATCCACCTCGAGACCGGCCGCACCCACCAGATCCGCGTGCACATGGCCGCGCAGCGGCACCCCTGCGCGGGCGACGCCATGTACGGCGCCGACCCCAGGTTGAGCGAGCGACTCGGGCTCGGCCGGCAGTGGCTGCACGCGCGCGAGCTCGGGTTCGTGCACCCCGGCACGGGGGAGTGGGCCGTGTTCACGAGCGACTACCCGGCCGACCTGCAGCGTGCGCTCGATCTGCTCAGCGGCGACTGAGCGCGGGCTCGCCGACGAGGCATCCGCTCGTGTCGGCGGGTGCGCTTAGACTCGCAGCACACGCCCCCGAACCATCCGTTCGCACCACCCCTCAGCACCGCCCAAGGAGTTCCGTGGCCGCCGATTCCTTCGTTCATCTGCACGTCCATTCCGAGTACTCGATGCTCGACGGTGCGGCCCGGGTGGGCGAGCTCATGAAGGCGGCCGTCGCCGAGGGCATGCCGGCCGTCGCGGTGACCGACCACGGCAACGTGTTCGGCGCCTACGACTTCTGGAAGCAGGCGACCGACGCCGGCATCAAGCCCATCATCGGCACCGAGGCCTACGTCACGCCGGGCACCCACCGCAGCGACAAGACGCGTATCCGGTGGGGCAACGGTGGCGGTGACGACGTCTCCGGCTCTGGCGCGTACACGCACATGACGCTGCTGTCGGAGACGACAGAGGGCATGCACAACCTCTTCCGGCTCTCGAGCCGCGCGTCGATCGAGGGGTACTACTTCAAGCCGCGCATGGACCGTGAGCTGCTGCAGACCTACTCGAAGGGCCTCATCGCCACGACCGGCTGCCCGTCGGGCGAGGTGCAGACCAGACTCCGGCTCGGCCAGTACGACGAGGCGGTCAAGGCCGCCGCCGACTTCCGCGACATCTTCGGCGCCGACAACTACTTCGCCGAGATCATGGACCACGGGCTCGGCATCGAGAAGCGCATCATGGACGACCTGCTGCGGCTCGCGAAAGACCTCTCGCTGCCGCTCGTCGCCACGAACGACCTGCACTACACGCACGCGCACGACGCGAAGAGTCACGCGGCGCTGCTCTGCGTGCAGTCGGGCTCGACGCTCGACGACCCGAATCGGTTCAAGTTCGACGCCGACGAGTTCTACCTGAAGTCGGCGGCCGAGATGCGCCACGTGTTCCGCGACCATCCCGAAGCGTGCGACAACACGCTCGCGATCGCCGAGCGGTGCGACGTCCAGTTCAACACCAGCGCGAACTACATGCCGCGCTTCCCGGTGCCCGAGGGCGAGAACGAAGAGAGCTGGTTCATCAAGGAGGTCGAGCGCGGCCTGCACGACCGGTACCCCGACGGCATCCCCGCAGATGTTCGCAAGCAGGCGGACTACGAGACCGGCGTCATCAGCCAGATGGGCTTCCCCGGCTACTTCCTCGTGGTCGCCGACTTCATCAACTGGTCCAAGAACAACGGCATCCGCGTGGGGCCCGGTCGCGGGTCCGGAGCCGGGTCCATGGCCGCGTACGCGATGAAGATCACCGACCTCGATCCGCTCCAGCACGGACTCATCTTCGAGCGGTTCCTGAACCCCGACCGCGTCTCGATGCCCGACTTCGACGTGGACTTCGACGAGCGTCGTCGCGGCGAGGTGATCAAGTACGTCACCGAGAAGTACGGCGAGGAACGCGTCGCGCAGATCGTCACCTATGGCACGATCAAGGCCAAGCAGGCGCTGAAGGACTCGAGCCGCGTGCTGGGCTTCCCGTTCGGCATGGGGGAGAAGCTCACCAAGGCCATGCCCGCGGCCGTCATGGGCAAAGACATCCCGCTGTCCGGCATCCTCGACAAGGACCACCCCCGGTACAAAGAGGCCGGCGACATCCGTGCGCTCATCGAGACCGACGCCGAGGCGAAGACGGTCTTCGAGACGGCGCTCGGCCTCGAGAACCTGAAGCGCCAGTGGGGCGTGCACGCGGCCGGCGTCATCATGTCGAGCGACCCGTTGATCGACATCATCCCGATCATGAAGCGCGAGCAGGACGGCCAGATCGTCACGCAGTTCGACTACCCCGCGTGCGAGTCGCTCGGCCTGATCAAGATGGACTTCCTCGGGCTCCGCAACCTCACGATCATCGACGACGCGCTCGACAACATCGAGGCCAACCGCGGGTTCCGGCCCGTGCTCGAAGACCTCGATCTCGACGATCGCGCGGCGTACGAACTGCTGTCGCGGGGCGACACGCTCGGCGTGTTCCAGCTGGACGGCGGGCCCATGCGTTCGCTCCTCCGTCAGATGAAGCCCGACAACTTCGAAGACATCTCGGCCGTCATCGCGCTCTACCGGCCGGGCCCCATGGGCGCGAACTCGCACATCAACTACGCCCTGCGCAAGAACGGCCTGCAAGAGATCACCCCGATCCACCCCGAGCTCGCCGAACCGCTGAAGGACATCCTCGACACGAGCTACGGCCTGATCATCTATCAGGAGCAGGTCATGGCGATCGCGCAGAAGGTGGCGGGGTTCTCGCTCGGTCAGGCCGACATCCTGCGCCGCGCCATGGGCAAGAAGAAGAAGTCCGAGCTCGACAAGCAGTACGAGGGCTTCTCGGGCGGCATGATCGCCAACGGCTACTCCGAGGCCGCGATCAAGATGCTCTGGGACATCCTGCTGCCCTTCTCCGACTACGCCTTCAACAAGGCGCACTCGGCCGCCTACGGCGTGCTCAGCTACTGGACCGCGTACCTCAAGGCGCACTACCCTGCCGAGTACATGGCCGCGCTGCTCACGAGCGTGGGCGACGCGCGCGACAAGCTCGCGCTCTACCTCAACGAGTGTCGGCGGATGGGCATCAAGGTGCTGCCGCCCGACGTCAACGAGTCGATCGGGTTCTTCGCGGCCGTCGGCGACGACATCCGCTTCGGGCTCGGCGCGGTCCGCAACGTCGGGTTCAACGTCGTCGACGCGATCCGCGCGGCGCGCGACACCGAGGGGCGATTCGAGACGTTCCACGACTTCTTGAAGAAGGTGCCGATCCAGGTCGCGAACAAGCGCACCGTCGAGTCGCTCGTGAAGGCCGGCGCATTCGACTCGCTCGGGCACACCCGGCGTTCGCTCGTCGAGATCCACGAGTCCGCGGTCGAGTCGGCGGTCAAGGAGAAGCGGGCCGCCGAGAACGGCGATGTCGGCTTCGACTTCGACAGCCTGTTCGAAGATCATGAACGCGAGGCGGCGCCCTCGCCGGTGCCCGAGCGGCCCGAATGGGCGAAGAAGCAGAAGCTCGCCTTCGAGCGCGAGATGCTCGGCCTGTACGTGTCCGAGCATCCGCTCGACGGCCTCGAGGCGCCGCTCGCGAAGCACGCCTCGACGACCATTCTCGACCTCACCTCGTCCGACGCCACGCAAGACGGCGACACCGTCACGGTCGCGGGGCTCGTGACGAGCGTCCAGCATCGGGTGGCACGCCAGTCCGGCAACCAGTACGGCATGATCGAGGTCGAGGACTTCTCCGGCTCGATCACCGTGATGTTCATGGGCAAGGCCTACCAGGAGTTCGCGCCAGGCCTCGTCGCCGACTCGATCGCCGTGGTCCGCGGCCGGGTCAGCATGCGCGACGACGGTATGAACCTGCACGCGTACAGCGTGATGACGCCCGAGTTCGGACAGAGCGACGAGAGCGGGCCGGTCATGATCTCCATGCCCGACGTGCGCGCCACGACCGAGACGATCTCGGCGCTCGGCGAGGTGCTCAGTCGGCACCGTGGCGACACCGAGGTCCGGCTGAAACTCACGAAGGGGCAGGCCGCCCGCGTGTTCGAGGTGCCCTACCCCGTGCGGGTCACCGCGGACTTCTACGGCGAGCTGAAGAGCCTGCTCGGTCCGGGCTGTCTCACCTGAGCGCTCGGTACGCTTGACGCATCATGCTGCGCACCATCGATCTCCGCGGGACCCGTCCGACCCCCTCCGAGCTGCTCGGCCTCGTGCCGCGGGCGGCGACCGACGTGCAGGCCGCGCTCGAGCCCGCGCGCGAGCTCATCGATGCGGTGCGTGCGCACGGCGAGCAGGCGCTCCTCGACCAGGCCGAACGGTTCGACCGGGCACGCCCCGCGACGATCCGCGTCCCGGCCGATGAGCTGGCCGCCGCCCTCGTCGCGCTCGACCCGGAGGTCCGCGCGGCGATCGAGGCGACGATCGAGCGCGTGCGGGCGGCGAGCCTCGCGCAGGTGCCCGCGGCCCAGACGACGGTGCTCGCGCCGGGCGCGGTGATCGAGCAACGGTGGCAGCCCGTCGCCCGAGTCGGCCTCTACGTGCCGGGCGGCAAGGCCGTGTACCCCTCGAGCGTCGTCATGAACGTCGTGCCCGCCCAGGTCGCCGGCGTGCGGTCGATCGCCCTCGCCTCGCCACCCCAGGCCGACCACGGCGGCCGGGTCCACCCGACCGTCGCGGGCGTCGCGGCGCTGCTCGGCATCGACGAGGTCTACGCGATGGGCGGCGCCGGCGCGATCGGCGCGTTCGCGTACGGCGTGCCCGACATCGGGCTCGAGCCCGTGCAGCGGGTCACCGGGCCGGGCAACGTCTTCGTGGCCGCCGCCAAGCGTCTCGTCGCCGGCGTCACCGGCATCGATGCTGAGGCCGGGCCCACCGACATCCTCGTGATCGCCGACGGCACCGCCGACGCCGACTTCGTCGCGGCCGATCTCGTAAGCCAGGCCGAGCACGATGAGCTCGCCGCAGCCGTGCTCGTGACCGACTCCGTCGAGCTGGCCCAGGCCGTCGCCGGCCGGCTCGCCGAGCGGGTCGCGGGCACCCGGCACGCCGCTCGCGTGCGCCAGTCGATCACCGGGCCGCAATCGGCCGTCGTGCTGGTCGACGACCTCGAGCAGGCCGCCGCCTTCGCGAACGCCTTCGGGCCCGAGCACCTCGAGATCCAGGTGGCCGACGCGGAGGCCGTGCTCACGCGCATCGACAACGCCGGCGCGATCTTCGTCGGTCCCTACTCGCCGGTGAGCCTCGGCGACTACGCGGCCGGCTCCAACCACGTCCTGCCGACCGGGGGCACCGCCCGCTACGTGTCCGGCCTCTCGGCCGCGACCTTCCTGCGCCCGCAGCAGGTCGTCCGGTACGACGAGCCGGCGCTCCGCGAGGTCGCCCCGGTGATCGCCGCACTGTCGGCCGAAGAAGACCTGCCCGCGCACGGCGAGGCGGTCACGGCGCGCTTCACGGCGGAGCGTGCGGGCGAGTCCCCGCGCGCAGCGCGCGGGTAGGCTGGGGCCACCATGTACTGCCCCTTCTGCCGTCACCCCGATTCACGGGTCATCGACTCGCGCACGAGCGACGACGGTCTCTCGATCCGGCGACGTCGCCAATGCCCCGAGTGCGGCGGACGGTTCTCCACGACCGAGACCGCGAGCCTGTCGGTGATCAAGCGCAGCGGTGTCGTCGAGCCGTTCAGCCGCGAGAAGGTCGTGCTCGGCGTGCGGAAGGCGTGCCAGGGGCGCCCGGTCACCGACGCCGACCTGGCGGTCCTCGCGCAGCGGGTGGAAGAGACGATCCGCTCGACCGGCGCGTCGCAGATCGAGGCGAACGACATCGGCCTCGCGATCCTGCCGCCGCTCCGCGAGCTCGACGAGGTGGCGTACCTGCGGTTCGCCAGCGTCTACCAGGCGTTCGAGTCGCTCGACGACTTCGAGTCGGCGATCGAGGCCCTCAGAGCCGAACACGGACGGCTCCCGGCGCGGCCGGTCGAGTAGCCACGACGCGCAGGTCACGATTCGGATACTCTGGGCCGCGGCATGTATCGACTTCTCTTCACCCACGTCCTCACGCACCTCGATCCGGAGCGGGCGCACCATCTCGCGTTCCGGGTCATCAGATGGCTTCCGGCGTTCGGTCTGGGGCGGCTGGTCGAGCGCGTCACCCGGCCTGCACCGGAACTCGAGGTGACCGCGCTGGGGCTGCGGTTCCCGTCGCCGTTCGGCGTCGCCGCCGGCTTCGACAAAGACGGTCTCGCGGTGCGCGGCCTCGGGCAGCTCGGGTTCGGCCACGTCGAGGTGGGCACGCTCACGGCGATCGCGCAGCCCGGCAACGAGCGCCCGCGCATGTTCCGGCTGGTGAAGGACCGGGCGCTGGTCAATCGCATGGGCTTCAACAACGGCGGGGCGGATGCCGCGGCGGGGCGTCTCTCGCGCCTCGCCCGCCGGCGCGACCGGCCGGTGCTGGGCGTGAACATCGGCAAGAGCCGGGTCACGCCCGTCGAGGAGGCCGTGGCCGACTACGAGCGCAGCGCACGGGTGGTCGCGCCGTTCGCGGATTACCTGGTGGTCAACGTCAGCTCGCCCAACACGCCGGGGCTGCGCGGTCTGCAGGAGCTCGACGCGCTCAGTCCGTTGCTCGAGGCCGTCCGCGCCGCGGCCGGTTCGACGCCGCTGCTGGTCAAGATCGCGCCCGATCTCGCCGACGACGAGGTGCGGCGCCTCTGCGAACTCGTGGTCCGGCTCGGGCTCGACGGCATCATCGCCACGAACACGACCGTCTCTCGCGAGGGGCTGCGCACAGCGCGCTCCGAGGTGGAGCGCATCGGCGCGGGCGGGCTCTCCGGCGCGCCGTTGGCCGCACGTTCGCTCGAGGTGCTGCGGCTCGTGCGTGACCACGTACCCGCCGAGCTCTGCGTCATCTCGGTCGGCGGGGTCGAGACGGCCGCCGACGTGCAGGACCGGCTCGATGCCGGTGCGACGCTCGTGCAGGGCTACTCGGGCTTCATCTACCGCGGTCCGCTGTGGGCGCGCGAGATCAACCGCGGTCTCGCACAGTTCGCGCGTGCGCGTGCCCGTGGGGGCCGCGCCGCGGTGCCCTCGGCCTGACCCCGCGGGCGCCGGGGCATCCGCTCGCCGGGCTCAGGCGAGGGGTGGCTCGGGCTGCGGCGGGCCGGGGTGCATGATGCCGGCCTCGGCGAGCTGGTCGGCGAGGGTGGACCCGTCGCCGGCCGAGACCCACGGCACCTCGTCCGTGTGCTCGTCCGCCTTGGTGCGGCCACCCGCGAGCACGGCCTCGCCGGTCGACAGGCGGCGGATCGCGACGGCGGCGACCCGGCCGGGGTGATCGGCCGCGAAGCGCGCGTAGAGTTCCTCGTCGTGCTGGCCGTCGTCGCCGACGAGCAGCCACCGTACGTCGGGGAACTCCTCGGCGAGCCGCCGCAGGTTCTCCTCTTTGTGGGCACGCCCGCTCCGGAACCATCGGTCGTGGGTGGGCCCCCAGTCGGTGAGCAGCAGCGGGCCCGCCGGGTAGAGGTTGCGGTCGAGGAAGCGCGTGAGGGTCGGCGCGACGTTCCACGCGCCGGTCGACAGGTAGATCACCGGCGCGCCGGGGTGGTCGCGCACCAGGCGTTCGAACAGCACGGCCATGCCGGGCGTCGGGATGCGCGCGTGCTCGTCGAGGACGAACGTGTTCCACGCCGCGACCAGCGGGCGGGGGAGCGCGGTCACCATGACGGTGTCGTCGACGTCGGAGATGACCCCGAAACGAGCCTCCGGATCGATCACGTGCACCGGCGCCTCGACCGGCTCGGAGCCCTCGGTGTGCAACTGTGCGCGATGCCAGCCGGGCTCGAGCCGCACGGGCACCTTGGTGTCGACGACGCCGCCGCGGTCGGCGAGCACCTCGAGACGCTGGCCGCCGACCTCGATGATCACGGGCACGTCGCCGACCGGCACGCTCGTGAAGCTCCGCCATCCGCGGATGCTCTGCGCGCGGGTCCGCCCACGTCTGCCGCCAGCCCCGGCCGGCACCGGTTTCGACAGCAGCACCCGGCACAGGACCCTGACCCACTCGGTCGAGCCGTAGCCGGTGTACGGCACCACCGTGGGGAGGTGTCCGCGTCGTCGCGCGAATCGCTCGCGGACGTCGTGCAGCCAGTCTTCGATACGCGCCGCGCCGTGACGAGTCGTGCGCTGACGGGCTCCGACCGGGGAGGGGGAGGTCTCCGGCATCCCTCCAGTCTGTCATGCCCGTTCGCGTCTCGCGTGCCGGGCGGCGGGGCTGGTCACCCGCCGTCTACATGCCCGGTAATATAGTTGCCGTTATCGACTGGAGGTTCCGTGCCGAACATCGACCTGATCCTGGGGGCCGATCATGGGCGCATCAGCACCGTGCGCACCGAGCCGACCCAGCGACGCAGCACCCAACGACTGGACGCACTGCTCGACGCGGCCGCCGAACTGGTCGACGAAGTCGGCTTCGAGCGGCTGACGACGCAGATGGTCGCCGAGCGCGCCGGCGCCTCGATCGGGACGGTGTACCGGTACTTCCCGGACCGGGTCGCGGTGCTGCACGGCCTGCGTGAGCGCTCGATCGACCGGTATCGGGCGCGTGTGGCCGAGCGGCTCGCGGAGATCGACCTGACCACGTGGTGGCAGCTCGTGGAGACCGCGGTCGACGCGCTCGACGGGCTCTACCGCGACGAGCCCGGGTTCACCGTCGTCCACGCGGCGGACCGTGAGCTCTCCGACGACGGCGAGGAGCCGGAGTTCGCCAGCCGCATGGTGCGCGTGCTCGCGGCGGAGTTCGCCGGCATCGCCGACACGCCCGAGCTGCGATTCCGGTTCGGCGTCGCCATGGAGTTGGTGGAGGCGCTGGTCTACCGCGCGCACTCGCGTGACCCGCAGGGCGATTCCCGGTACATCGACGAAGCGAAGGCCGTGGTCCGCCACTACCTCTCCGAACACCTCGCTCCGCTGACGGAGGACGGTTCGGCCGCCTAGCACATCGGGCACACTCCGCACCGGACGTTGAACGTGTCGGTGGGGCATGTTTGGCTTGGACCGCGGGAATCCCCCGCGGAGGGTGGGCGGCATGATCGAGTTCCGTGGCGTGCGCAAGCAGTTCCCCGACGGCAGCGTCGCCGTCGAGCGGGTCGACCTGCAGATGCCTCCGCATCAGACGACCGTGCTCGTCGGCTCGTCCGGCTCGGGCAAGACGACGCTGCTGCGCATGATCAACCGCATGGTCGACCCGACCGAGGGCCAGGTGCTCATCGACGGCGCCGACGTGGCCACGGTCGACCCCGTGAAGCTCCGCCGGTCGATCGGCTACGTCATGCAGAACAGCGGACTGCTGCCACACCGGAAGGTCGTCGACAACATCGCGACCGTCCCGGTGCTGCGTGGCGAGTCGAAGCGGGCCGCCCGCGCCCGTGCGCTCGAGCTGATGGACACCGTCGGGCTCGACCGGTCGCTCGCCGACCGGTACCCCGCCCAGCTCTCCGGCGGTCAGCAGCAGCGGGTGGGCGTCGCCAGAGGCCTCGCGGTCGATCCCAACATCCTGCTCATGGACGAGCCCTTCGGTGCCGTCGACCCGCTCGTGCGCACCGAGCTGCAAGACGAACTCCTCCGCCTGCAGCGCGAACTCGGCAAGACCATCGTGTTCGTCACGCACGACATCGACGAGGCGTTCCGGCTCGGCGATCAGGTCGTCATCCTCAGTGAGGGTGGTCGTGTGGTGCAGCGGGGCGCCCCGGCGGCGATCCTCGCGAATCCGGCTGACGAGTTCGTCGCGGGGTTCATCGGCGCCGACCGGGGCCGCCGCCTGCTCAGGGTCGCAGAGGTCGACGGGCGCCGCATCGTCGTGGATGACGACGGCCGTCCCGCCGGGGTGCTCGCCTCGTGAACTGGATCTGGTCGAACCTCGACCGCATCGGTGAACTGATCCTCGTCCACCTCGCACTGTCGGTGCCGGCCATCATCCTGAGTTTCGTGATCTCGGTGCCCATCGGCTGGCTCGCCTGGCGGTACCGGTGGTCGCGCGGCGTGCTGCTCAGCGTCTGCGGCATCCTCTACGCGATCCCGTCGTTGCCGCTGCTCATCGCGTTGCCCGGCGTCATCGGGGTCTCGCTGCGCTCTCCGCTGAACCTCGTGGTCGCGCTGACCCTCTACGGCATCGCGTTGATGGTCCGGACCGCCGCCGATGCATTCGCCGACGTGGACGCCGACATCCGGCTGTCGGCCACCGCGGTCGGGTATTCGCCCTGGCGGCGTTTCTCGGGCGTGGAGCTGCCGCTCGCCGGACCCGGGCTGCTCGCGGGTCTCCGGGTCGTCATCGTGAGCACCGTGAGCCTCGCGACCATCAGCGCGCTCATCGGCGTGCAGAGCCTCGGGAGCCTGTTCACCGACGGGTTCCAGCGTGGCATCGCGGGCGAGATCTGGGCGGGGGTCCTTGCGACGATGCTCCTCGCGGTGGTGCTCGACGGTCTGGTGGTCCTCGTCGGCCGGTGGCTGCTGCCCTGGAGTCAGCCGGCGCGCGCCCGTCGGCGACGTGACGCCCGGCGACGCGAAGCCCGCCACAGCGATGCCCGGCCGGAGGTGGCCGCGTGAACCTCTTCACGGACGCCCTCGCCTGGCTCACCGACCCCGCGAACTGGGAAGGTCCCGATGGCATCGGCGCCCGGCTCGTCTTCCACATCGTGTTCAGCCTGGCCGTCGTGGCGGGGTCAATTGTGATCGCGGTGCCGATCGGCATCGTCATCGGCCATACCGGGCGCGGCCGCGAGCCCGCGGTCGTCGTCTCGGGCGCGCTCCGTGCACTGCCGACGCTCGGCCTGCTCACGCTTCTCGCGCTCTGGCTCGGCCTCGTCATCGGCGCGCCATACCTCGCCCTGATGGTCCTCGCCGTGCCGTCGGTGCTCGCGGGCGCCTATGCGGGCATCGGCGGTGTCTCCCGATCGACCGTCGACGCGGCGCGCGCGATGGGCATGACCGAGCTCCAGATCGCCCTCCGGGTCGAGCTGCCGCTCGGGCTGCCGACCATCATCGGCGGCATCAGGGCCGCCGTGCTGCAGGTGATCGCGACGGCCACGCTCGCGTCGTACATCGGCCTCGGCGGGCTCGGCACGTACATCTTCCTCGGGCTGAAGACCCGGGACTACACCGTCATGCTCGGCGCCTCGATCCTCATCATCGCGCTCGCGCTGGTCCTCGACGGAATGTTCGCGCTGGTCCAGCGCCTTGTTGTTCCTGAGGGTGTCCGCGTCCGGCGCGGGTCCGCATCGCTTCGCACCCGGCCATCCCGGCCGCGCGCGACTGTGGGGTGATCCCACCAAATGAAGGGAAACGCAATGTTCACAGCAGGAAAAGGCCGGCTCGTCGCTCTGGCGGCGGTCGCGGTCGGGGCGACAGTGGCCCTGGCAGGGTGCGCATCCGGTGATCCGCTCGACGAGGGATCGGGCGGCGAGTCGGCCGCGACCGGGGGCGCGATCGTGATCGGCTCGCAGGACTACTACTCGAACGAGATCATCGCCGAGATCTACGCCCAGGCGCTCGAAGAGAACGGCTTCGAGGTCGATCGTCAGTTCCGTATCGGTCAACGCGAGGTGTACCTGCCCGAGATCGAGTCGGGCGAGATCGATCTCTTCCCCGAGTACACGGGCAATCTGCTCCAGTACTACGTGCCCGACACCGAGGCGCGCACGAGCGATGAGGTGTATTCCGAGCTCGAGGGTGCGCTGCCCGAGGGGCTGCACGTGCTCGACCAGGCGCCGGCCACCGACCAGGACTCGTACAACGTCACCGCGGCGTTCTCCGAGGAGTTCGGCGTCACGAGCCTCGAGGACCTCGCGGGCGTGCCCGAGCCCATCACGCTCGGCGGCAATGCCGAGCTGGAGACGCGTCCCTACGGACCCGAGGGGTTGCAGGCGACGTACGGCGTCGACGTGGGCTTCACGGCCATCGAAGACAGCGGCGGCGCGCTCACCGTCAAAGCGCTCGTCGACGACCAGGTGCAGATGGTGAACATCTACAGCGCCGACCCGAACATCGCGACCAACGACCTCGTCACGCTCGAGGATCCCAAGGGGCTCTTCCTCGCATCGAACGTCGTGCCCGTCGCGAGTGAGAAGGTCACCGACGACGTCGCCGCCGTCATCGACGCGGTGAGCGCGGCGCTCACCGCCGAAGACCTCGTCGCCATGAACGCCGAGAGCGTCAACGACGAGCGTTCGGCGGAAGACATCGCGGCCGACTGGCTGAGCGAGAAGGCCCTCTTCTAGCGGCTGCCGCCGCGCGGGCCGTCGCGCGGGTCGCGCGCGCCCACGTCGATCGAGGGGTCGGATGCTTCGGTGTCCGGCCCCTCGTCCGTCTCCGCCGCGGGGTCCACGACCGCCATGTGCCGCGATTCGATCCGCACCAGGAGCTTCTTGATGCCCCACACGAGCAGCACGAACGCGGCGATGATGGCCACGAAGACGTAGCCGGCCCAGTGCAGCTCTTGGCTGAGCTCGCGGTAGCTGCCCGCGGCGAGCCAGCCGACCGTCGTGTAGGCGAACGACCAGATCACGCACGCCGGCAGAGTCCAGGCGATGAACCGTCGATACCGCATGGTGCTCATGCCGACGAGCAGCGGCACGAGGGAGTGCAGCACCGGCAGGAAGCGGGAGATGAACACGGCCGGGCCGCCTCGCCGGTCGAGGTAGCGCTGCGCGCGGGCCCAGTTCTCCTCGCCGATCCTGCGTCCGAGGCGTGAGGTGATGATCCTGGGCCCGAACCAACGGCCGAGCATGAAGCCGATCGTCTCGCCGGCGATGGCGCCGACGATGACCGTGAGCGCGAGCGCGAGCCACTCGACGGGTCCGCCGATCGCGGTGGAAGCGACGATCACGACGGTGTCGCCGGGCACGACGAGGCCGATGAGCACCGAGGTCTCGAGCATGATCGCCACGCCCGCGAGGATCGTGCGCAGGACAGGGTCTACCGACTGCACCGTGTCGAGGATCCAGTCCAGCACGTCGTTCACAGTTCCGAGCCTACGGCCCCTGCCTGGGCGAACCATCGGTCTCCGGGATGATCGTCAGCTCTCCATCGTTGCGGGCCGGGCCGCGCGTCTGCGCGGGGCGGCATCAGTGCAGGATGGTGAGCATCGATCCGAGCGGGATCGCGACGATCAGCGCGGCGGCGGTGACGATGAGCGCGCCGGCCCACGGTGCGAGCCGGCCGGCGGGGGATTCGAGACGCGCGAGCCGGTCGACCAGCATCTCGCGGTCCGGCGCGATGCCGCCGGCGTCGGCGTACGCACCGGGTTCGGCGGTGCTGCCGAGCCGGCTCAGCGCGCTCACGAGCGGAGCCGAGCCCGTCGCGCGTCGCGCGCCGTCGTCGGCGAGCATCTCGGTTAGCACCGTCACCGACCGCTCGGCGCGATTGGCGATCGGGAACCACGGCAGGGCCGAATGCCAGGCCCGGAACGAGAGCAGGACCAGGTGGTGCAGCTGGTCGAGATGCGTGCGCTCGTGCGCGACGACCGCGCGCAGCTCGTCGCGTGACAGTGCGGCCACGAGCCCTTCGGTGAGCACCGTCGCCGTGCGAAGGCCCGGCACGCAGTAGGCGAGCGGAACCGGGTGTGCGAGCACCCGGGTCCCGGGCTCGCCCGGCATGGGGTCGCTCAGCATCTGGATCAGCTGGTGCTGGCGACGACGTTCGCGTTCCGCGCGGACGGCGGTGGCGGCCACGTTGAGCAGCAGGTGTACGGCGAGGCCGGCGGCGAGCGTGAGCGCGGCGAGGTCGATGACCCCGAACTCGGGAGGCAGGGGGCCGGTGAGCAGGTGGGGGAGCAGCGCCGAGGCCGCGTCGGTGATCGACCCGTCGGGTGCGGTGCCGATCACGACGAGGCATCCGATCATCGAGAGCGCGCCGCCGAGCGCGACCGCCTGCCAGAGTGCGAGCGCGAGGCCGGGTGCGCGGGCCGGCCAGGCCGCGCGCGAGAGCGCGACGGGTACCGGCCACGCCAGCGCGACCGCCAGCACGCCGAGCAGCGCGGCGACGGCGCTCACGGTCAGCGTCGCGCGAGCTCGTCGAGCAGGCGCCGCAGGGTCGCGGTCTCGTGGGCGGTCGCCGTGCCGACGAAGCGCGCGAGGGCGGCGTCGCGATCGCTCGAGCGGTCGAGCACCTCGTGCATGAGCTCGGCGGTGTGCTCTTCGCGCGAGAGCAGCGCGCGGTAGCGGTGCGGGCGAACGTCGCGCGTGCGCGCGACGAATCCCTTGCGTTCGAGCCGGGCCAGCACCGTCAGCACGGTGGTCGTCGCGGGGGAGCGATCGCCGGCATCGCCGACGATCGTCAGACGGTCGCGCAGCTCATTGGCGGTGAGCGTGGTGTCGCTCGCCCAGAGCTGCTCCATGACGGCGCGCTCAAGGTCCCCGAGATTGGCCATATGCACACGATACCTCGTCTTCGAAACACTTTCTACGCCCGGTAGAAGAAAGTTCTACGATGAGTAGAAACATCACACGCGCCGCTGAAAGGGGCCTGACGTGAATGAGCTGCTCGACCCGCTGCTCCTCTCTCGTTGGCAGTTCGGTCTGACGACCATCTACCACTTCCTCTTCGTCCCGCTCACCATCGGCCTCGCCGCCACGGCGGCGATCTTCCAGACCGCGTGGTACCGCACGGGGAAGGCCGAGTACCTGCGCATCACGCGGTTCTTCGGCCAGATCTTCCTGATCAACTTCGCCATGGGCGTCGTCACCGGCATCGTGCAGGAGTTCCAGTTCGGCATGAACTGGTCCGAGTACTCGCGATTCGTCGGCGACGTCTTCGGCGCCCCGCTCGCGCTCGAGGGCCTGCTCGCGTTCTTCTTCGAGGCGACCTTCATCGGCCTCTGGATCTTCGGCTGGGACAAGCTGCCCCGCGGGCTGCACCTCGCGACGATCTGGGCGACCGCGGTCGGCAGCATCCTCTCGGCGTACTTCATCATCGCCGCGAACGCCTTCATGCAGAACCCGGTCGCCTTCCAGATGAACGAGGAGCGGGGCCGCGCCGAGCTCACCGACATCTGGGAGCTGCTGACCAACCCGGTCGCGCTCGCGGCGTTCCCGCACACGATCGCCGCCGCGTTCATGGTGACCGCCGGCCTCATCATCGCCGCGGCCGCCTGGCACCTCGCGCGGAACCAGCACCTCGACACCATGCGCCCGGCGCTGAAGTTCGGACTTTGGACCATGGTGGTCGCGGGCGCCGCAACCGTGCTCTCGGGCGACCAGCTCAGCCTCGCGATGGTCGCGACGCAGCCCATGAAGATGGCTGCGGCCGAGGCGACGTACGACACCGTCTGCGGCGCGGCCGCCTCGTTCTCGGTCTTCACCCTCGGCACACCCGATGGCTCGAGCGAGCTGTTCTCGATCCGCATCCCGTATCTGCTCTCATTGCTGTCGACGCACTCGTTCGACGGTTGCGTCGAAGGCATCAACGACCTGCAGGCCGAGTACCAGGAGCTCTACGGGCCGGGCGACTACACGCCCATCATCTGGGTCACCTACTGGTCGTTCCGATGGATGATCGGCCTCGGCATGGCGCACGTCCTCGTCGCCGTCGCGGGCCTGTGGCTCACGCGCAAGGGGCGGATGCCTCGCCAGCGGTGGATCTGGAAGATCGCCGTCTGGAGCTTCCCGCTCTCACTCATGGCCATGATCGTCGGCTGGGTGTTCACCGAGATGGGGCGGCAGCCGTGGATCGTGTTCAGCCTGCTGCCCACCGAATCGGCGGTGTCGCCGAACATCACGGGCCTCGACGTGCTCATCTCGCTCGTCGCCTTCACGCTCGTGTACGGCGCGCTCGCGGTGGTCGAGTTCAAGCTCGTCGTCCGCGCCATTAAGAAGGGCCCGCCCGAGGTGGGCGAACCCGATCCGGAAACCGGCCGCGTCGAACCGGCCACGACGGTCTACTAGGAGGTCACGACCATGGATCTCGCAACACTCTGGTTCTGGATCGTCGCAGCGCTGTTCGTCGGCTACTTCGTGCTCGACGGCTTCGATTTCGGCGTCGGCATGTCCCTGCCGTTCCTGAGCAAGGACGACACCGACCGCCGGGTGCTCATCAACACCATCGGGCCGGTGTGGGACCTCAACGAGACGTGGGTCATCGTCGCGGGGGCGGCGCTGTTCGCGGCGTTCCCCGAGTGGTACGCGACGCTGTTCTCGGGGTTCTACCTCGCGCTGCTGCTCATCCTGCTCGCGCTCATCGCGCGCGGCGTGTCGTTCGAGTACCGGCACCAGCGGCCCGAGGCCGAGTGGAAGCGCCGGTTCGACCGCATGATCGTCGTCGGCTCGGCCGTGCCCGCGTTCCTCTGGGGCGTCGCGTTCGCGAACATCGTGCAGGGCGTCCCGCTCGACGAGGGCCACAACTACACGGGCACCCTGTTCGACCTGCTGAACCCCTACGCGCTGCTCGGCGGACTCACGACGCTCCTCGTGTTCTTCACGCACGGCGTCGTCTTCGTCTCGCTGAAGACCGAGGGCGAGCTGCGCGAGCGCGCCCGGCGGCTCGCGACGAAGGCCGGCGCGATCACGATCGTGGTGGCGGCGGTGTTCCTGGTCTGGACGGGGCTCGCGAACGGCACGGTCTGGTTCTGGGCGCTCGCCGCGGTCGCGGCGGTCGCGCTCATCGGCGGCTGGCTCGCGAACACCCGGGGCCGCGAGGGCATCGCGTTCACCCTGCTCGCGGTGACGATCGCGACGACCGTGCTCGCGCTGTTCACGGCGCTCGTCCCGGAGGTCATGCCGGCCTCGAACGACCCCGCGAACAGCCTCACGATCGCCAACGCGTCGAGCTCGGACTATACGCTGACGGTGATGAGCTGGACCGCGCTCATCTTCCTGCCGCTCGTGCTGGCCTATCAGGGATGGACGTACTGGGTGTTCCGCAAGCGTGTGACCCGCCGCTCGATCGAAGCCGCGGCGCACTGACGTGAAACCGCTCGATCCGAGGCTCGTCCGGCGCTCCGGTGGCGCTCGGATGTTCCTCGGCATCGGTGCGGTGCTCGCGCTCGTGCAGGCACTCGCGACGATCGCGTTCGCGTGGGGGCTCGCATCGCTGATCGCGGGACTCGTCGCGGGCGAGTTCGGGTCGGCCGCGGCGGCGGACGCGGCGCTCGTCGCGGCGGCGGTGCTCGTGCGCGCGGCCGCCGCGTGGGCCTGGGATGCCGCGTCGTCCGCCGGGGCGCAGCGCGTCAAGCGCGAGTTCCGTGCGGATCTGCTGGCAGGGCTCGAGCGCCGGCCGGGCGGCGTGCCCGGGTTCCCGTCGGCGCGCATCGCGACGCTCCTCGGACCGGGTCTCGACGCCCTCGACGAGTATTTCGGGCGCTATCTGCCGCAGCTCGTGCTCACGGTCATCGCGACGCCGCTGCTGATTCTCGCGGCCTGGCGCGCCGACTGGCTGTCGGGTCTCACCTTCGTCATCGTGCTGCCGCTGATCCCGATCTTCATGATCCTCATCGGACTCGCGACCCAGGCCGTGCAGCGCCGGCAGTGGGACAGCCTCACGGCGCTCTCGAAGGCCTTCCTCGAGCTGCTCGGCGGGTTGTCGACGCTCATGGTGTTCGGCCGCGAGCGTCGGCAGTCGGCCCGCATCCGGGCCGTGACCGACGACTACCGCAGGCAGACCATGAAGGTGCTGCGCGTGACCTTCCTGTCCGGCTTCGCGCTCGAGCTCGCCGCGAGCCTCTCGGTCGCGCTCGTGGCGGTGTCGATCGGGCTCCGCCTCGTCGAGGGCGGGCTCACGCTCGCGATCGGGCTGTTCGTGCTCATCCTCGCGCCCGAGGTGTTCGTGCCGCTGCGCAATGTCGGTGCGGCATTCCACTCCGCGGCCGGCGGGGTGACCGCGTCGGGTGACGCGCTCGATCTGCTGGCCGCGACCGAGGGCGGTCGCGAGGGCGAGCATGCGGTCGCGCGCGATGGAGGGTGGACGGATGCCTCGGCTCGGCCGGTCGTCGGAGACGGAGCGGATGCCTCGCGGCTGGGCCGCGACGACGGGGGACCGGACGCCGCGACGGAGGCCGACCGCGGCCGCAGGACCGCGGCGGCGGACGGCGCCGGGCCCGTACCGGCACATCGCGACGCCGAGGAGCTCGGCACAGGCCGTCGCCGGACGGGCCTGGCGATCGAGGGGTTGTCTGTGCGCCGGGGCGACCGGACCGTCGTCGACGGGCTGACCCTGCACGCCGCGCCGGGGGAGATCGTCGCGTTCGTCGGCCCGAGCGGGGCTGGGAAATCCAGTGCGATCGCGGCGATCCTCGGGTTCGCTCCCGCCGGCGGTCGCATCCAGATCGACGGCGCGAGCCGGCCGGGTCACGCGGCCGTCGCGTGGTCAGGGCAGACGCCGGCGCTCGTCGCCGGGACCGTCGCCGAGAACGTGCGTCTCGGAGACGAGGGCGCACCCGACCGCCTGCTCGCCGAGTCGCTGCGGCTCGCGGCCGTCGACGTCGACCCGGCGACGCCGCTGGGCCCGGGCGGCACGGGCCTGTCGGGCGGGCAGACGCAGCGCGTCGCCGTGGCCCGGGCGATCCACCGGCTGCTGGCGCGAGACCTCACGCTCCTCCTCCTCGACGAGCCCAGCTCGGCGCTCGACGCCGACCGGGAGACCGCGCTCGCGCGCGGTCTTCGCGAGCTCGCCGGCGCAGGTCGTGCCGTGCTCGTCGCGACGCACCGCCCCGCGTTGGTCGAGGCGGCGGACCGGATCGTCCCGATCGAGGCGGGGGTGCGCGCCGATGTCTGAGCACCCCGATCTGCGCGGCGATACCGACGCGGAGGGCACCGGAGCGGCCGACCAGGTGCGTGCCGCGGACCGCCCGACGGCGCCCGTGAGGAAGGCCGATTCGGGTCAGGCCGCAGCACAGCGTGAGACGTCGGCCGATCTCCGTACTGCGCGTGGCTCCGCGTCCGCGGGCCGCGGACTCGACCGAGCGACCGCGCCAGCCGCCGCAGCGGACCGCCGTGAGCGCGAAACCCGCCAGCAGGCGGGCGTCGATGGCGTGTCCGCGGGCGGCTCGACGGGCCGGACTGCGGGCACCGACGGCGGCCGCGCGCGTGCGCAGCGCACGCGGCGCGTGCTGGGCGAGGCGGTCCCGCCGGTGCGGCGGCTCTGGCCGGCGGTGCTCCTCGGCATCGGGTCGGCGGGATCGAGCGTCGCGCTGCTCGCGGCGTCTGCGTGGCTCATCACCAGGGCGGCCGAGCAGCCGCCGATCCTCTTCCTGTCGATGGCGGTCGTGGGCGTGCGTGCGTTCGCCCTCAGCCGCGCGACGTTCCGCTACCTCGAGCGGCTCACGGGGCACGACGCCGCGTTCCGGCAGCTCGGCGCGATCCGCACGGGGATCTACGAGCGCATGCTGCCGTCGGCGCCCGACGGGCTCGGCATGTTGCGCCGGGGTGACCTGCTTTCGCGATTCGTCGGCGACGTCGACGATCTGCAGTTCGTGACGCTGCGTGCAGTGCAGCCTGCGGTGAGCGCCGTGCTCGTGCTGATCGCGGCCGTCGCCGGACTCATGTGGCTCGCCCCGGGCTCAGCGTTCGCCGTGCTCGGCTGCCTGATCGTGGGGATCGCCGTGGCCGTGCTCGCCGAACGCGCGGCGTCGGCCCGAGGCATCCGGCTGATCGCGCCGCTCCGCGGCGAGCTGCAGGCCGCGATCGTGGAGCACGCCTCGTCGCTCGACACGCTCGTGGCCTTCGACGCGGCGGCGGCGAGCCGCGCGCGCATCGACGCGCTCGGCGCGCGGCTCGCCCGGGCCACGCGCACGCAGGCTGCGGCGGTGGGCGCCTCGGCGGCGGTCATGGCCGCGCTCGGCGGCCTCGCGGCGCTCGCGAGCATCGGCGGCGGCCTGCCGCGGTTCGCCGACGGGTCGATCGACGGCCCCGCGTTCGCGGTGCTGTGCCTCGTGCCGCTCGCGATCGCCGAGGTCGCTGCCGCACTGCCCGTCGCGGTCGGCGCCTGGCGCACCGCGCGCGTGTCCGCCGAACGCATCGCCACGGCCGTGCCCGAGACGCCGCCGGCGGGTGTGCCGCAGCCGGTCGCGGTGTCGCCCGGAGGCGGCGAGGGTGCTCGCGGGGCGTACGCAGCCGTGCCGTCGGGTGGACGTGACGGGGTGGCGATCGAGCTGCGCGGCGTGCGTGCGCACTGGCCGGCGGTGGCGGGACAGCCCGAGCCGGCGGGATTGACCCATCCGGTGGATCTCGACCTCGCCCCGGGGGAGCGGGTGTTGCTGCGAGGGCCGTCGGGCTCGGGCAAGACGACGCTCTCGCACGCGCTCGTGCGGTTCCTCGAGTACGAAGGGTCCTACCGGCTCGGCGGCGTCGAAGCGCGTGAGCTCGATCCCGCGGATGTGCGGCACACGGTCGGGCTCGTCGAACAGCGGCCGTGGTTGTTCGACGAGGACCTGCGTCAGAACCTGCTCTTCGCACGCGACACCGCGAAGGACGACGATCTGTTCGCGGTGCTTGAACGGGTCGGCCTCGCCGACTGGGTTCGTGAGCGCGGAGGCCTCGGCGCGCAGGTCGGGGAGCGCGGCACGCTCGTATCGGGCGGGCAGGCGCAACGCATCGCGCTCGCGCGGGCCATGCTCGCCGACTTCCCCGTCATCGTGCTCGACGAGCCGACGGCGAACGTCGACGCCGAGACCGCCGACCGTCTGCTCGCAGACCTCCTCGCGGCGGCCGGCGACCGCGCGGTGCTGCTCGTCATGCACACCGAACAGGTGCCGGCCGGCATCGACCGCGTCGTCGATCTGCCGGCGGCCGCCACCGACGCTCCGACCCGCTGAGCACCCCGCCGCCCGCCCCGGCGAGCACCGAGCGGTCGCAGATGGTGGGTGTGTCCGTGCGGCACCCGCCATGTGGGACCGATCGGGACGCGGCGGGTGGGTCGGCGCGGGCTCTACGCTGAGGGGATGCCCCGTCACGTCGCCGTTCGTGCGCTCGACGGCTGGCACGACCCCGAACGCGTGTTCCTCGCGCTGGCGGTGGATTCCGCGACCGCGGTGTGGCTCGACGGCGGCATCGACGCGGAATCGGGCCGGAGCATCATCGCGATCGCGCACGACGCCAGCCGGATCGTCGTCACCGGCTCCGACGCCGACCCCGATCACGTGCTCGGCGAGCTTCGCGAGGTGCTGCAGGCTGAGACGGCGGCGGCCCGGACGACGGATGTGTCGCGTGACACGCCGTCGGAACCGGGTCGGGAGTGGCAGCTCGCGCGAGGCATCCGACATCTCGGAGACGGCCCGCAGGACCGGGTCGCCGAACCCGAGGCGACCGAGCCCACGGCGCTCGGCTGGCTCGGTTGGTTCGGATACGAGTTCGGCGCACGGCGGCTCGGCGTGCCGGTCGCCGCGGCGGACACGCCCGAGGCGGCCTGGCTGTTCGCCGACCGCGCGATCGTGTTCGACCACGCCCGGCGGACCGTTCACCTCGAATGGCTGCCGTCGGCGAACGCCGACGAATGGGCGGTGCAGACGGCGGCCGCGATCGGCGGACTCCACGAGACATCCGGGCACGCCTCGGCCGACGAGGCATCCGTGCACGGATCAGCTGACGAAGCATCCGTCACCGGTCGCGAACCGGCCGCGCCGCGATGGCGACACGACCCGTCGAACTACGCAGCGATGATCGCGGCCTGTCAGGCCGCGATCGCTCGGGGCGACGCCTACCAGCTGTGCCTCACGAACCGGGTCGACGTCGACGTGCATCCCGACCCGCTCGAGACGTATCTGCGACTGCGCCGGACGAGCCCGACCCATCATGGCGGGTACCTGCGGTTCGGCGACGTGGCGCTGCTCTCCGCCTCGCCCGAGCAGTTCCTGCTCGTCGAGCCCGACGGCCGGGTGTCGACGCGACCCATGAAGGGAACACGACCCCGCGGCTCGACCCGCGATGAGGACGAGGCGCTGCGCCGCGAGCTCGAGACGAGCGACAAGGAGCGCGCCGAGAACCTCATGATCGTCGACCTCATGCGCAACGACCTCACGCGTGTGGCCCGGCTCGGCAGCGTGCACGTGCCGGACCTGCTCGTCACCGAGACCTACCCGCACGTGCACCAGCTCGTCTCGACCGTCGCCGCGCGGCTGCGGGCGGGACTCACCGCGGTCGACGCGGTGGCGTCGGCGTTCCCGGCCGGATCGATGACCGGAGCGCCGAAGGAGAGCGCCATGCGCATCCTGCACGAGCTCGAGCGCGGGCCTCGCGGCGTGTACTCGGGGGTGTTCGGCAGCCTCGCGGTCGACGGCAGCGCCGACCTCGCGATGGTGATCCGCTCGATCGTGCTCACGCCGGCGGGAGCCTCGGTGGGAACAGGCGGGGGCATCACGGCGTTGTCCGATGTGGCCGAGGAGATCGAGGAGACGCGGATCAAGGCGCGGGCGCTGCTCGCTGTCCTGAGTGGCGAGCCGCCCGCACCGATCGAATAGGCTGGGACTTCGGGTGCGTCCCGCGTCTTCGGCGTGCCCTCGATCATGGCCGGTGTCCCCGCCCGGCCGAGCAGCGAAACCGATTGTGAGTCACGTGGCCGATCAGCAGGATTCCGCCCAGCACGCCGACCCGGGCGCCTATGACTTCGCCGAGATCCAGGCGAAGTGGCTTCCGGTGTGGGATGAGCTCGAGCCGTTCAAGGCCGGCAAGCCGGGCGACACGAAGCCGCGCAAGTACATCCTCGACATGTTCCCCTACCCCTCGGGCGACCTGCACATGGGGCACGCCGAGGCGTTCGGCTACGGCGACACCGTCGCGCGCTACTGGCGTCACCAGGGCTTCGACGTACTGCACCCGGTCGGCTGGGACTCGTTCGGCCTCCCGGCCGAGAACGCCGCGATCAAGCGCGGCATCGACCCGCGCGAGTGGACCTACGCGAACATCGACCAGCAGAAGCGGTCGTTCCGGCAGTACGCGCCGAGCTTCGACTGGAGCCGCGAGCTGCACACCAGCGACCCCGAGTACTACAAGTGGAACCAGTGGCTGTTCCTCAAGATGTACGAACAGGGCATCGCGTACCGCAAAGACGGCCAGGTGAACTGGTGCCCGGTCGACCAGACCGTGCTCGCGAACGAACAGGTCATCGACGGGCACTGCGAGCGCTGCGGCGCGGTCGTGACGAAGAAGGCCCTCACGCAGTGGTACTTCCGCGTCACCGACTACGCCGACCGCCTGCTCGACGACCTGAAGCAGCTCGAGGGGGCGTGGCCGGCGAAGGTCGTGACCATGCAGCGCAACTGGATCGGCCGTTCAGCGGGTGCCGACGTCGAGTTCGCGATCGAGGGGCGCGAGGCATCCGTGCCCGTCTTCACCACGCGGCCCGACACGCTCTACGGGGCGACCTTCATGGTCGTCGCGCCCGACTCCGAGCTCGCGGCCGAGCTCGTGGCCGGTGCGTCGCCCGAGGTGCAGACGCGCTTCGACGAGTACCTCGGGTCGGTGCGCGCCGAGAGCGACATCGACCGGCTCTCGACCGACCGGCCGAAGACCGGCATCTTCCTCGAGCGCTACGCCATCAACCCGATCAACGGTGAGCGGCTGCCCATCTGGGCCGCCGACTACGTGCTCGCCGACTACGGGCACGGCGCGATCATGGCGGTGCCCGCCCACGACCAGCGCGACCTCGACTTCGCGCGCGCCTTCGGCCTGCCCGTGCGCGTGGTCGTCGACACCAACCAGCCGGTCACCGGCGTGATCCCCGTGATCCCGCTCGACGAGCACGGCGAGCCGATGCTGCCCGAGGACCTGCCGCCGCTCGACCCCGCGTCGACCGGGCAGGCGCTGACCGGCGAGGGCCGGCTGATCAACTCCGGGCCGCTCGACGGACTCTCGAAGTCGAACGCCATCCGACGGGCGATCGACCTGCTCGAGGAGCGCGGGCTGGGCCGCGCCGCGAAGAACTTCCGGCTGCGCGACTGGCTGATCTCCCGCCAGCGGTACTGGGGGACGCCGATCCCGATCATCCACTGCGCCGAGTGCGGCGAGGTGCCCGTGCCCGAGTCGGACCTGCCCGTGCGGCTGCCCGACGCCGAGGGACTCGACCTTAAGCCCAAGGGTGCGAGCCCGCTCGGCGCCGCCGAGGACTGGGTGAACGTCGCCTGCCCGAACTGCGGCGGCCCCGCGAAGCGGGACTCCGACACGATGGACACGTTCGTCGACAGCTCGTGGTATCCGCTGCGGTTCCTGAACCCGAACGACGACGAGAAGCCGTTCGACGTCGCCGAGGCCGAGAAGTGGATGCCCGTCGACCAGTACGTCGGCGGCGTCGAGCACGCGATTCTGCACCTGCTCTATGCGCGGTTCGTCACGAAGGTGCTGTTCGACCTCGGTTACCTGAGCTTCACCGAGCCCTTCACGTCGCTGCTGAACCAGGGCATGGTCATCATGGACGGCGCGAAGATGTCCAAGTCCAAGGGCAACCTGGTGGAGTTCGCGAGCGAGCTGTCGGCGCACGGCGCCGACGCGCTCCGCGTCACGATGGCCTTCGCGGGCCCGCCCGAAGACGACATCGACTGGGCGGATGTCTCGCCGGTCGGCGCGGCCAAGTTCCTCGCTCGCGCGTGGCGGATCTCGGGCGAGATCACGTCCTCACCGGACGTCGAGTGGAAGACCGGCGACCAGGCGCTGCGGCGCGTGACGCACCGGCTGCTGGCGGATGCCCCGGGGCTGGTCGAGTCCTTCAAGTTCAATGTGGTCGTGGCCCGGCTCATGGAGCTGGTGAACGCGACGCGCAAGGCGATCGACTCGGGGCCGGGTGCCGGCGACGCGGCCGTGCGCGAGGCGGCCGAGGTGACCGCGGTCATCCTCGACCTGTTCGCACCGTATACCGCTGAGGACATGTGGCAGCGGCTCGGGTACGAGCCGACCGTGGCGCACGTGCCGTGGCGCAAGGCCGACCGGGCGCTCCTCGTCGAGGAGCAGGTGACCGCGATCGTGCAGGTCGACGGCAAGGTGCGCGACCGGCTCGTGGTGTCGCCGAAGATCGGGGCCGACGAGCTCGAGGAGCTGGCGCGAGCGTCGGCCGGGGTGGCGCGGGCTGTGGGCGAGCGCGAGATCGTGAACGTGATCGTGCGCGCGCCGAAGCTGGTGAACATCGCCACGCGCGGGTAGGGCGTGGTGGCGCCGGGCTTGATGCTCAGCGCGCGCAGCGGAAGCCGAGGTGCGTCGTCGCGGAGTCCTCGGTCTGCGAGCTGCGGGCCGCGGGACGGTAGCGCACGCAGTATTCGGGTGCGCAGAGGTGTGACCCGCCTTTGGTGACCCGTCGGGCGGTGGCGGCTGACGCGGTCTCGGGGGCGAGGAGGTTGGGTCGGTCTCCGGCGTCCGGTCCCGGGCCGCTGGTGTGCCGCGGGGTCCATGCATCGGCCGTCCATTCCCAGACATTCCCGATCAGGTCGGACAGGCCGTATCCGTTCGGTGGGAACGTGCCGACCGGGCTGGTGCCGACCCAGCCGAGGGCGCCGGTATTCCGATAGGGGAATGCGCCCTGCCACGTGTTCGCCATGAGCCGGCCGTCCGGGTGGAGCTCGTCGCCCCAGGCGTACCGGGCGCCGACCAGCCCACCGCGCGCGGCCCACTCCCACTCGGCTTCGGTGGGGAGTCGTTTGTCCGCCCAGGTGGCGTACGCGCTCGCGTCTTCGTATGCGACCTGCACGACCGGATGCTCCTCGCGGTCCACGACCGTCGAGCCGGGGCCGTTCGGGGTGCGCCATGACGCGCCGGGCTGCCAGCGCCACCACTGTCGCCACTCGCGGAGATCGACCGGGCCGGCGGTCGGCGTGAACACCAGCCCGCCGGGCTCGAGCATGTCGGCGGCGAGACCGGGGTACTCGGCCGGGTCGAGCGGCCGTTCGGCGACGGTCACGTATCCCGTCGACTCGACGAAGCGTGCGAACTGCGCGTTCGTGACGGGGTGCTCGTCGAGCTCGAACGCCTCGATCGTGCGTTCGGTCACGGGCCCTTCTTCGGGGTAGTACTCGTCGGATCCGATGAGCAGGGTCCCTGCGGGAATGGAGATCATGCGGCCTCCGAATCGTCGACTGGGAGCGGAGTCGCCACCACGGCCATCTTGCCGCACGTGCAGCCGCGACGGGGTCAGCTGGACTCGAGCAGCGTTCCGCCAGCGCGCGCCGAGGCGTGCGCGAGGTCGATCACCTGGACGACGGCGGCCGCATCGCGCGGGTCGACGGGAGGTGGTGAGCCGTCGCGGATCGCTGCCGCGAGCCCGTCATAGAACTCGTCGCAGGCCTGGAGCGGGGCGAGGTCGGCATAGGTGCGGGTCCGCCCGTCTGCGAGCGTGACGCGCAACGTCTCGAAGTCGGGGCACACCGCCGTGCCGAGGGTGCCCCAGAGCGCCCATTTCGGCAGGTCGACGACGTCTTCGCGGAAGACCTCGATCCGCGCGAGCCGACCCTCGGGGAACCCGAGCCGAAGGTCGAGGTAGTGGTCGACCCGGTCATCGGAGAATGTGTGGGTGACCGCGGACACCGTCGACGGCGGTCCGCCGTGCAGCGTGAGTTGATGGTCGACGAGGTGTGGCGAGATCAGGTTCGTGACGCCGCCTCCGCCGGCCGGTTCGTGAGCCCACAACGCCAGATCCGAACCTGCGTGCGGGCGATCGACCCCCGGCACCGTGTATCTGCCGCGGTGCATCCGGCGTTCCTCGACACGCCAGACCTCACCGAGCTCGCCCGAGTCGACGAGCTCGCGAAGCAGCAGGAAGCTGGGTTCCCAGCGACGGTTGTGGAAGACGGTGAGCACTCGCCCGGCGCGCTCCGCGGCGGCGATCATCGCGGCGCATTCCGTGGCGTTCATCGCCATCGGCTTCTCGACGACGACGTGCTTGCCCGCAGCGAGGGCCGCGAGCGCGACGGGGGCGTGCAGATGGTGGGGAGTCGCGACGACGACCACGTCGACGGCCTCGTCGACGACGAGGCGTTCCCACGCGTCGTGCCCGCGAGCGTCGAACCGTTCGGCCGCGGCTGCCGTGCGCGCGGGGGTCCGCGACCATACGGCGACGAGGTCGAAGTCGGACGACCGCTCGATCGTCCCCTCCGCGTGATAGAACCAGCCGCTGTTGCCGAGCCCGACGAGGCCGACTCCGATCGGGCGCGTCATGCGGCCGCGCCCCGGCCGTCGTCCGGTCGGGCAGTCGAAGGAGACCACCACTCGATGAGCGCGGTCTGCCCCCAGCGGCGATCTCCGACCGAGAGCACCTGTTCGAACACGTCGTGCAGCGCGGCCGTGAACGGCAGTCTCACGTCGAGGTCGCCGGCGGTCTGGAGCGCGTACCCCATGTCCTTCGCGTGCAGCGCCATGGTGCCGGCCGAGCCGTACCGTCGCTCCTGCATCGCGGGGAGGACACGCTCGATCAGCCCCGAGTACGCGCCCGTCGGTCGCAGCGCGTCGTGCAGGGTGCCGGGGTCCAGTCCCGCCGCGCGCGCGAATCCCAGGACCTCTGCGACGATGCCCATCCCGACGCCGCTCAGCATGTTCTGCGCGAGCTTGGCGTACTGCCCGTGTCCGTTCGGGCCGACGTGGATCCACTCGACCACCGAGGCGTCCAGCCAGGTCGCCGCATGCTCGAGGTCGGCGCCAGCCCCGCCGACGTACGAGACGAGGCCGTGCTGCCCATACGTGACGGGCGCATCGATCACCCGGATCCCTCGGTCGCGGCCTTCCGCGGCGAGCGAGACGGCACGAGCGGGGAGGTTCGTGCTCATGTCGATGAGGAGGGATCCCGGGCGCAACGAGTCGAAGACCCCGTCGGCCAGCACTCGGTCCACGATCGGCGAGTTCGGGAGCGAGAGGATGAGGACATCGGCCTCCGCGGCGACCATGCTCGCGTCAGCGCGGGGGGCCACTCCCGCATCGACGGCGCGATCGAGTGCTGCGCGGTCGATGTCGAAGGCCGAGACGTCGAGCCCTGCGGAGACGGCGTCCCGCGCGAGGTCGGCGCCGACGTTGCCGAGTCCGATGAGGCCGTATCTCGTGCTCATCGGCTCGCCGCTCCGCCGCCGTCGACCGCGAGCGTCGTGCCCGTGATGAAACTCGCGTCGTCGCTGAGGGCGAAGGTGATCGCCGCGGCGATCTCCTCGGGCTCGGCGAGCCGATTCAGCAGGTTGCCGTTCGCGCCGTGCCGCATGCGTTCGCGTGCCGCCTCCGGATCGGCGTGGTCTTGCAGATGCATCTCCGTGATGGTGCCGCCGGGGGCGACCCCGACGACGCGAACGCCGTCGGGGGCGAACGCCGCGGCCATCGACCGGGTCACCGAGACGACCGCGGCCTTGCTCGCGTCATAGATCCAGCGGCCCGCGCGTGCACGATACGCCGCTTCGGACGAGACGTTCACGACCGCACCGCGGGCGGCGACGAGCGCCGGGGCGACGGCGAGGACGAGGCCCGCGAGCCCGCGGACGTTGACGCCCATGACGAGGTCCCACCCGGTGAGTCCGCGCTCGAGGAACGGGTTCTCCTGCGAGCCGTCGACGTGCACGACGCCCGCGCAGTTCGCCAGCGCGTGCAGTCTCGCATGTCGTGTGGCCAGCGAGGTCCCCGCGGCGGAGACCGCTGCGTCGTCGCCGAGGTCGACGACGACGGTCTCGGCGGATCCGCCCGAGGTGCGGATCGCGGTCGTCGTCCGCTCGGCGTCCTCGGCCGCCCGGTCGATCACGACCACGTGCGCGCCCTCTGCGGCGAGCCGGAGCGCCGTCGCGCGGCCGATCCCGGAAGCCGCGCCGGTGACGGCGGCCACACGGCCGTCGAAGCGACGTTGAGTGATGGATGCGGAGGTCATTTCAGTCCCGTCGTCGAGATGCCGTTCAGCAGGAGTTTCTGGAAGGCGAGGAAGAAGCCGATCACTGGCAGCAGCGACAGCAGTGACATCGCGAACAGGCCGCCGTAGTTCGATGTGCCTGAGGCGTCGACGAACATCGCGAGGCCGATCGGCACGGTGTAGTTCGCGGGGCTGGTCAGGTAGATCAGCGGGTAGAGGAAGTCGTTCCACGCCCAGATGAACGAGAACGCCGCGGTGGTCGCGAGCGCCGGGATCGACAACGGCAGGATGATGCGCAGGAAGATCCGCGCATGGCCGCAACCGTCCATTCGCGCCGCCTCGATGAGCTCACCCGGGATCAGCCGGAAGAACTGCACGAGCAGGAAGACGAAGAACGCCTCGGTGGCGAGGAACTTCGGCACGATCAGCGGGAGGAAGGTGTCGACCCAGCCGAGTTGGCTGAACAACAGGTACTGCGGGATCAGCAGCACGTGGTACGGGAGCATGATCGTGCCGATCATGAGCGCGAACCACACCTTGCGCCCGCGGAACTTCAACCGCGCGAACGCGTACGCCGCCATGGCGCACGAGATCACGTTCCCGATCACGGCGAACACCGCGATGATGATCGAGTTCGTGAAGAACGTGCCGAACGTCGTCGTGCCGATCGCGCGCCAGCCGATCTCGAAGTTCTCGAGCGTCGGGTCGGCGACGAACAGGCCGTTCTCGACGAGCACCTGCTCGGGCGGCCGGAACGCCGAGGCCGTCATCCAGAGCAGCGGATAGACCATCACGAACGCGGCTGAGACGAGACAGACGTGGATGAGGATCCGCCGTACGCGCCAGGACGCCGTGCCGGTGCGCGCCGTGGAGCCGGCCATGGTGAGCGTCATCGATCGTCCTCGTTCCCGTAGTGCACCCAGAACCGCCCGCTGGCGAAGATCGCTGCGGTGGCCGCCGCGATGACGACCAGCAGCACCCAGGCCATCGCCGACGCATAGCCGAACCGCAGCTCGCTGAAGGCGCGCTGATACAGCAGCAGTGTGTAGAACAGCGTCGAGCCCGCCGGTCCGCCGGTGCCGCCGCTCACGACATAGACCTGTGTGAACGCCTGGAACCCGCCGATGATCGCGAGGATGCCGTTGAACAGCACGACCGGCGAGATGGAGGGCAGGGTGATGTGAAGGAACCTCGCCCACCGGCCGGCGCCGTCGAGGGCTGCGGCCTCGTAGAGTTCTCCGGGCACCTGACGCAGACCCGCGAGGAAGATGATCATCGGGGACCCGAAGGTCCACACGTTCAGCACCATGATCGTGATGAGCGCGGTGTCGGGGTCGCCGATCCAGCTGCCGTGTTGCGCACCGAACCACGCGAGGATGTTGTTCAGCAGCCCGGTCTCACCCCACACGAAGCGCCAGAGCACCGCGATGGCGACGCTGCCGCCGAGGAGCGAAGGGATGTAGAAGATGGTGCGGTAGAGACCCAGCGCACGGATGCCGCGGTTCAGCACGGTCGCGATCAGGAGCGCGAAGGCGAGCATGACCGGCACCGAGAGGAACACGTAGAGGAACGTCACCCGCACCGAGCCCCAGTACGCCGGGTCGACGAAGAACATCAGTCGGTAGTTCTCGAGCCCGATCCACTGCATCGTCTGGAACGAGCCGGAGAAGTTCGTGAACGACAGCACCAGCGACGCCAGCATCGGGATCGCCGTGATGCCGAAGAATCCGAGCAGCCAGGGGCTCAGGAACACGTACGCCGCGACGTTCGATCGCCGGCGTTCGCTCCAGGTCCGCCGGCCGACGGCGGGTGGTCCGCCGGGGGCGGGGGCCGTAGGGACGTGCGCGAGGTCTTCGCGCTTCAAGAGTGAGGTCATCATCGCCTTTCTGGCGGTCGGGGGCGTGCGCGGGCGCACGCCCCCGACCCGCGGATCAGAAGCCGGAGAGCGCGGCCTCGGCCTGCTCGATGAACGTCTCGGCGGAGTCCTCGGCCGACATGCGTCCGAACGCGACCTCCTCGTACGCGGTGCGGAACTGGGTGACGAGCTGCTGGGTCGCATCGGGCCAGACATCGACGACGGCGCCGTCGGCGAGCAGCTGCTGGTAGAGCGCCGCGCGCTCCTTGATCGCGGCGGACGTCTCAGGCCGTGCGATCTGGCTGTCGAGCACGGAGGACACGGGAGGCAGACCGGTCTGCGCCTGCAGGATCGTGGCACCCTCGTCGGAGTTCACGAAGTAGTCGATGAAGGCCGTGGCCTGCTTGGTGTTCCCGCAGTTCGACGAGATCGCCCAGCCGTTGGTCCCCACTACCTGCGGCTTCGTCCCTGTCGGCGACGGCGCGATCGAGACGGTGCCCAGCCCGTTCTGATCGAGCGTCAGCTGGATGTCGGAGATGTTGTTGTCGCCCGTGCTCGAGACCATCGCCCGCCCCTGCGCCACGAGTGTCTGCGCGGTCGGCACGCCGACCTGCTCAGCGGTCGTGCCCGCGGGCGGCACCACGCCGTCTTCGATCGCACCGGACCACAGCTCCAGCCAGTCGACGAGGGTGTCTGCGCTGAACCCGATGCCGTCGTCCTCGAACAGGTTCTCACCGCGTTCGATGGCGAAGGCCTGGAACTGGGTCACTTCGCCGCCTCGGTCGGTGAGGGGCCAGACGCCGTCGGGCATCGCGGGTACCGCTGCGGCACCCCATTCGAGGTAGTCCTCCCAGGTGTCGGCGTCGGGCGCGGCGAGCCCGGACTGCTCGATGAAGGGGATGTTCAGGGTGGCACCCTCGTACCAGATGCCGAACGGGATGACATAGAGGTTGCCGTCGGAGGCGCGCTGGCTTTCGAGCACCTCGTCCGGGATCCCCGAGACGTCGATCGTGCCGTCCGCGATGAGGTCGTCGAGTACCAGAAGCGAGCCCCGTGCTTCGTATCGCGCCTCGTAGCGGGACTGCATCGCGACCACGCAGGCCATCGTGTTGCCGGACGACTGGACGGAGAGCCGGTCCCAGTACGCCTCGAACGTGGTGGGTTGAGTCTGGACGTCGACGCCCTCCGCCTGAGCGGCGAACCCGTCGACGACCTCCTGCACGGCGGCGTTGCGGGCGTCGGAGCCGTACCAGGTGATCGAGAGCGGCCCGTCCTCGGAGAGGTCGCCGGACGATGTGGACGCGCCAGGTGAGGCGCAGCCCGCGAGGACGGCGAGGGCCGTCGTCGTCGTGATCGCGGCGACCAGCGTGCGCCGTCGGACGGCGTTCATACGCGGCCTGACGGAGATGGCACCGTTGCCATGGGTTCTCATCGCAGTGTCCTTCATTCCTCGGTGGGTGGATGGTTCGGATGAGCGGAGCGCGATGCGATCACCGCGCCCGCGGTGAGGTCGGCGATCATCGTCGACCGATCGACGAGCGGGAGCTCGACGACGAGGTGTCCGGTGTATCCGGTTGCGACGACCCGGGAGAGGATCGTGTCGAAGTCCACGACGCCCTCGCCGAATCGGACGAAGTCCCCGCCCGCACCGGTGCAGTCCTTCAGGTCCACGTGCACGACACGCGCGGCGAACTCGTCGACGATGTCGAGCGGATCGACGCCGGACGCCACGAAGTGGCCGGTGTCGAGGCACATTCCGATGGCCGGCGACTCCACATCCGCGAAGATCCGCCGATAGTCCTCGGGGAACTCGATCACGTTCCGGGCATGGTTCTCGATCGCGATCGTGATCCCGGAAGCCTGCGCCGCGGGAGCGACCTCGCGGAGCAGGGCGACGACGGCGTCGAGCCCGCCTCGTTCCCCGCGCGCCGATCCGGTGGCCTTGACGACGGAGACGCCCAGTCGCTGTGCGGCGTCGAGGAGCCACATCCACCTCGAGACCTCGCGCGTCAGATCGTGCGGTTCCGGTCCAGGGGCGAACGCAGAGACCTGGAGCGCGGCGGGCCTGAGCCCCGCCGTCGTGCAGCGCTCGACAATCCGCGCGATCCCGGCCGGCGTGAGGTTTCGCGGATACCAGGCGTTGAACTCGATGTCCCGCACGCCGAGTTCGGATGCGGACGCGAAGGTCGGTGCGAAATCCTCGTCGCCGAAGCCGTCGAAGCAGATGGTCGCGACCGTGACGATGGGGCCTGCCGGCGCCATCAGATGACCGCCTCGGCCTGTTTCCCTGCGGCGAGCTCCCCGGCGAAGTCGGGGATGCGCACGCGTTCGCCGCCACGCATCGCCGATTCGTGCGCGCAGATACCGACCGCGGTCCAGTTGGCCGCGACCTCGGCGTCGATGGCCGCCGGGCGACCCTCGACGATGCTTCGCACGAACTCGTGCGCGAGATGCGGGTGGGAGCCGCCGTGTCCACTGCCCTGGACGAACGAGAGATGCTCGTTGTCCTCGTCGTAGACGCCGCGCGTGGTGAATCGTGCGACTTCGGCCGGCAGGAGGTGCGCGAAGTCGGGAACTTCGACGCGTCGTGGCTTCTCACCGACGTGCAGCACGTGACCGGCATCCTGCGTCTGCTCCCACTCGAACGTCGCCCGATCGCCGAACACGGTGAATCCCTCGACGTACTCGTGTGCCGTCTCGAAGAGGGAACGGGCGATCTCTGCGCTCACATTCGAGTTGCGCAGAGCGATGAGGGCGCTCTCGACGGCGAACGGCGACCCGTAGTGTGCAGTGAGCTCGGGCGAGATCCGTCCGGATCCGTGGCAGACGACGCTCTCGGCGAGCGCACCGGCCAGCGCGAGCACGGGGCTCACCGCGTGGGTCGCGTAGTGCATGGGTGGCAGCCCTTCCCAGTATCCGGGCCAGCCGGCCATCTCCTGGAAATGCCACCCTCGGAGGAACTGGATCCGTCCGATGGTGCCGTCGTCCACGAGGCTGCGCACGTGGAGGTACTCGCGTGAGTAAACGACGGTCTCCATCATCATGTAGTTGCGCCCGGAGGCCTTGGCCGCAGCGACGATCGCGCGCAACTCGTCGAGGGTCGTCGCCATCGGCACGGTGCACGCGACGTGCTTCCCCGCCTCGAGCGCCGCGATCGTGTGCGCGGCGTGATCGGGAATGGGGGTGTTGATGTGCACGGCGTCGATGTCGGGATCGGCCACGAGCTCGTCGTAACTGGTGAAGCGTCGGGGGACCTGGAACCGGTCCGCGATCGTCGTGAGCGAGTGCTCGTTGCGTTGGCAGAGTGCGACCAGCTCGGCGTCGGGGTGGGCCTGGTAGATCGGGATGAACTCGGCACCGAATCCCAGGCCGGCGAGCGCAATCCGTACTTTCATCGTCATCGTTGAGCGACCTCCTGGACGCCACGCTATGCGGGCTGACCCTTGCGGCTCCATGCGCGATTACGCATTGATCCGTAGAATTCTTACGTGCGAACCTCCTCACCGACCCGCCATGTCGCGCTGCTGGTCGAGACGTCGAACGCCTATGCGCGGGGCCTGCTCGCAGGCATCCGGAGCTTCGCCGCCGAGCGCCCGCGGTGGTCGTTGTACCTTGCCGAGCACAGTCGGCTCGAGACGGATTACTCGTGGCTCGAGGGGTGGCGCGGGCACGGCGTGCTCGCCCGCGTCGAGACGACCGGGACCGCCGAGGTCATCCGCGCCCTCGACCTTCCCACCGTCGATCTGAGTGCCAAACGGCTCATGCCGGAACTGCCCATCGTCGAGACCGACGACCGGCAGATCGCGGCGTGGGCCGTGGAGCATTTCGCCCGTCTCGGTCTCCGAGAGTTCGCCTACTGCGGCGACGAGCGCTACGGCTGGTCCCTCGCGCGTGGCGACGCCTTCGCCGAGGAGGCGGCGCGGCGCGGCACCGTTGCGCACACCTTCGCGTTGGACGCGTCGGGACGCAGGTCGAGTGAGCGTGAGCGGCTCGCACTGTGGGTGCGCCGCCTGCCCCATCCCATCGGATTGCTCGCCTGCTATGACGTCGCGGGCCAGGAGGTGCTCGAAGCGTGCAAGATCGCCGGGGTGCGGGTGCCCGACGAGGTCGCCGTGCTCGGCGTCGACAACGACGAGCTGTTCTGCACGCTCACCAGCCCGCAGCTGTCCAGTATCGAGCCGGATGCGGCGCGCACCGGATTCCTCGCAGCTGAGCTCCTCGACCACATGATGGCCGGCAGGCCGCAGGCGCCTGGCTTGCGACCGATACCACCCCGACGCATCGCCACGCGCCAGTCGACCGATCTCGTCTCGGTGGACGATCCGCTCGCGGCGGCGGCCATGCGCTTCATCCGTGACCGGTCCGACACCGCGATCCTCGTCGAGTCGGTGCTCCGTCACGTCGGGCTGTCGCGACGCGCACTCGACCTCCGGCTGACGAAGCTCCTCGGCCGAACCGTGCATGGTGAGATCGTGCGTGCGCGGATCGCACGCGTGGCTGAGCTGCTCACGACCACCGATTGGACGCTGCCCCGCATCGCCGAAGAGCTCGACTTCCCGCACGCCGAGTACATGGGCGTCATGTTCAAACGGGAGCTCGGCACCTCGCCCGGCGCCTACCGGCGGGCCGCCGAGGGCCGGGTGTCGCGGCAGTCCGTGTCTCCGCGATCGATCGACGCGCCCTGAGGGCGTCGGAGCGTGTCGACAACCGACGCGCGACGGCGCACTCTCCACAATTCGGGCCGAGTGCGGATCTTCGGCGGCGCGTGTCGCTTACGGTCCCCGCATGGATGCAGACGACCCCGACCCGCTGGCCAAGCTCGATGCGTCCGCGCGTCGTGCGCCGAAGAAGGCCCGGACCGCGGTCGGTGCGGCGATCGTGTGTTTCCTGCTGGCGGTGGCGGTCGCCGCGGTGCTGTCCGCCGGAGGAGGCGGTGAACACGGAGAGCTGATCACCCGCGGGGCCGAGGGGGCCGCCGAGGGCGACGAGGCCGCGACGGCGGGGACCGACGTCGCGGCCGGCGACCCCGGAGCAGTGCTGCTCGTCCACGTGCTCGGGGCCGTCGCGAGGCCGGGGCTCGTCGAGCTGACCGCGGGGGCGCGGGTCGTCGACGCGATCGCGGCGGCGGGCGGGCTGCTGGGCGACGCCGACCCGGCGGGCGTGAATCTCGCGCGGGCCGTCGCCGATGGCGAGCAGATCAGGGTGCCGAAGGTCGGCGAGGTGGCAGCCGGCGACGCCGGGGGAGCTCCCGGCGCAGCGGGTGCGCCGGGAGCGGCGGGCGGCGGGGCATCCGGCGACGGGCTCGTCCACCTGAACGCGGCGACGCTTGCCGATCTCGACACGCTGCCGCGGATCGGGCCCGCGCTCGCCCAGCGCATCCTCGACTGGCGCGACGCGAACGGTCCGTTCACGAGCGTCGACCAGTTGCGTGAGGTTGCCGGCATCGGCGACGCGACGTTCGCCGGGCTCGTCGATCTGGTGGGCCTGTGATGATCGTCTCGGGCCCGAGGGCCGGAACAGCCGACGGCGCCGCGAGACCCGGCCCTGCTGCAGCACGCGGACGTGACGCTGCGCGTTGCGCAGGCGATGTGGCCCCGGAGCGTCGCGCGGGCGCGGAGCGCGGCCGGCATGGGCAGCCGGGCCGGAGCGGGGAGTCTGGGCGGCGTGCGGAGCCTGACCGCGATGGCGAGCCTGCTCGGCGTGCGGGCGGTGACCGGTGCAGGGCGCACGCGGTCAGCGCTGGGCCGGTGCGCCCGGCCGGGGCGCGGGCACTGATCGGGGCTCGGTCTCCAGCCGGCGCGTGTCGGCGATGGGGTTCGGCGACGGGCCGCGCGCGGTGAACCGCGGCGCCGAACCCGTTCGCACGAGAGATCTGCGTCTGCTGACGCCCGCCTGCCTCGCGTGGGTCTCGGCCTGGGTCACCGTCGCAGCACCCGATGCGGGGGTGCCGGGCTGGCTTCCGACGGTCGTCGCATGGACGGCGGCCTGTGGCCTCGCGGTCGCGCTGGTCCTGCTTCGCCGACGTCTCGGAAGGGCGTACAGGTCGGTGATCGCGGCGGCACTCCTCGCGACGGCTGCGGCCGCGCTCGTGACGCAGTCGGTGACGGTGACCGCGGAGGTGCGCGACGCCTCGCCGCTGCGTGCGGCGGCCGAGTCGGCGCGCGAGGTCGACGTCGTCGTCGAGGTCACGAGTGCGCCGCGTGCGGTGACGACGAGCGCGGTGCCCGCGTGGGCACACGAGGTGTCGCGCGTGCGGTACCGGGCGGTCATCGTCGACGTCGACGGCGCGCCGGTGCCACGGGTCGCCGTGAGTGTGATCGGCCCAGGGAAGCCCGGCCTGGTGTTCGGCGCGCGCGCGGCGTTCTCCGCCCGCGTCGATCTCGGACCCGCGGCTGAGGCGTCGGCATTCCGGCTCCGGCCCACAGGCGACGTCGCGACGGCGCCGCCGGCCGGATTCCTCGCCTGGACGGCCGATCTCCGTTCGAGCTTCGCGGCTGAGGCCGGCCGGCTGGGCGGCGACGGCGGTGCGCTCGTGCCCGGCCTCGCGATCGGCGACACGAGCGCGGTCGGCGAGCAGCTCGACGCCGACATGAAGGTGTCTTCGCTCGCCCACCTCACGGCGGTCTCGGGCGCCAACTGCGCGATCGTGACCGCGCTGGCGTTCGCCCTCGCCGCCGCGTGCGGCGCACCCAGGATCGTCCGGGTGCTCGTGGCGCTCGTCGCGCTCGCGGGATTCGTCGCGCTGGTCACCCCAGAGGCCAGCGTGGTGCGCGCGGCGACGATGGCCGTGATCGTTCTGGTCGCGACCGCGTTCGGTCGCCCGGGCGGCGGCGTCGCGGCGCTGTCACTCGCGGTGATCCTGCTCTTGACCGCCGACCCGTGGATCGCGCGAGACTACGGCTTCGCGCTCTCGGTGTGCGCGACGGCCGGCCTGTTGCTCCTCGCCGGACCCCTCGGCGCGCGCCTGTCACGGGTCATGCCCCGGGCGCTCGCGATGGCGCTCGCGGTGCCCATCGCCGCGCAATCGGCATGTCAGCCCGTGCTCATCCTGCTCGACCCCGCGATCGCGTCGTACGGCGTCGTGGCGAACCTGCTCGCCGGTCCGGCGGCCCCGGCCGCGACGATGGCCGGGCTGGCCGGCTGTCTGCTGCTCCCGCTGCTCCCGTCGGTCGGATTCGCGGCGATGCAGGTCGCCGCGGCGCCGGCCACGTGGATCGCGCTCGTCGCGCACGGCGTGGCGGCGTTGCCGGTCGCGCGGGTGCCGTGGGTCGCCGATGCGGGAGGCGCGCTGCTGCTCGCCGTGGGCACCGGGGCAGGAGTGTGGCTGCTGCTCGCGCGCCGCCGTCCACGTTGGATGATCCGCGCGGTAGCCGGCGTGGCGCTGCTCGCGGTCGCCGTGCCGGTCGGGGTGGCGATCGGCGGGCCCGCGCTCCGGCGCGCCGGCCTGCCAGGCGACTGGGTCGTCGCCGCCTGCGACATCGGTCAGGGCGATGCCGTGCTGATCCGAGACGGTGGTGCCGTCGCCCTCATCGACACCGGCCCCGACGAGGCCGCGCTCGAACGGTGCCTCACGCTCACCGGGGTCGAGCGCATCGACCTGCTCGTGCTCACGCACTGGGACGCCGACCATGTCGCCGGGGTCGCCGCCGTCGCGGGGCGCGTGAGCACGGTGATCCACGGGCCGCTCGACGGCGACCGTTCGACGCGTGCCCTCCGCCCGCTCGTCGACGGCGGAGCCGACGCGCACGAGGTCACGGCCGGGATGCGCGGGCGTCTCGGGGCCGCAGCGTGGGAGGTGCTCTGGCCGCCGCCGGATGAGGAGCCCGGCAACGATGCGAGTGTCGTCCTCGCTCTGCGCACAGCCGGCTTCGACGGTCTGTTCCTCGGGGATCTCGGGGAAGCGGCGCAGGCGCGGCTGCTCCGCGACGCCCACCCCGCCGACGTCGATCTGGTGAAAGTCGCCCACCACGGCTCGGCCGATCAGAGCGCCGACCTCTACGCGCGACTCGGCGCGACGGTGGGCCTCATCGGCGTCGGCGCCGACAACGGGTACGGGCATCCGACGGGGTCGCTGCTCGAGCTGCTCGCGGATGCGGGGACCGCCGTCGTGCGGACCGACCGTTCCGGCACGGCGCTGCTCTCGCTCGAGGACGGCGCGTTCCGGGTGTGGACGGAGCGCGTCCGCACCGACACGGCCGGTGCCCGCGCCGACGCGGCCGGCGCCGGCGCTGAGACGATCGCTGCCGGCGCTGAGCGGAGCGACGTCGGCGCGTGGGTGGCCCGGCATCACCTCATGATCTGGGAGCGTCGGCGGCCGACCATAGACTTGAGCGTCGGCGAACGGAGACATCAGTGGCAGCACGCGGCGGCAGCGGATCGGCCAAGAGCAAGGCGGCGATCCCGCAACTCGCGTGGAATCAGGTGCGGCCCGCGCCGGTGGTGCTCGTCTCCGGTCCCGAGAACGTGCTCGCGGAGCGCGCGATCGGCATGCTCCGCGACTTCCTGCGATCCGAAGACCCGTCACTCGAGGTGAGCGACCTGGAAGCCGACGGCTATCGACGCGGCGAATTGCTCACGCTCGCGAGCCCGTCGCTCTTCGGCGAGCCTCGACTCATCCGGGTGTCGGGGGTTGAGAAGTCGAGCGACGACTTTCTGCTGGACGCGCTGGAGTATCTTCCGGCGACCGCTGAGTCGACCACGTTGGTCCTTCGCCACCGCGGCGGCATGCGAGGCAAGAAGCTGCTCGACGCGATCCGTGCGGGTGGTGGTGATGCCATCGAGATCGTCTGCGCCGAGCTGAAGAAGGACGCCGAGAAGCAGGACTTCGCCGCAGCCGAGTTCCGGGCGGCCGGCCGACGCATCGCGCCCGCCGCGCTCCGGGCGCTCGTCGCGGCGTTCAGCGACGACCTCGGCGAGCTCTCGGCGGCGTGCCGTCAGCTTCTCGCCGACGCACCGGGCGACATCGACGAACGCACCGTCGCCAAGTACTACGGCGGCCGCGTCGAGACCACCGCGTTCGCGGTCGCCGACGCCGCCATCGCCGGCCGGCAGGGCGAGGCGCTCATCGCCCTGCGGCAAGCGCTCGAGTCCGGCTCCGATCCGGTCCCCATGGTCGGCGCGTTCGCGGTGAAGATCCGCACCATGGCGAAGGTGTACGGCGCGAGGGGGTCGTCGGCGCAGCTCGCGTCGAGCCTCGGGCTCGCGCCGTGGCAGGTCGACCGCGCCCGGCGCGACCTCGTCGGCTGGGAGGATGCGGGGCTGGCGCGCGTCATCGAGGCGCTCGCGGCGACCGATGCGGCAGTCAAGGGCGCCGAACGCGACCCGGTCTTCGCCCTCGAACGCCTGGTCGTCCTGATCGCCGACCGGGGCCGCTGACCTCACGGGCCTCCGCCGGTCCGCCCGCCCCATCGCGTTACCACACCGTCGCGTCACCACCGTCGCGTCACCACCGTCGCGTCACCACCGTCGCGTCGGCCCACGTCCGCCCGCCCGGTAGTGCCCCTCCTCGCTCCTGCCCGCCGCCGTCCCTGCCCGCGCCTGCCGGCGCCACAGCCCGCCACAGCCGGCGCCTGCCTGCGCCCCGGGCGCACTCACGTTGGAGGACGAATGACGCATTGGAGTGCGGAATGAACCGTCCTCGGACGCGCAGTTCGACCTCCAACGCGGCCGCTGACGGCTCTCCCGTGCCCCACCGACCGTGCCCCGCCGACGGCGCCCCGCCGAGCGCGTCTGGAGCCTCGCCGCCCACAGACTGCACGTTGGAGGTCGGATTCCGTGTTGGAGTGCGGAAGAACTCGACCTCCATGACCGAATTCGACCTCCAACGCCACAGCAGACGATGGGGCCGAGGCGCGCGCGACGTGCGTGCGCCGGACGCAGAACGGCCCCGCACCGAGGGGTGCGGGGCCGTTCGGGCGTGGGCGCCGTGCGTCAGAGCGCGGCGACCTGCTTCGCGATGGCCGACTTGCGGTTGGCGGCCTGGTTCTTGTGGATCACGCCCTTCGAGGCGGCCTTGTCGAGCTTGCGGTTCGCGACACGGAGCGCGGCGGTGGCCTTCTCCTTGTCGCCCTCGGTGATGGCGTCGCGCGTCGCGCGGATGACGGTCTTGAGCTCGCTCTTGACGGCCTTGTTGCGCTCCTGCGCCTTCAGGTTCGTGCGGATGCGCTTGATCTGCGACTTGATGTTTGCCACGTGGTGTGTCTTTCGTTTCGGTGCGGGTGAGTGAATGCCGTCACGAGGTAGAGGGACTCGTGGCCGACGATCGCGCGGGGTGGGACCCGCGCGCAAGCCAACAAAGAACGATACCAGCTTCGCGCGAGCGGTTCCAATGCGCGTGCGCGCGCCGCCGGAGCGCTCAGGTGCGGCGCGCTCCGCGTCGTGCGATGGCACGACGGCGGTCGAGCTCGGCGACCGCGCCGAGGATCGCGGCGGTGAACGCCTCGGGCTGGACGAGGCTCACCAGGTGGGTGGCGCCCGGGATCACGATCAGACGAGCATCGTGTGCCGCCCGGAGCATCCGTCGCTCTTCGATCCGGAAGTGATCGAACCGGCCGTTGACCAACCACACCGGGCACTCGACCCGACGCAACGCGTCCTCGATGTCGAGCTCGCCGACGGCGCCGACCGCCGGCGCCATGACGTCGAGCGCGACGCCTCCGGCGATGACGTCCTCGACCGCGTTCGGCGGCAGGAACCAGCGAGCCATCGTGTCATTGAGCCCCCGGCCGCGGTCGGGCAGTCGGCTGATCGCCGCGGCGAGCCGCTGATACCCCTTGAGCGCGACCCCTCGCGGACGCGTGCTGCACGAGGCCGCCACCAGCCCGTCGAGCCGGTCCGGCCGGCGCGCCGCGTACTCGATCGCGAGGTAGCCGCCGAGGCTGAGCCCGACGAGCAGCCGCGGCACATCGTCCGGCGCGCCCGCATCGCCGCCGCCGGGGTTCAACGCCTCGTCGATCGCATCGAACGTCGCCTCGAGCGAGAACGGCTCGCCGATCCGCGTACCGTGCGCGGGCAGGTCGACGGCGTGCACCTCGAGGTCGTGCTCGGCCAAGGGCAGCACCTGGTTGCGCCACATGGTGGCCGACGTGCGGATGCCGTGCAGCAGCACGACGCGGGCTCTGGGCATGCTCGCTCACGCTCCCCGGATCTGTCCGAGCTCTCTGGCGCGTGCGACCGCCGCCGTGCGCGAGCCCACGCGGAGTTTGGCGAAGATGTGCACGAGATGCGACTTCACGGTCGCCTCGCTGAGGAACAGGGCGCGGCCGATGTCCCGGTTCGAGCGGCCCGCGGCGACGAGCGTGAGCACCTCGGTCTCGCGCACCGTGAGCTGGTGGTCGGCCGCGCGCGCCGCGCGCAGTCTCGACGAGACGGCGGGGGCGAGCGCCGTCTCGCCGGCCGCGGCGGCGCGCACCGCGGCGACGAGTTCGGCGGGCGGTGCGTCCTTCAAGAGGTAGCCGCTCGCGCCGGCCTCGATCGCACCGAGGATGTCGGCGTCCGTGTCGTAGTTCGTGAGCACCAGCACCTGCGGCGCGCCGACGCTCGCACGGATGCGCCGCGTCGCCTCTGCCCCCTGCAGATCGCCCGGGAACTGCAGGTCCATGAGCACGAGGTCGACGTCGCGCGCGACGGCGAGCTCGACCGCCTCGGCCGCCGTGCCGGCCTCCTCGGCGACGAGCAGGTCGGGCTCGGCATCGAGCAGGGCTCGGATGCCGGCGCGGACGACGGGATGGTCGTCGGCGAGCAGGACGCGGATCATGCGACGCCTCCGATCGGGAGTCTGACCGAGACAGCCGTGCCGTCGCCCGGCGCGGACTCCACGACGGCACGGCCGCCGAGCCGCTCGACGCGCTGTTGGATCGCGGTCAACCCGAATCCGGTGCCGGGTCCTGGTGTGTACCCGCGTCCGTCGTCGACCACGTCGAGCGCCACCTCGTCGCCGAGATAGGTGAGCGTGAGCTCGGCGTGCGAGGCGTCGGCGTGCTGCACCACGTTGGCGAGCGACGCCTGTGCGACCCGAAGCAGGGTCGCCTCGAGCGCCATCGGCAGCGCGGCGGCCTCGCCGCTCACGGTGAAGTGCACCTCGGTGGAGCGGCCCGCCTGCGCGGCCTGCTCGGTGGTGGCCGCGGCGAGCCGGCGCAGCGCGGCCGGGAGGGTGCGGTCGTCGAGGGCGGGCGGCGTCAGTTCGCGGATGAATCGCCGGGTCTCCGCGAGGTTCTCGGCCGCGGTCTCCCGGGCCAGTTCGAGCCGGCCGAGCGTGCTCGGGTCGTCGACCTCGCGTTCCGCGGCGTGCAGCAGCATCTGAATGCTCGACAGGCCCTGCGCCACGGTGTCGTGGATCTCGCGGGCGAGGCGCTCGCGCTCGGCGAGCGACCCCGCCTCACGGCTCGCCGCGGCGAGCTCCTCACGGGTCGCGAGCAGGTCGAGGATGAGTGCTTGGCGGTCGCGGGTCTCGCGGGCCATCTGGTGATAGCCGAGCCCGATCACGATCGCGACGCCCGCCGCGATGAGCGGGCCGAGCACGCTGCCGACCTCGAACCCGAGGTGCATGGTCGTGCCCCACACCGACAGCCCGAACGTCACGACGACGAGCGGCACCGCGATCGCGGGCGGCAGGATGTGCAGCTCGAGGAAGAACAGCGGGAACGCGAGGAACGCCGCGTCGGGGGTGAGCGCGCTGAGCGCGATCCACAGCGCGAGCAGGCCGACGAGCCACAGCACGCGCGGCCAGAGCGGGAAGTGCCGGTGTGCGGCGGCCACGCCGGCGCCGTACCAGACGAGGAAGAGCACCGTCAGCACGGCGACGGGGACCTCGGTCGGCTCGTCGGCCAAGAGGGCGCGGACGACGACGAAGAGCGCGAGGCCGACGACGAGCAGATGGAGCCCGCCGCGGAGGGCGGTGAACACCGGCCGCAGCGCGGACGGGGCGACGGGTGCGGCGCCGGGCTGGGCCTCGAGCACGGTCATGGTGGTGCCAGCGTAGCCGTGGCCCGCGACGCGGGGAATCCATCGAACGGCGGAGACGCGCGGAGCGCGGAGGCATCCGTTCGCGTCGCGCCGTCGCGCCCCGCGGACGCGTCGCGCCGTCGCGTGTCCGGCCCGCAGTCCGGCGCGCGCGCCCAGTCATGGGAGAATCGTCAGGATGTCTCCGAGAGCCGCCAACCCGCCGGTGCCTGCCGCCACCGATCCCGCGCTGATCCGCAACTTCTGCATCATCGCGCACATCGACCACGGCAAGTCGACGCTCGCCGACCGCATGCTGCAGATCACGGGCGTGGTCGCCGATCGCGACATGCGCGCCCAGTACCTCGATCGCATGGATATCGAGCGTGAGCGCGGCATCACGATCAAGAGCCAGGCGGTGCGCATGCCCTGGCAGGTCGGCGACGGCTCGTTCGCGCTCAACATGATCGACACACCGGGCCACGTGGACTTCAGCTACGAGGTCTCGCGTTCGCTCGCGGCCTGCGAGGGCGCGATCCTGCTGGTCGACGCCGCGCAGGGCATCGAGGCGCAGACGCTCGCGAACCTCTATCTCGCGCTCGAGAACGACCTCGAGATCATTCCGGTCCTGAACAAGATCGATCTGCCGGCCGCGGACCCCGACAAGTACGCGAAGGAGCTCGCCGATCTCATCGGCGGCTCGCCAGACGACGTGCTCAAGGTGTCGGGCAAGACGGGCCTCGGCGTCGAGGAGCTGCTGGATCGCGTGGTCGAGCGCATCCCGGCCCCGGTCGGCGATGCGGATGCTCCGGCGCGGGCGATGATCTTCGACTCCGTCTACGACAGCTACCGGGGCGTGGTCACCTACGTCCGGATGGTCGACGGCCACCTGAACCCGCGCGAGCGGATTCAGATGATGTCGACGAGGGCGACCCACGAGATCCTCGAGATCGGCGTGAGCGCGCCCGAGCCGACGCCCACGAAGGGCCTCGGCGTCGGCGAGGTCGGGTACCTCATCACGGGCGTGAAAGACGTGCGCCAGTCGAAGGTCGGCGACACGGTGACGACGGCGCTGAAGTCCGCGACCGAGCCGCTCGCGGGGTACACCGAGCCGCTGCCGATGGTGTACTCGGGCCTCTACCCGATCGACGGCAGCGACTATCCGATCCTGCGCGAGGCGCTCGACAAGCTCAAGCTCTCCGACGCGGCGCTCATCTACGAGCCCGAGACGTCGGTCGCGCTCGGCTTCGGCTTCCGCGCCGGATTCCTCGGGCTGCTGCATCTCGAGATCGTGACCGAGCGGCTGCGCCGCGAGTTCGGGCTCGACATCATCGCGACCGCGCCTTCGGTGGTCTATGAGGTGACGACCGAGGACAAGAAGACGGTCACGGTCACGAACCCGAGCGAGTTCCCGACCGGCGCGAAGATCGCCGAGGTTCGCGAGCCGATGGTGAAGGCCGCGATCCTCGCGCCGAAGGACTACGTGGGCACCATCATGGAGCTCTGCCAGTCGCGCCGGGGCAGCCTCATGGGCATGGACTACCTCGGTGAGGACCGGGTCGAGATCCGCTACACCATCCCGCTCGGGGAGATCGTGTTCGACTTCTTCGACCAGCTGAAGTCGAAGACGGCCGGCTACGCGTCGCTCGACTACGAGCCGGTCGGCGACCAGGCTGCCGACCTCGTGAAGGTCGACATCCTGCTGCAGGGCGAACAGGTCGACGCGTTCAGCGCCATCGTGCACCGCGACAAGGCGTATGCGTACGGTGTGCTCATGACCGGCCGCCTCCGCGAGCTCATCCCGCGGCAGCAGTTCGAGGTGCCGATCCAGGCCGCCATCGGTGCCCGCATCATCGCCCGGGAGTCGATCCGCGCGATGCGCAAGGACGTGCTCGCGAAGTGCTACGGCGGCGACATCTCACGCAAGCGCAAGCTCCTCGAGAAGCAGAAGGAGGGCAAGAAGCGCATGAAGATGGTCGGCCGCGTCGAGGTGCCCCAGGAGGCCTTCATCGCCGCCTTGAGCGGCGAGACCGAGGTCAAGAAGGACGCGAAGAAGTAGCAACCGTGAGCTGCGAGGGTCACGCCGACAGTGTTCCTTAGGATGAGCCGGTGGAGTTCGAATACTGGCTCACCGGCACGGGTTGGGCCAAGGCATCTGTTCGCCATGAGGATGCGACCCTTCCGCTCTCGGCCTCATACATCCAAGATGCGCTCGGAGACCTGCTGCAAGCTGTCGACGACCTTCTCGCCGGAGCTGGTTCATCGCGCTGCGTGTGGTGGGAAGAGCCCGGCCAGTATTGGTGGCTCCTCGAACGCTCGGGAGAAGGCGTCAACCTCAGCATTCTGTGGTTCGACGATTGGGTGCGCGAACCCGACGGATCTGGCGTGCTGAAGTTCGCGGAGGCGCTCCCGCTCGCGGATCTCGCGACGGCCATTGCGGTGGGTTCTGCGAAGGTGCTGGCCGAACACGGTGCCGAAGAGTATCGCCGCCGTTGGGTCGAAGCGCCATTCCCGGAGGAACTGTTGTCGAAGATTCAGGCGCGCTTGTCTGCATGAGCCGGTTTGGCCCGACCCGATTCGCCGGGCATCGGGCGTTGACACGGCATGACGCCTCGGAGAAGACGGCTCCTCCGCAGAGAGCGTGCCATCCAAGAAAGAATTGTCCCGATCAAGTCGTATTTTCCCGTTCACCGGATGTCAGTGGGTGGGTGCAGACTGCTTCGCATGACGACCTCTCCGATCGACCGGCTGCATGCCGAGGTGGGTGAGCTCGCCGCCGCGTGGACGGCGGCGCAGCCGGCGCTCGGTGCGGCGCCTGATTCCGATGCAGTCGGGGAGCGGGCGTTCGAGGCATTGAGCGGCGACGGATTGGTGCGGGTGGTCGAGCGTGCGGCGCGCCTCAAACGTGCGGTGGAGTCGTTCCTGGCTCGGGCCGGTACCGAGGTCGCGCGGCGTTCGGCACCGGAGTTCGGGGCAGACGGGTTGGCGAAGCGGTACGGGCACTCGAGTCCGGCACGTCTGGTCGCATCGGCGACCGGCGGCGGGCAGGGTGAGGCGGCCAGGTTGCTCGCGGTCGGTGAAGCGACCCGGGCAGGCGAGTCGTTCACGGGCGAGGCGACGCCGGCGAAGTACGCGTACGTACGCGCGGGGCTCGACGCGGGCGCGCTGAGCATCGAGGCGGCGAATCTGATCACGGGCATGCTGCGCCGCGTCGAGCTGCGCGCGGACGCGGGGCTGATCGGTTCATACGAGCAACGGCTTGTGGGGGTCGCGGTGGGCGCGCCGCTGTCGCTGGTGGGGCGTGCCGTCAAGGAGGCAGAGGCGACGCTCGATGCCGAGGGACTGGCTCGGTCCGATGAACGGATGCGTGAGGAGCGGTCACTGACGTTCCGCGAAGATGCCGACGGCGTGTTCCACCTGCGCGCCCGGCTCGACCCGGTCACGGCCGCACCGGTGAAAGCGGCCCTGGATGCACTCGTGAGCGACGCGCTCCGCCGGCGCGGGTCCGGTGGCACGGCCACCGCCGGCGGTGCCGGAGACGATGGTCGCGGCCGCGGCCGCGGCCGCGACCAAGGCGCTGGTGCCGGTGCCGATGCGGGTGGGGTGGGTGCGGTGATCGAGGATCGACGATCGATCCCGCAGGTGCAGGCTGATGCGCTGGCCGAGCTGGCCCGGCACGCACTGGGCTGCCAGGCCGCGCCCGGATCGGTCCCGGCGACCACGATCGTCGTGCGAATGAGTCTTGAGGCACTGCGCGAGGGCGTGGGTGTCGCGGAGATCGACGGCATCGACCGGCCCGTCGCGGCGGGCACCGTCCGAAAGCTCGCCGCCGACGCGGAACTCATTCCGGCCGTGCTCGGCAGCGACAGCGTCCCGCTCGACCTGGGGCGTGGCACCCGCCTGTTCAGCAGGTCCCAGCGACTGGCGCTGATGGAACGCGACGGCGGCTGCGCGTCCTGCGGAGCCAACATCACCTACGCCGAAGCGCACCACGTCGAGTGGTGGAGCCGAGGCGGCCCGACCGACCTGGCCAACGGTGTCATGCTCTGCGCGAGCTGCCATCACCAGATCCACGACCAGGGCTGGCAGGTCCGCATCACCGGCAAGGGTCGCCGCGGACAGGTCTGGTTCATTCCGCCGCCACACCTGGACCCCGACCAAACACCTCGACTGGGCGGCAAAGCCCGCTTCAGCCCTAAACGCGAACGCCCGCCTTCGCCGGCGCCCGCCCCCGGACGCGCACCGGGATCTCGAAGCGTGCCCGCACCCGCGCGCACCGGTACTGCGGCCTCGCCGAGCTGCGACGCACGACCGCCCCGCGTCCTCAGACTGGGCCAGCAGCAGACCACGACGTAAACTGAGCGGATGTCTCGTCGCAGTACCTTCACCGATCAGTCCGTGACCTACGGGGCCATCGGCGCGACACTCGACCCCGACTTCCTTCGGTATCCGCCTGAGGGGTTCCGGCCCGCCGAGGACCGCGTGAAGCTCGGCTCGGGAGCCGAACGGTTCGAGCGCGCGGCCGAACAGCTCATGACGTGGGGTGTGCAGCAGGGGTCCGGCTTCACGGTGACCGAGATCTCGCCCGGTACCGGAGCGCAGTACTCGGGGCTCGCCTTCGACCCCGAGGGCTCGCCGCTCCAAGCGCAGCCCGCGCAGCGCACCGAGCAGCGGTTCGCGGCCGACGGAACGCCGTTCATCACGGCCGGCATGACGGCCACGCTCCGCAGCGGGCGGCATAGCGTGCCCGTGCTGGTCGTGTACGTCATCGACGAGCCCGATCGCATCGGGTTCGCGTACGGCACGGCCGGTGACGCGCCCGAGGCCGGCGAGGAGTCGTTCATCCTCGAGCGCCGCGACGACGACTCCGTGTGGCTCACCGTGCGGTCGATCCTCGAACCCGCCGGCGGCCTGCGCCGCCTCACTGCGCCCCTGCAGCGTCGTCGTCGTCGCGAGCTCACCAAGCAGCAGCTCCGCGCGCTGCATCCCGCGTTCCCGAGCTGACGTGGCCGGCCCGCTTCCGCTCGGCGACCCGGCACCCGCCGACGGCCGCCTCCCGATCTCGGTGCTGGACGGTGCCGACGATCGCGCCTTCGGCGTCTACCTGCACGTGCCGTTCTGCCGGGTGCGCTGCGGGTACTGCGACTTCAACACCTACACCGCCGGGGAACTCCGCGGCACGAACAGCGCGGACTACGCGAGCCATGCGAGTGCGGAGATCCGGATGGCCCGGGGTGCGCTCGAGGCATCCGGCCTGCCGTCGCGCGCCGCGGCGACCGTGTTCTTCGGCGGCGGCACACCGACCCTGCTGCCGGCGACGGATCTCATCGCGATGCTCGACGCGGTACGCGACGCGTTCGGCCTCGAGCGTGGCGCCGAGGTCACGACCGAGGCGAACCCCGACTCGGTCGGGCCCGGCGACCTGCAGCGCCTCGCCGACGCCGGCTTCACCCGAGTGTCCTTCGGGATGCAGTCGGCCGTGCCGCATGTGCTTGCCACGCTCGATCGCACGCACGACCCGGCGCGAATCCCGCTCGTCGTGCGCTGGGCGCGCGATGCGGGCCTCGACGTCAGTCTCGACCTGATCTACGCGACGCCGGGGGAGTCGCTCGACGACTGGCGCCGGAGCGTCGACGAGGTCCTCGCCCAAGCGCCCGACCATGTGAGCGCCTACGCGCTCATCGTCGAGGACGGCACGAAACTCGCCCGCCGCATCCGCCGGGGAGAGCTCGCCGAGCCCTCCGACGATCTCGCCGCCGACATGTACGAGCTCGCCGACGACCTGTTCGCCGCGGCCGGCTACACCTGGTACGAGGTCAGCAACTGGGCGCGTGGCGACGCACGCCGATCACGGCACAACCTCGGATACTGGCGAGGCGACGACTGGTGGGGCGTCGGGCCGGGCGCGCACAGCCACGTCGGCGGCGTGCGCTGGTGGAACGTGAAGCATCCCGCCGCGTACGCCGAGCGCGTCCTCCGCGGCGTCTCGCCCGCGGCGGGCCGCGAGACGCTCGACGCCGACGCGCGACGCACCGAACACGTGCTCCTCGCCTCGCGGATCCGTGAGGGCCTGGCGATCGACACGCTCGACGGGGGTGCGGCCCGCGCTGATGTGCGCAGTGCCGTGGCGGAACTCGTCGCCGACGAGCTCGTGGATGCACGAAGCGCCCTCGCCGGGCGAGTGGTGCTCACCCGGCGAGGGCGCCTGCTGGCCGATGCCGTCGTGCGACGGCTGCTCGAACCGGTGGCGGCCGAGCCGCTCAGCTCACGAACTTGATCGAGAGCGGGTAGGTGTAGGGCTGGCCCTGGTTGGCCTTCACGGCCGCGATGATGCTGAACACGATCACGACGATGCCGATGGCGATCGTGAGGAAGATGCCGATGATCACGATCCAGAGCACCGCGCTCACGACCGCGGCGATCGTCATGGTGATCTGGAAGTTCAGCGCGGTCGCGGTGTGGGCGCGAACGAACGGTCCGCGGTCCTTCAGCACGAGGTAGCCGATCAGCGACGGGATGAACCCGAAGAAGATGCCGCCGATGTGGACCAGTGTGGCCCACAGCTTCTCGTCGGCGGGGCTCATCTGCGGGCTCGGCTGGTAGGCGCCGGGCGGCGGTGCCGCAGGCGGGGGACCAGCCGGGGGTCCCGGCGGCGGGGGCGGGGGCGGTGGCAGGTCGGACATGGAGTCTCCTTCTTCGGGCCCGGTACACGGGTCGTCGCCATGTTCTCAGACCGGGCGGGTCACACGGAAGAGTCGACCCGGCGTGCCGGTTCGGATCACCGCACGGGGAAGTCGCGTATCATTAGCACTCGTAGGGAATGAGTGCTAAGGACTCGAGAGGCGAGGGGTCGATGGTCTCGGAACGCGGACTGGCGGTGCTGCGCGCGATCGTGCAGGACTACGTCGCGTCCCGCGAGCCGGTCGGGTCGAAGACGATCGTCGAGCGCCACGCGTTCGGCGTGTCGGCGGCGACCATCCGGAACGACATGGCGCTGCTCGAAGAGGAAGAGCTGATCGCCGCACCGCACACCTCGTCGGGTCGCATCCCCACCGACAAGGGCTACCGGGTCTTCGTCGATCAACTGAGCGACGTCCGCCCCCTCACACCAGCACAGCGCCACGCGATCGAGACCTTCCTCGGCGAGGCGAACGACCTCGATGAGCTGCTCGCGCGCACCGTGCGGCTGGTCGCCCAGCTGACCAATCAGCTCGCCGTCGTGCAGGTGCCGACGTTCACGAGTTCCCGGGTGCGGCACGTCGAGCTCGTGCAACTCCCGCCGTCGCGCGTGCTCTGCATCGTGATCTCCGACTCGGGCCAGGTCGAGCAGCGACTCGTCGAACTGCCCGAAGACCTCGACGACGAGACGCTGGAGTCGCTGCGTCGCCGGCTGAACCAGGTGGTCGCCGGCCTCCCGCTCGCCGAGGCGGCGACCGCCCTCTCGGGCGAGCTCGACGGCGCCGACCCCCGGCACGCCGGCGTGCTGGCGACCATCGCGGCGACGCTCGCCGAGCAGGCCGGGACGCAGCGCACCGATCGTCTCGTCGTGGCGGGCGCCGCAAACCTCGTCCGTACCGAGCAGGACTTCTCGGGATCGATCCTCGGCGTGATCGAGGCCATCGAGGAGCAGGTCGTGCTGCTCCGGCTGTTCAGCGAGATGGCCGCCGACCCGCACCGCATCGCCGTCCGCATCGGTCGCGAGAACGCGCCCTTCGGACTCGCCGAGACGTCGGTCGTCTCCACGGCCTTCTCGGTGCCCGGCCGCGACGTGTCGCGGCTCGGCGTCGTCGGCCCGACGCGCATGGACTACTCGTCGAGCATGGCCTCGGTGCGCGCGGTCGCACGCTATCTCTCGCGCACGCTCGGCGAGCATTGACGTCGCGCGGCTGAGCCCGCGACCGGACCTGATCGAAAGGAACCACCCCTGCCGTGGCAGACCACTACGAGGTGCTCGGCGTCGCACGCGATGCCTCCACAGACGAGATCAAGAAGGCGTATCGCCGGCTGGCACGTGAGCTGCACCCGGATGTGAACCCCGGGGCCGACGCCTCCGAGCGGTTCAAACAGGTCACCCACGCGTACGACGTCCTCAGCGACCCGCGCCAGCGCGAACAGTACGATCACGGCGGCGGCCAGGGCGCGTTCGGCGGGCAGGGGTTCGGCGGGTTCGGCGACATCTTCGAGACGTTCTTCGGCGCCGGGCAGCAGACCCGCGGCCCCCGGTCGCGCCGGGAACGCGGTCAGGATGCGCTCATCCGCGTCGAGGTCGGCCTCGACGAGGTCATCTTCGGCACGCATCGCGAGCTCGAGCTCGACACGGCGGTGCTCTGCGAGACCTGCAACGGGTCGTGCTGCCAGCCGGGCACCTCGCCCGTCACGTGCGACATCTGCGGCGGAACCGGCTCGATCCAGCGCTCGGTGCGCTCGCTGCTCGGCAACGTCATGACGTCGAGCCCGTGCGGCACCTGCCGGGGGTACGGCACCGTGATCGCGACCCCGTGCGTGACCTGCCAGGGCCAGGGCCGGGTGCGTGCGCGCCGGACCGTGCCCGTCGACATCCCCGCGGGCGTTGACACCGGGCTCAGGCTCCAGATGCCGGGCTCCGGGGAGGCCGGTCCGGCCGGCGGACCCAATGGCGATCTCTACCTCGAGATCAAGGTCAAGACCCACGACGTCTTCAGCCGCAACGGCGACGACCTGCTGTGCACGCTCGAGGTCGCCATGACCGACGCCATCCTCGGCACGACGGCGACGCTGCCGGCGCTCGACGGCGATGTCTCGCTCGAGATCAAGCCGGGCACGCAGGCCGGCGAGGTGCTCACGGTCAAGGACCGCGGGATCGGCCGGCTTCGCGGCGGCGGCCGCGGTGATCTGCGCGTGGGCGTGCAGGTGCTCACGCCGACGAAGCTCTCGGGCAAGGAGCGCAAGCTCGTCGAGCAGCTCGCCGCATCGCACAAGACGAAGGCCCCCGAGCTCAGTCACTTCCAGCAGGGCCTGTTCGCGCGCCTGCGCGACCGGTTCCTGAGCTGAGGCGACGGATGCCTCGGGCTGGGCGGCTGGCCCACCGTGAGAGCATGAGCCCATGAGCAGCCTGTACCTCGATGAGGCGCTGGAACTTCGGGCCCTGGTGCCCGGCGACACGGTCGAGCTGGCCGGGGACGAGGCGAGGCACGCGGTCGCCGTGGCGCGGGTCCGCGTCGGTGAGCGGCTCTCCATCGGCGACGGTCGCGGCACGATCGTGCGCGGCGAGGTCGTCGCCACCGCGCCGAGAGCCCTCAGCCTGGCGGTGGGCGAGGTGCTCCTCACCGAGCGCGCCGCACCGTCGATCGCGCTCGTCCAGGCCCTCGCGAAGGGCGACCGTGACGAGCTCGCCGTCCAGGCGGCGACCGAGCTCGGCGTCGACCGCATCGTGCCGTGGGCGGCCGCGCGCTCGGTGTCGCGCTGGGAGGGGCCGAAGGCCGACAAGGGTCGGCTGCGGTGGGCGACGATCGCCCGTGAGGCCGCGAAGCAGTCGATCAGGGCCTGGTTGCCCGAGGTCGACGAGGTCACCGCGACGGCGCATCTCCCCAGACGGCTCGACGGCGCACGCCTGCTCGTGCTCGAGCCGACCGCCGAGGTCGCCCTGACCGACCTCTCGTTCGACGGCCGCGACCTCGCGCTCATCGTCGGGCCCGAGGGCGGGATCGCCCCGTCCGAGCTCGACGGGCTGGCCGCCGCCGGCGCCGAGGCGGTGCGCCTCGGGGCATCCGTGCTGCGCACCTCGACCGCCGGGCCCGCGGCGATCGCGGTGATCTCCGCCGCACTCGGGCGGTGGTGACGCATCCGTCGCTACGATGGAGCCATGACCGAGACCCGCGAACCGACCGTGTTCGAACGCATCGTGGCGCGCGAGATCCCGGCGCGGATCGTGACCGAGACCGACCGGGTCATCGCATTCCACGACATCGCACCGAAGGCGCCGGTGCACGTCGTCGTGACCCCGAAGACGGCTGAGCACCGCGATGTCGTCGAGCTCGCGGCCGCCGACCCCGCACTGCTCGCCGAACTCGTCGAGGTCGCCCGCGGCGTGGCCGCCGAACTCGGCGACGGCGACTTCCGGCTCGTCTTCAACACCGGGGCGAACGCCGGACAGACGGTCTTCCACGTGCACGCCCACGTGCTCGCCGGCGGCCTCGAGGAGGGCTCGCTTGCCGGAGCCTGACCCGACCGACGCCGCACCGGTCGACGGCGCACCGACCGACCCGCCCGGGGCCGAGGCGCCCGCCGCGAGCGACGAGGAGCGGCTGCGCATCGACGGCATCGCCATGGTGCGGCTGCTCGGCCCGCAGGATCGGCTCCTCACGAGCATCCAGCGCGAGTACCCCGGGGTCACGGTGCATGTGCGGAGCAATGAGATCGCCATCCGTGGCGACGAACCCGACCGGCTCCGAGTGCGTCGCCTCATCGAAGAGCTCCTCGAGCTCGTCCGTCAGGGGCAGGACCCCACCCCGACCGAAGTCAGGAGCTCAGCCCGCATGCTGGAGCAGGATCCAGGCGCACGACCCTCCGAGATGCTCGGCCAGGTCATCGTGTCGAGCCGGGGCAAGTCGATCCGGCCGAAGACCGAAGGGCAGCGGCGGTACGTCGACGCCATCGACGAGCACACCATCGTGTTCGGCATCGGCCCCGCCGGCACCGGCAAGACCTACCTCGCGATGGCGAAGGCCGTGCAGGCGCTGCAACGCAAAGAGGTCAGCCGCATCATCCTCACGCGACCCGCGGTCGAGGCGGGTGAGCGGCTCGGATTCCTGCCGGGCACGCTCACGGACAAGATCGATCCCTACCTCCGGCCGCTCTACGACGCGCTGAACGAGATGATGGACCCCGAGCTCGTGCCGAAGCTCCTCGCATCCGGCACGGTCGAGGTGGCACCGCTCGCCTACATGCGCGGCCGCACACTGAACGACTCCTTCGTGGTGCTCGACGAGGCGCAGAACACCACGCCGGAGCAGATGAAGATGTTCCTCACCAGGCTCGGGTTCGGGTCGAAGATGGTGGTGACGGGCGACATCACCCAGGTCGACCTCCCGGGCGGCGCATCGGGGCTCAGGCTCGTGACCCGCATCCTCGATCGCATCGACGACATCGAGTTCTCGACGCTCACGAGCGACGACGTCGTCCGCCACACGCTGGTCGGGCGTATCGTCGACGCGTACACCGAGTACGACCAGCGGGCTCAGGCGCAGCGCTTCGAGCGCGACCAGGCCCGCGAGTTCGCCAACCGCGCCGAGCGCCGGGGCCGCACCCCGCGCGACCACCAGCCGCCGCGCCCGAAGAAGTAGTCCCGTGCCCCGTCACCGGCATCCCAGCCCGCGCCGCACCGTTCAGGAGACCATCAGCCGATGAGCATCGAGATCACCAACGAGTCGGGCGTCGACGTCGACGAAGCCGCGTTGCAGCGGCTCGCGGTCTATGCGCTCGACGCGATGCACGTACACCGCGACGCCGAGCTCGCGATCCTGCTCGTCGACGAGGGCGCCATGGAGCAACTGCACGTGCAGTGGATGGACGAGCCCGGTCCGACCGATGTGCTGAGCTTCCCGATGGACGAGCTGCGCCCCGGGACCGAAGACCGGCAGACGCCGGCCGGCCTGCTCGGCGACGTCGTCCTCTGCCCGCAGGTCGCCGAGTCGCAGGCGAAGGAGGCCGGTCACTCGCTGCTCGACGAGCTGCAGATGCTCACCGCGCACGGCATGCTGCACCTGCTCGGCTTCGATCACGCCGAGCCGCAGGAAGAGAAAGAGATGTTCGGCATCCAGCGCGACATCCTGGTCGGGTTCGCGATGCAGGAACGTCGCCGCTGACGATGCAACCCTGGCCGTTCCTCATCGCCGCGTTCGTGCTGGTGAGCTTCGGCGGCCTGATGGCCGCCGTGGACTCCGCGCTCGGCGTGCTCTCGAGGGCCGACCTCACCGATCTCGCGCTCGTGTCGCGCGCCCGCCGGTCGCTGCTCGCGATCGCCGCCGACCCGGGCGCGCACGTGAACGCGGTGAACTTCGTGCGCATCCTCGCGGAGACCACGGCCGCAGTGCTGGTGACGCTCGCGTTCGCGGCGTTCATCGTCAACGACTGGTACGTGCTGTTGTGGTCGGCGCTCATCATGACGGCCGTCTCGTTCGTGCTCGTCGGGGCCAGCCCGCGAAGCGTGGGGCGCGCGCACGCGCGAGCCGTGCTGCGCTGGTCGGCGCCGATCGTGCGGTTCCTGCGGGTCGTGCTCGGCCCGGTCGCGAGCGCGCTCGTCGCGCTCGGCAACCGGGTGACGCCCGGCCGGGCGCGCTTCGAGGGGGTCTCCAGCGAAGAGCAGCTGCTCAGCATCGTCGATGAGGCGACCGAGCTCGACGTGCTCGAGGCCGAGGATCGCGAGCTCATCCATTCGATCTTCGAGTTCAACGACACGGTGGCACGCGAGGTCATGGTGCCCCGCACGGACATGGTGACGATCGACGCCGACGCGCACCTCCCGCAGGCGATGGCCCTGTTCCTCAGCGCGGGGTTCTCCCGCATCCCGGTGATCGACCGCGCCGCCGACGATGTGAGCGGCATCCTCTATCTGCGCGATCTCGCGCGCCTCGCGTTCGAGCGTCCGCTCGGCGCCGAAGGCCTCACGGTCGGCGAGCTCGCGCGGCCGGCGGTCTTCGTGCCCGACTCGGTGAAGGCCGATGCCCTGCTCCGCCGGATGCAGCTCGAGTCCAACCACCTGGCGATGGTCGTGGACGAGTACGGCGGCATCGCGGGGCTGGTGACCCTCGAGGATCTCATCGAAGAGCTCGTGGGCGACATCTCCGACGAGTACGACCGCGAGGCCGCACAGGTCGAGCCGCTCGACGGCGGCCGCTACCGGGTGAGCGTTCGCCTGCCGATCGACGAGTTCGGCGAGCTGTTCGGCCTCGAGCTCGACGACGAGGACGTCGACACCGTCGGCGGGCTGTTCGCCAAGGAGCTCGGCCGCCTGCCGCAACCCGGCGAGCGCGTCGCGGTGAGCGGCGTCCTGCTCGAGGCCGAACGCACCGAGGGCCGCCGCAAGCGCCTCTCGACCGTGCTCGCCTGGCCCGACCAGGCCCTGATCGACGCCCGGACCGCTTTCGAGGGCGGACCGGGCGAACCACCCGGCGACGACGACCGGAACACCGACGAAGTGGGGCACCGACCATGACCGATCACCGTGACTACCGGGCGGGGTTCGTCTCGTTCGTGGGCCGGCCGAACGTCGGCAAGTCCACGCTCACCAACGCGCTCGTGGGCGAGAAGGTCGCCATCACGAGCTCGAAGCCGCAGACGACCAGACGGGCGATCCGCGGCATCGTGCATCGCGAGCACGGGCAGCTGATCCTCGTCGACACGCCGGGTCTGCACCGGCCGCGCACCCTGCTCGGCGAGCGGTTGAACTCGCTGGTGCAGACGACGCTCGGCGATGTCGACGTGATCGCGTTCTGCGTGCCCGCGAACGAGGCGGTGGGGCCGGGCGACCGGTTCATCAACGAGCAGCTCGACCAGTATCCGCATGCGAAGAAGGTCGCGATCGTCACCAAGACGGATGCCACGTCGAAGGCCAAGGTCGCCGAACAGCTGCTCGCGGTCTCCGAACTGCGCGAGTGGGCGGCGATCATCCCGGTCTCCGCGCCCCGCGGCGAACAGCTCGACGTGCTCGTCGACGAGCTGCTGAAGCTCATGCCCGAGGCCGAGCAGCCGCTCTACCCGGCCGAGACCCTCACCGACGAGGACGTCACCGAACGCATCGCCGAGTACGTGCGCGAGGCCGCGCTCGAGGGTGTCTCCGACGAGCTGCCGCACTCGATCGCCGTGACCGTCGACGACATGATCGAGCGCGACGACAAGGACCTCGTCGAGATCTACGCCAACCTCTACGTCGAGCGCGACAGCCAGAAGGGGATCATCATCGGCAAGGGCGGCGCGCGCCTGAAGGAGGTCGGGGCGACGGCCAGGGCCCAGATCGAGGCGCTGCTCGGCCGCAAGGTCTACCTCGCGCTGCACGTCAAGGTCGCGAAGGACTGGCAGCGCGACCCGAAGCTGCTCGGGCGGCTCGGATTCTGAGCGCGCCGTGCCGGGCGCACGCGACGGTGTCGCTCGCGCGGTCGCACGGGTCGCGCGGATCGTGCGGATCGTGCGGATCGTGCGGTTGCATACATCCAGCGGATGATTCCGGCGCCGCCGGCTCTGCACGCCCTCGGTGCCCGCGTACGGTGGATCGGTGACCACTCGACTCAGCCGAGGCCGCCTCGTGACCGACGTGGTGCTCGCGGGACTGTTCGCGCTCGCGTGCGCGCCGTTCGCGTTGCTCGGCGACGGCTTCGACCTGGTCGCGCTCGCGCTGTTCGCGGCCGCGCTCGCGGTGCGCCGGCTGTCACCCGGCTGGTCGCTCGGCATCGCCTGGCTGGCCGCGCTCGTGCAGATGATCGCCCTGCGCGACCTGCAGATGTACGACATCGCGGTGCTCGGCGTCCTGTACTCGACCGCCGCACACGGCGGCCGTGTCGTGAAATGGCTCGGACTCGGCTCCGCCGGGGTGGGCGCGGTCGTCGCGACGGTCTACCTCGTACTCGTCAAACCGCTCACGGGCGCCGCGCCCATCGGCCCGACATCGCCGCATCCACTGGGCTGGGCGGTCTGGTTCGGGTTCGCACTCGTGGCGGCGCTCGCGGTGCTCGTGCTCGCCTGGACCGCCGGGCTGCTGGTGCGCGCCGTGCGCGACTCGCGCGAGATCCGGCGCCGCGAAGAGGTCGCGACCCGCGAGCGCGAGCTCGTGGAGTACCGCTATGTGGTCGAGCAGGAACGCAACCGCATCGCCCGCGACATGCACGACGTGGTCGCGCACTCGCTCGCCGTCGTCATCGCCCAGGCCGACGGTGCGCGCTTCGCCGCCGCCGCGCGCCCCGAGACGGCGGTCGAGACGCTCGGCACCATCGCGGGCGTCGCGCGCGGCGCGCTCGGCGACGTCAGGCTCCTCCTCACCGAGCTCCGGCACGCCGAGGGTGAGGTCCCGCAGCCCGTGCTCGACGACCTCGACGAGCTGATCGCCCAGGTCAGGGCGGCAGGTCTCGACGTGCGGTTCACGGAGACGGGGGAGCGTACGACGCTCGGCACCGGCCACCAGATCGCGGTGTACCGCATCGTGCAGGAGGCGCTCACCAATGCCCTCCGGCACGGCGATGCGGGCGCACCGGTCGACCTTGGGTTCACGTGGAGCGGGCGCGGCGTGCGCGTGCAGGTCGTCAACGCGCTCCGGGCCGATGCCGTGCGCGAGACATCCGGTCACCGCCATGGGATCCCGGGCATGCGCGAGCGCGCACAGCTCGCCGGAGGCACACTCCACGCCGAGGTCGATGGCGGCCTGTTCCGCGTCGTCGCGGAGATCCCGGCGATGACCGCGACCGCGGTCCCCGGTCAGGCCGTGACCGCCGTCTCGCCGGCCGGTCAGTCCACACCACCCCCACCCGGAAGGACCGCATGAGCCGCATCCGCGTCGCGCTCGTCGACGACCAGGCGCTGTTCCGCGCCGGCATCCGCATGCTCGTCGAGTCGCAACCCGACCTCGAGTTCGCCGGCGAGGCCGGCGATGGTGCGGCGGCCGTCGCGCTCGTCGAACGCGCGCAACCCGACGTCGTCGTCATGGACGTGCGCATGCCCGTCCTCGACGGCATTCAGGCCACCGAGCGCCTGCTCGCCGAGGCCGATCGGGCGGGGCGCACGCCGCCGCGCGTGCTCGTGCTCACGACGTTCGACCTCGACGAGAACGCGGCTCGCGCGATCCGTGCAGGGGCGAGCGGATTCGTACTGAAAGACGCCGATCCCGGCTTCCTGCTCGCCGCGATCCGCACCGTGCACCAGGGCAACGCGGTGCTCGCGGCGACCGCGACCCGCGAGCTCTTCGCCCATGTGGGTCGCGGCAGCGGCCGGCGCCCCGCGCCTGCGTCGTGGTCCGAGCTCACCGCTCGTGAACGCGAGATCTTCGCGCTCGCGGCCAAGGGGCTCTCGAACGGTGAGATCGCCGCGTCGGAGTTCCTCAGCGAGGCGACGGTGAAGACGCACGTGAGCCGCATCCTCGCGAAACTCGGTCTGCGTGATCGCGTCCAGCTCGTCGTCTTCGCCTACGAGCACGAGATCCCCGCGTAGCGCGGGTCATCCCTGAGGATGACGGCGAACGCGACCAGGGCCGGATGCCTCGGAACTGGTCACATTCGTAGCGTCGAGGTCATGCAGATCCAACCCTCAGACCTCGGACTCATCGCGCGCGTCACGTCGCTCGGCAAACGCTTCGGCAGCGGGGCGGGCACCGTCACCGCGCTCGACGACGTCTCACTCGGACTCCGCCGCGGCGAGTTCACGGCGATCATGGGCCCATCGGGGTCGGGCAAGTCGACGCTCATGCACATCATGGCGGGCCTCGACTCGCCGTCCTCCGGCCAGGTATGGCTCGGCGACACCGAGATCACCACCCTGTCGGACTCCGCGCTGACCGTGCTGCGCCGTCGGCGCATCGGCTTCGTGTTCCAGTCGTTCAACCTCGTGCCCACGCTCGACGTCCGCGGCAACGTGATGCTCCCGTTCGAGCTCGACGGCCGCAAGCCGTCGCGCGACGAGCAGGCCTGGATCGACGAGCTGTTCGCGACGCTCGGCCTCGGGTCCCGGCTCGGTCACCGCCCGCACGAGCTCTCGGGCGGGCAGCAGCAGCGGGTCGCGATCGCGCGTGCGCTGGCCACCCGGCCAGACCTCGTCTTCGCGGACGAGCCGACTGGGAATCTCGATTCGCGGACCGGCCGTGAGGTGCTCGGACTGCTCGCGACCGCGAGCGCGACGTCCGGTCAGTCCATCGCGATGGTGACGCACGACCCGGTGGCCGCGAGCCACGCCGATCGCATCCTGTTCCTCGCCGATGGCCGGATCGTCCGCGACTCCGGCCGGTCGACGCCTGAAGAGATCTCGGCGTTCATGCTCTCGATGGAGGCGGCCGCCTGATGCGCACACGACTCAGGGACCAGTGGCCGACGCTGCTCGTCGCCACGCTCGCCGGCACCTTCGGCGTCATGCTGCTGCACGTGACCGGGATGCTCGCCGCGGCGATCGCCGCCGACGACGTCACGGGGACCAGCGACACCGTGGCGATCATGCTCATGATCGTCGCCGGCGTGTTCATCGTGATCTCGATCTACGTGAGCACGATCGTGACGGCGAACACCGTCGCGACGGTGGTCGCCGGGCGCACGCGACTCATCGCGCTGCTCCGGTTGATCGGCTCGAGCGCGAGGGCAGAACGGGCCCGCATCGCGAAGGAGGGGCTGCTCGTCGGACTCGCGGGCGCGGCGCTCGGCATCGTGCTCGGCACCGCCGCCGCATCCGGCCTGCAGACCGTCGCGGTCGCGACCGACCTCATGCCGGCGACCGCCTACGACTACCTCGACGCCGTGGTCGTGCTGCCGGCGGTCGCGGTCGTGCTGACGACGTGGCTCGCCTCATGGGTGGGCTCGCGGCGGGTGCTGACCGTCCGTCCGGCGCAGGCGATCGGCAACGCGACCGAGCACGACCGCGAGGAGATCGTCCGCCGGCGCGGGCGCAACGTGACGGCGCTGGTGCTCGTCGTCTCCGGCGCGATGCTGCTGGCCGGAGGCGTCGCCCTCGGGCTGCTGATGCCGCTCGGCGTGTTCGTGGCCATGCTGGGCGGCATCCTCTCGTTCACCGGGATCGTGCTCGCCGCGCAGGTCGTCATGCCGCCCGTGCTCCGGCTCGTCGGCCGGCTGCTCGGCGCATCGCCCGCCGCCCGGCTGGCCGCGGAGAACGCAGTGCGCCACCCCGAGCGGAGCTCGCGCATGACCATCGGTCTCGTGATCGGGGTCACGCTCGTGACGACGTTCGCGGTGACGATGGAGTCGTACCGTGCGCTGATCCTCACCGCGCAGGATCAGCGACCCGACGTCTACCTCGGCATCGACGAGATGCTCAACGCGACGATCGCCGTGTTCAGCGTGCTCATCGGGTTCAGTGCCCTGATCGCCGCGCTCGGCCTGGTCAACACGCTGTCGCTGAGCGTGCTGCAGCGCACGCGCGAGCTGGGACTGCTGCGCGCGCTGGGCTTCGATCGTGGGCAGCTGCGCTGGATGGTCATCGCCGAGGCCACGGCGCTCACGGTCTCGGCGACGCTCACGGGCATCGTGCTCGGGTTCGTCTACGGCTGGGCCGGTGCACAATCGCTCCTCGGCACCACGCTGACCGAGCCGGGACTCGTGCTCCCGGGTGTGCCGTGGGTGCTTTTCGGCATCCTCGCGCTCGCGGCCGTGGCATTGACCCTCGTGGCATCCGTCGCCCCTGCGCGGCGCGCCATGCGCGTCTCGCCCGTGGTCGCCCTCGCCGCGGAGTGAGCCGGCTCCGGCGCGCAGCTGCGGGGGAGTGCGCCACACACCCCCGCACGGTGCTACCCTGAAATCGTGTTCCGCGGGCTTCTCCTCCTTAGCTGCCGCAGCGAGTCCTAGATCTCAGGCCTCCCTCGCTGCGGAGTTCGTCGTCGGCTGAACCCCCCACGAAGCGAGAAGAGCACACCATGGAGAACACCCAGAAGCCCTCGTCGATGCCGGTGCACCGGTACCGGCCGTACCACGAACAGATCCGCGTCGACCTGCCCGACCGCACCTGGCCGTCGAAGCGCATCGAGGTCGCACCGCGCTGGTGCGCGGTGGACCTGCGCGACGGCAACCAGGCCCTGATCGACCCGATGAGCCCCGAACGCAAGCGGATCATGTTCGACCTGCTCGTGAAGATGGGCTACAAAGAGATCGAGGTCGGGTTCCCGTCGGCATCGCAGACGGACTTCGACTTCGTGCGCAGCCTGATCGAGGGCGACGCGATCCCCGAGGACGTCACCATCCAGGTGCTGACCCAGGCGCGCGACCACCTCATCGAGCGCACGTACGAATCCATCCGGGGTGCGAAGCAGGCCGTGGTCCACCTGTACAACTCGACGAGTGTGCTGCAGCGCGAGGTCGTGTTCCGCACCGACCGGCAGGGCATCATCGACCTCGCCCTGCACGGCGCGCGCACATGCCGCGAGCTGGAATCGACTGTGCCGGGCACGACCGTCTACTACGAGTACTCGCCCGAGTCGTACACGGGCACCGAGCTCGAGTTCGCGGTCGACGTCTGCAATCAGGTCATCGAGGTGTTCGAGCCGACGCCCGAGCGCAAGGTGATCATCAACCTGCCGGCGACGGTCGAGATGACCACGCCGAACGTGTACGCCGACTCGATCGAGTGGATGAGCCGGCACCTGGCGCATCGCGAGAACGTGATCCTCTCGCTGCATCCGCACAACGACCGCGGCACCGCGATCGCCGCAGCCGAGCTCGGTTACCTGGCGGGAGCCGACCGCATCGAAGGCTGCCTGTTCGGCAACGGCGAGCGCACCGGCAACGTCGACCTCGTCGCGCTCGGCATCAACCTGTTCACGCAGGGCGTCGACCCGCAGATCGACTTCTCCAACCTCGACGAGGTCAAGCGCACGGCCGAGTACTGCAACCAGCTGCCCGTGCACGAGCGCAGCCCGTGGGCGGGCGATCTCGTCTACACGGCGTTCAGCGGCTCGCACCAGGATGCGATCAAGAAGGGCTTCGAGGCCATGGCTGCGCGCGCCGAGGCCGAGGGCGTCGCCGTCGACGATCTGGAGTGGGCGGTGCCCTACCTGCCGGTCGACCCGCGCGACCTCGGCCGATCGTACGAGGCGGTCATCCGGGTGAACTCGCAGTCGGGCAAGGGCGGCGTCGCCTACCTGCTGAAGACCGATCACGCGCTGGATCTGCCGCGCAAGCTGCAGATCGAGTTCTCGGGCGTCGTGCAGGCCAAGACCGACAGCGAGGGCGGTGAGGTCACCAGCGAGCAGATCTGGGACATCTTCACCGACGAGTACCTGCCGGCGCCCCAGCATCGGCCCGACGACAAGTGGGGCCGGTTCGAACTGCTCTCATTGCGCACCGAGAGCGCGCTCGACGGGGTCGTCGACGTGCAGGTGGGCCTGCGCGACCACGACGAGCGCATCGAGCGCGCCGCGAACGGCAACGGGCCGATCTCGGCGTTCCTCAACGTGCTGAGCGCCGAGGGCGTCGACGTCAAGCTGCGTGACTACGTCGAGCACACGCTCGCGGCGAGCGGCGAGGCGCAGGCGGCCGCGTACGTCGAGCTCGAGGTCGACGGCCGCGTCCTGTGGGGTGTGGGCATCGACGCCGACATCTCGACCGCGTCGCTGAAGGCCGTCGTGTCGGCCGTGAACCGCGCGCTCCGCGCATCGAGCTCGGCCGGTGCCGGGCGCCAGGCGGCGCTCGTCTGAGTCGGCGTGACCCGATCCGGGGTGGCGGCGGTCAGCGCCGCCGCCACCTCGGCCAGCTTCCGAGCGCGCGCTGCTCGGGCAGGCTCCAGCCGTAGCGCACCGAACCGAGGCGCGTGAGCGTCGTGACCACGACGCAGGCGATGGCGGCGTAGACCAGCGGCACGCCCGCGGCGGACAGCGCGACGAGCAGCACGGTGCCCGCCGTCGCGGCGACGGCGTAGAGCGATCCGACGTGCATGAGCGCGATCGGCAGGTTCAGGGCCACGTCGCGCAGGATGGATCCGCCGACGGCGGACACCACCCCCACGAAGACGGCCGGGATCACGGGAACCCCGGCCGCGAGCGCCTTGGAGGTGCCGATCGCGCCGAACAGCCCGATCGTGATCGCGTCGAGCGCGATGATGAGGCCGTTCAGCCGGGTGAACACGCGTAGGAGGAGCATCCCGAGCAGCGCGGCGGCGGTCGCGATCGGCAGGTACCAGTTGCTCGACATCGCGGCGGGCAACTGGTTCAGCAGCAGGTCGCGCAGCAGACCGCCGCCGAGCCCGACGATGATGCCGATGAGCGCGATGCCGAGCAGGTCGATGCGCCGCTCGGTGAGCCGCGCGGAGAACATGGCGCCCTGGACGGCGCCGATGGCCACCGCCGTCAGGTCCAGCCAGAGCGGGATGGTGAAGAGCGCGGCGTCCACGTCACTCAGTGAAGCATGAACGGATGCTCCGGGCGCGCCGCCGCGCGAGAGTGCTCAGGGTGCTAGCCCGTGCGCGGGCGGGCACGCGTGGGCGCCCGCGCACGCGTGCCGCCGAGGCATCCGCTCGTCGCGCCGTGCTGCGTCGCGCGCGACGCGCCGTGCGCCGCGACCGACGGTGGCGGGTGGGAGAATCGAGGGGTGCCGGTCTACCGAGATGAAGCCGTCGTGCTGCGCACCCACAAGCTGGGTGAGGCCGACCGCATCGTCACGCTCCTGACCCGCCGGCACGGCAAGGTGCGCGCGGTCGCGAAGGGGGTCCGGCGCACGGCGTCGAAGTTCGGCGCGCGGCTCGAGCCGTTCATGGTCGCCGACCTGCAGCTGTACGAGGGCCGCACGCTCGACGTCATCACGCAGGCCGAGTCGCTCGGGTCGTACGGCGCTGAGATCTCGCAGGACTACGCGGCCTACACCGCGGCGAACGCGATGGTCGAGACCGCCGACCGGGTGACCGAGGCCGAGGGGTCGCTGCAGCAGTACCTGCTGCTCGTGGGTGCGTTGCGTTCGCTCTCGCGTCGCGAGCACGGCCCGACGCTCACACTCGACTCGTACCTGCTGCGCTCGCTCGCGCTGGCGGGCTGGGCGCCGAGCTTCCAGGACTGCGCCAGGTGCGGTCGCGAGGGCGAGCACACGGCGGTCATCGTGCAGCTCGGCGGCATCGTGTGCGACGCGTGCGCGCCGCCCGGGTCGCCGCGCATCGACCGGGCGACGATCGGTCTGCTCGGTGCGCTGCTCACCGGCGACTGGGCGCACGCCGAAGCCGCGCCCGATCGCGACCGCAACCAGGCGAGCGGCATCGTCGCCGCCTACACTCAGTGGCATCTCGAGCGGGGTCTCCGCTCGCTGCCGCACGTGACGAGAGAATCCGCATCGACGTGAGCCCGAAGCCGTACACGCACAAGGACGCGGTGCCCTATCGCCCGCTCGACTGGACCGGGCTGTATCCGCCCGTGCTGCCGAAGGGTGCCGTGCCTGAGCACGTGGCCGTCGTCATGGACGGCAACGGGCGGTGGGCGAACCGTCGGGGGCTGACTCGCATCGAGGGGCACAAGGCCGGCGAGGCCGCACTGCTCGACGTCGTCGCGGGTGCCGTGCAGGCCGGCGTGAAGCACCTGTCGGTGTACGCGTTCTCGACCGAGAACTGGAAGCGCAGCCCCGACGAGGTGCGCTTCCTCATGGGCTACAACCGCGACGTGCTGCACCGACGCCGCGACCAGTTGAACGAGTGGGGGGTGCGTATCCGGTGGGCGGGGCGCAAGCCCCGGCTCTGGAAGTCGGTCATCGAGGAGCTGCAGTACGCCGAGCGGCTCACGGCGGGCAACGACACGCTCACGCTCACCATGTGCGTGAACTACGGCGGGCGGAACGAGCTCGTCGATGCGGTGCGCCGCATCGCGGATGACGTGGCGGCGGGGCGAATTCGACCGTCGGCGGTGTCGGAGAAGCTCATCGGGCGAAATCTCTATGTGCCCGAGCTGCCCGACGTCGACCTGTTCGTGCGGAGCTCGGGGGAGCAGCGCACGTCGAACTTCCTGCTCTGGCAATCGGCGTACGCCGAGATGGTCTTCCTCGATACGCTCTGGCCCGACTTCTCGCGCGTCGACCTGTGGCGCGCGATCGAGCTGTACGCGAGCCGCAACCGCCGCTTCGGCGGCGCCGTCGACACGCCGGGCGCGGCGGCGGGCGGGGCGCCGGCCTGATCAGGGGCGGTAGGCCCGAGTGACGTCGTTCGTGCAGGTCGCCGTGATGAGCACCTTCTGGTCGCCCGCCTCGAGCGTCGGGTCGTAGTGCAGCGCCTTCGCCCGGCGCGCGTCCGCAGACCAGCCGGTGACGTATCCGCTCTGGGTCACCGGTTCGCTGCCGAGGATCACCCGGATGTCGGGGTCCTTGATGACGGTCACCCCGCGCGGTGCGCTCGGGTCCGTTCGCTCGTCGACCAGGAAGGGAAGCATGTCCGGGCAGGTGTAGGCGGGAATGGCCTCTTCGGTGTTCGGCCGCAGCGTGCTCTGCCACGCGACGAAGGTCCACGGCTCGCTGCCGGCCGTGGCGGTGGTCCCCGACCCGTGTGCGGCGTGGGCCGGGGCGGAGGCCGATCCGCCGATCACGCCGATCGCGATCGCGGCGACGGCCAGCGAGCACAGCGCGGAACGGCGGGTCGTGTCCAGGATGAAGGAACGCATGCGACCAGTATATTGGCTTTGCAGCTGACAATTCGCTGACGAGCGGGAATCAGCGCGTGATCCGTGCGGTTGGAGCAGATGTGACTTCACCGATCAAAATCGACATCTGGTCTGACATCGCGTGCCCGTGGTGCTACATCGGCAAGCGCCACCTCGAAGCGGGCATCGCGGCGCTCGGCGACGACGCGCCCGAGATCGAGATCGAGTATCACTCGTTCGAGCTGTCGCCCGACACCCCGCTCGACTTCGAGGGCTCGACGGTCGAGTACCTGTCTCGGGTGAAAGGCATGCCGGTCGCGCAGGTCGAGCAGATGCTGCAGCACGTCACGGGCGTCGCCGCGAACGCGGGCCTCGACTACCACTTCGAGCTCGTCGCGCACACGAAGACGCTCAAGGCGCACGAGCTGCTGCACTTCGCGAAGGCGCACGGCAAGCAGCTCGAGCTGAAGGAGCGCCTGCTCAAGGCCTACTTCGTCGAGGGCGGCCGGGTGAACCGCATCGACCAGCTCGTCGGCTTCGCCGAGGAGGTCGGCCTCGACGGTGCCGAAGCGCGCGAGGCGCTCGAGTCGGGTCGCTACGCCGCCGACGTGCAGGCCGACATCGCGCAGGCGCGCACCTACGGCATCAACGGCGTGCCGTTCTTCGTGCTCGACGGCAAGTACGGCATCTCGGGCGCCCAGCCCGCCGAGGTCTTCAGCCAGGCGATCACGCAGGTCGCGGGCGAGCGCGAGGGGAGCGCCGCGTGAGCGCGCCGGTCGAACCGGCGACGGATGCCTCGGGGCAGGCGGCGGTGACGGATGCCTCGGGGCAGGCGGCGGTGGCCACCCCGTTCACCATGGTGACCGGCGACCCCGCGGCGATGGTCTGCACCGACGACGTCTGCTTCATCCGGGGGACCCAGCCGCCCGCCTGATCCGGCCAGCTCACGTTGGAGGTCGTTTCTCGTGACGGAGGTCGGTTCGTTCCGACCTCCAACACGAGAAACGACCTCCATCGCGGGACTCGGTCCGAGCGGTGTGGACGAGGGGCTACTCGGGGTCGGTGATGTCGGCGACGGTGGCGCCGAAGGCGGCGATGAGGGCGTCGGCGTCGACGAAGAGGCTTCGGCCGTGCTCGCCGGCGCCCATCGAGACGCGACGGCCGGCGATGGTCTCGTCGGCGACCACCGGCCAGGCCGTCGTGGAGCCGAGCGGCGTGATGGTGCCGCGCTCGTAGCCGGTCGCCGCGAGTGCGAGCGAGGCATCCGGCAGCTGGAGCTTGTTGACGCCGAGGAGCGTGCGGAGCTTGGGCCAGCTGATCTTGCGACCACCGGGCACGAGCGCGAAGACGTAGGTGTCGTCGCTGCGCTTCACGACGAGCGACTTCACGATGTCGCCGGGGGAGATGCCGAGCAGGCTCGCGGCCTCCTCGAGGCTCCGCGCAGCGGGCCGCTCGATGACCTCGACCTCGAGGCCTCGTGCCGCGGCATCCGCCCGCACCCGCTCGACGCCCGTCGCCGCATCCGCCATCTCGTCCTCCACAGGTCCGCCTCGTCGAATCCTACGCACAGTCGGCCCGCCGGCTGCCGGGACGGCGCGCGAAATCTGGGAGAATCGGACCCGATGTCACTCACCACCGCCACCCCCGGCCCGCTCACGATCGGCGGGATCGAACTCGACGTGCCCGTCGTGCTCGCGCCGATGGCCGGCATCACGAACACCGCCTTCCGGCGGCTCTGCCGCGAGTTCGGCGCCGGCCTCTACGTCAGCGAGATGATCACGAGCCGTGCGCTCGTCGAGCGCACCCCCGAGTCGATGCGGCTCATCACGCACCACGAGTCCGAGTCGCTGCGGTCGATCCAGCTCTACGGCGTCGACCCGAAGACCGTCGCCGAGGCGGTCACCATGCTCGTCGCCGAAGACCGCGCCGACCACATCGACCTCAATTTCGGCTGCCCCGTGCCCAAGGTCACCCGTAAGGGCGGCGGCGCGGCGCTGCCCTGGAAGAGCGGCCTCTTCCGAGACATCGTCGAGGGCGCGGTGAAGGCGGCCGGCGACGTGCCGCTCACGATCAAGATGCGCAAAGGCATCGACGCCGATCACCTCACCTACCTCGAGGCCGGTCGCATCGCCGAGGGTGCGGGCGTCGCCTCGGTCGCGCTGCACGCGCGCACCGCCGCCGAGTTCTACTCGGGCCAGGCCGACTGGTCGGCGATCGCCAAGCTCAAAGAGACCGTGACCAGTGTGCCGGTGCTCGGCAACGGCGACATCTGGTCGGCCGACGACGCGCTGCGCATGGTCGCCGAGACCGGCTGCGACGGCGTCGTCGTCGGGCGCGGTTGCCTCGGGCGGCCCTGGCTCTTCGGTGACCTCGCGGCGGCCTTCAAGGGTGAGTCCGTCACGTACCGGCCCAGCCTGGGCGAGGTGGCCCGCACGTTCCGGCGGCATGCCGAGCTGCTGACCGAGTTCTTCGACAGCGAAGAGCGCGGCTGCCGAGACATCCGGAAGCACGTGGCCTGGTACTTCAAGGGGTACCCCGTGGGCGGCGAGCTCCGCGCGAAGCTCGCGACCGTCGAGTCGCTCGCCGCGCTCGATGATCTGCTCGCGACGCTCGACTGGTCCATGCCGTACCCGGGTGAGGGTGCCGAAGGGCCGCGCGGGCGGGCGGGTACGCCCAAGCAGCCCGCGCTGCCCGACAAATGGCTCGACTCGCAAGAGCTGGCCGGGCACGACCGGGTGACCCTCGTCGACGCCGAACTCGACACGAGCGGCGGCTGAGATGCGTGAACGACTGTTCGGCGACTACGGTGACGCCGACGCTGAACGCCGCCTGCCCGAAGAGCACTCCTCCCGCCGCAGCGACTTCGCGCGCGACCGTGCGCGCCTGTTGCACTCGAGCGCGCTGCGCCGGCTCGCCGCGAAGACGCAGGTGCTGAGCCCCACCGCGGGACTCGACTTCGCGCGCAACCGGCTGACGCACTCACTCGAGGTGGCGCAGATCGGTCGCGAACTCGCGACGAACCTCGCGCTCGACCCCGATGTCGTCGACACCGCGTGCCTCGCGCACGACCTCGGCCACCCACCTTTCGGCCACAATGGCGAGCGAGCGCTGAACACCTGGGCGGCCGACATCGGCGGGTTCGAGGGCAACGCACAGACGCTGCGCCTGCTGACCCGCCTCGAACCGAAGGTGTTCGGCCCCGATGGGCGGAGCTACGGTCTCAACCTCACGCGCGCCAGCCTCGACGCCAGCTGCAAGTACCCGTGGCCCGAGGCGTCGGGCGTTGCCGACCCGTCCGGCCGGCAGAAGTTCGGGTTCTACCACGACGACGTCGAGGTGTTCCGCTGGCTGCGTGCCGGTGCGCCCGAGCGGCGGCTCTGCATCGAGGCGCAGGTGATGGACCTCTCCGACGACATCGCGTACTCGGTGCACGACTTCGAAGACGCCGTGGTCAACGGGTACATCGACGTGGCCGCGCTCGGGGCGCGCGTCGACCACGACGAGCTCGTGGCCTCGATGTCCGAGTGGATCGGCGGGTCCATCCCCGACGACGAGCTCATGGCGGCCTTCGATCGGCTCGACTCGCTCGACGTCTGGATCGACACGTGGGACGGCAGCCGGCGAGACCAGGCGAAGCTGAAGAACCTCACGAGCCAGCTCATCGGGCGGTTCGCACACGCCGCGACCGACGCGACCCGGTCGGCCTTCCCGCTTGCGACCCTGATCAGATTCGACGCAGACGTCGTCGTGCCACGGAGCATCCAGGCCGAGATCGCGGTGCTCAAGGGCATCGTGGCGACCTTCGTGATGAGCCGCAACACCCGGCAGCCGATCTACCACCAGCAACGCCAGGTGCTGACCGCGCTGGCCGACGCGCTGTTCGCCACCGGCGATGCCGAGCTCGACCCCGGCTTCGCCGAAGACTGGCGTGCCGCCGGCGACGATGCCACCCGGAAGCGCGTCGTCGTCGACCAGGTCGCGAGTCTCACCGATCAGTCCGCGCTCGCGTGGTACGAGCGGCTCGTGCAGCGATGACGCGGCGGTGACGCGGCGATGACCACGCTGCCCGGCGCACCCGCCCGCGACCGTAGGATGTGAGGATGGCGGGCCGGATACGACAGAGCGATGTCGAAGAGGTCAAGGCTCGCACGAACATCGCCGACATCATCGGCGAGCACGTGAGCCTGAAGTCGGCCGGCGTCGGAGCGCTGAAGGGCCTCTGCCCGTTCCACGACGAGCGCAGCCCGAGCTTCAACGTGCGCCCGCAGCTCGGCTACTACCACTGCTTCGGCTGCGGCGAGTCGGGCGACGTGTACACCTTCCTGCAGAAGATCGACCACGTCTCGTTCAGCGAAGCCGTCGAGCGCATGGCGGGCCGCATCGCCTACCAGCTGCACTACGAAGAGGGCGGCGGGCCCGCCCAAGACCACGGCAACCGCGCCCGGCTGCTCGCGGCGAACCAGGCCGCCGCCGAGTTCTTCACCGAGCAGCTCGTGGCCCCCGAGGCCGATCCCGGCCGCCGCTTCCTCGGTGAGCGCGGGTTCGACGCCGAGGCCGCACGCCGTTTCGGGGTCGGATTCGCGCCGAAGAGCTGGGATCGTCTCACCAACCACCTCAAGGGCCGGGGCTTCAGCGTCGACGAGCTCGCCGCAGCCGGCCTCGTGTCGCAGGGGCGCGGCGTGTACGACCGCTTCCGTGGCCGGCTCGTCTGGCCGATCCGCGATGTCACCGGGCAGACGGTCGGCTTCGGTGCCCGTCGGCTGCTCGACGACGACGACGGCCCCAAATATCTCAACACGCCCGAAACCGCGATCTACCGCAAGGCGCAGGTGCTCTACGGGCTCGACCTCGCCAAGCGCGACATCTCGCGCAACCACCGTGTGGTCGTCGTCGAGGGCTACACCGACGTCATGGCGTGCCATGTCGCGGGCGTCACCACCGCGATCGCCACCTGCGGCACGGCGTTCGGGGTCGAACACATCCGGGTGCTGCGCCGGGTGCTCGGCGACGACGCCGGCGGCGAGGTGATCTTCACGTTCGACGGCGATGCGGCGGGTCAGCAGGCGGCCATGCGCGCCTTCGCCGACGAGCAGCGGTTCACCGCGCAGACCTACGTCGCGGTCGCGCCCGACGGTCTCGACCCGTGCGACCTGCGGCTCGCGCGCGGCGACCACGCCGTGCGTACGCTCGTCGAGCAGAAGACGCCGATGTTCGAGTTCGTGATCCGGCACACGCTGTCCCGGTTCGACCTCGACACCGTCGAGGGCCGGGTGGGCGCCCTGCGCGCCGCGGCGCCCGCCGTCGCTGACATCCGTGATGCGTCGCTCAGGCCCGGCTACACGCGCGAGCTCGCGCGCATGCTCGGCATGGAGCTGGCCGAGGTCGAGCGTGCGGTGCGCGGAGCGAAGAGCGGCCGCGCACGCGAGTCGGGCGACCGGCGCGGGAACGAGGCATCCGGAGCGCCTTCCGCGCCCGGCGCGCCCGCCGACCGCGATCGGCCGGCCGAGGTTCCTGCGCGCCCGTTCTCGATCACCGACCTCCCCGCCGACCCCTCGACGAGGCTGGAACGTGACGCGCTGCAGGCCATGCTGCAGTTCCCCGACGTGGCCGGGGTCGAACTGCTCGCGCAGGCGACGGACACCCGGTTCGGCAACGAGACGCTCGCGGTCGTGCGCGACGGGGTCGCGTCGGTGCTCGCCGGGGGCGGTGCGCTGAGCGTGGACCGTGTCGTCGCCGAGGTGCCGGCCCCCTACGCGAGCATCGTGCACCAGCTCGTCGTCGCGCCGGTGCCGCAGAGCAGCGAGGCGGTGCTCACCGCATACGTCCGCGGCGTGCTGACCGCGCTCGTCGAGCGCGAGCTGCTGCGGCAGAAGCGCGAGCTGCTCGGGCGCTTGCAACGCACCGATCCCGGAGACCGCGAGACCTTCGCGACCATCCAGCGCGCACTCGTCGACCTCGAACGCGAGCGCCGCTCGCTGGGCCCCGAGGATGCATGAGCCCGGCGAAGCCGACGAACCTTCTCCGCTTCATGCTCATCTGCGCGCACATTCTGCGGGCAACGTTGCACTTCGATAAACACTCCGACGCTCGAACGGGCTGAATGCCACCGATGCTGCGCAGCCGTGCTACATCTGGGACATCGACCAAAGCGCCGGCGCTCTCGTCCGCGCGCTCGTTCCCCAAACGGAAGAGGTAGACGCAGATGACGTCCGCATTCCAGGGCCGCCGCGCATTCGTCGCGGTGGCCGGCTTCTCGGTGGCCGCGCTCACCCTCGCCGGCTGCACCGCCGGCGGTGGCGGAGATGACGGCGGCGGCTCCGCCGACTCGCTCACGATCGGCACGACCGAGCAGATCACTTCGCTCGACCCGGCCGGCTCGTACGACAACGGTTCGTTCGCCGTGATGAACCAGGTCTACCCGTTCCTGCTGAACACGCCGTACGGCAGCCCCGACGTCGAACCCGACATCGCGGCGTCGGCGGAGTTCACCTCCGAGAACCAGTACACCGTGACGCTCAAAGAGGGGCTGACCTTCGCGAACGGCAACGAGCTGACGTCGTCCGACGTCAAGTTCACGTTCGATCGCCAGCTCGCCATCGCTGACCCGAACGGGCCGTCGTCGCTGCTCTACAACCTCGAGTCGATCGACACCCCCGACGATCTCACCGTCGTCTTCAACCTGAAGTCGCCGAACGACCAGATCTTCCCGCAGATCCTGTCGAGCCCTGCCGGGCCGATCGTGGACGAAGACGTCTTCTCGGCCGACTCGGTCACCAGTGACGACGAGATCGTCGACGGCAACGCGTTCGCCGGCCAGTACACGATCACGAACTACAACTTCAACGAGCTCGTGTCGTACGCGGCGAACGCCGACTACCAGGGCCTGCTCGGCGCCGCCGAGACCGACACCGTCAACGTCCGGTACTACACGGATGCCTCGAACCTGAAGCTGGACGTCCAGGAGGGCAACATCGACGTCGCGCACCGCACCCTCAGCGCGACCGACGTCGAAGACCTCCGCGGCAACGACAACGTGAAGGTCGTCGACGGTCCGGGCGGCGAGATCCGGTACCTGGTGTTCAACTTCAACACCATGCCGTTCGGTGCGACGACGGCTGAGGCCGACCCGGCGAAGGCGCTTGCCGTGCGCCAGGCGATCGCCGACCTGATCGACCGCGACGCGATCTCGGAGGAGGTGTACAAGGGCACCTTCACGCCGCTGTACTCCTACGTCCCCGAGGGGCTGACCGGCGCCAACGAGTCGCTCAAGGGCCTGTATGGCGACGGCAACGGTGCGCCCGACGCCGACAAGGCCGCGGAGCGGCTCAGCGCCGCGGGCGTGGAGACCCCCCTCGACATCTCGATCCAGTATGTCTCCGAGCGCTACGGCCCGTCATCCTCCGACGAGTACGCGATCATCAAGGAGAACCTCGAGGAGTCCGGCCTGTTCACGGTCAACCTGCAGTCCACCGAGTGGGTGCAGTACAGCGAGGACCGCGTCGCCGACCTGTACCCGGCGTACCAGCTCGGCTGGTTCCCCGACTACTCGGACGCCGACAACTACCTCACGCCGTTCTTCCTCACGGAGAACTTCCTGTCGAACCACTACGACAACCCCGAGGTGAACGACCTCGTGCTGGAGCAGGCGGTCACCGCCGACGAGGCGGCGCGCACGGCGCTCATCGAGGAGATCCAGGACAAGGTCGCAGCCGATCTGTCGACCATCCCGTACATGCAGGGAGCCCAGGTCGCCGTGGTCGGGACCGACGTGCAGGGTGCCGAGGACACGCTCGACGCGTCGTTCAAGTTCCGCTACGCCGCACTCTCGAAGGGGTGACCGGCGCGGACTAGAGTCGAACCCACTCCATGACGGGGGCGGCCCGCTCACGCGGGTCGCCCCCGCCCCATGCACGCTGTTGTCCCAAGCAAGCTGAGGAACCCATGACCGCAGTCGATGCGCTCACGACCACCGAGGGGCCGCAAGGCCCACGTCGGGCCAGGTCGCGCGCCGCCGGTGGCGGGTTCGGACGATATCTGCTCGTCCGATTCCTGCTGATCATCCCCACCATCTTCATCCTCGTCACACTCGTCTTCTTCCTGATGCGGCTGACGGGCGACCCCATCACCGCGGCACAGGGCGGTCGGCTGAGCGCGGAACAGCTCGCCGAGCTCCGCGCCGAAGCCGGGTACGACCGGCCGATCTTCGTCCAGTACCTCGAGTACCTCGGCCAGATCGTCGTCCTCGACTTCGGGACGACACTCACCACGAACCGGCCCGTCTTCGAAGTGCTCATGACGTACGGACCCGCCACGTTCGAGCTGGTCTTCTACTCGCTCATCGTCGCGTTCGCCGTCGGCATCCCGCTCGGCCTGCTTGCGGCGTATCACCGCGACAAGCCGCAGGACGCGATCTTCCGCGTGCTCGCCATCTACTGGTACGCGGTCCCGGTCTTCTTCGCCGGGCTCATCCTGAAGCTCATCTTCTCGGTCTGGCTGAAGTGGTTGCCGGTCGCCGGTCGCTCCGACGTCGAGTCCGAGATCGCGATGCAGATGTTGCCGAACCGCACCGGCTTCTACACGATCGACGCCATCATGACGGGCGACCCGCAAGTGCTCGGCGACGTGCTCGCGCACGCGGTGCTGCCCTCGATCGCGCTCGGCCTGCTGACCGCCGGCATCTTCCTGCGGCTCGTGCGGACGAACGTCATCGGCACGCTCAACACCGACTACGTCGATGCGGCGCGCTCACGGGGTGTGCGCGAGTCGCGCCTGCTGCGAAAGCACGCCTACCGGCCGGCGCTCATCCCGATCATCACCGTCATCGGGCTGCAGATCGCGCTGCTGCTCGGCGGCGCGGTGCTGACCGAGACGACGTTCGAGTGGAAGGGGCTCGGATTCATCCTCGCCCGCTTCCTCGAGTCGCGTGACTTCGTCGCCGTGCAGGGCATCGTGGCGCTGCTGGCGGTGATCGTCGCGGTCACGAACTTCCTCGTCGACATCATCGCGGCGTTCGTCGACCCGAGGGTGAGGTACTGACCATGACCGCCACCTCAGCTCCGGCGCCCAAGCGCCGCCTCGTCGACCGGCTGCCCGTCGTCCACCAGCTCAGGCAGAGCGTCGGGCTGCAGCGCGGCATGCTCGTCGCGGGCCTCGTGATGCTCGGCATCTTCATCTTCGCCGCGATCTTCGCACCGCTGCTCGCGCCGTACGGGTTCGCGCAGCGCAGCGCCGACGGCGAGTCCTTCGGCTCGCAGCAGCCGCCGTCGGCCGAGCACTGGTTCGGCACGACCGTCGGCGGGTACGACGTGCTGTCGCGGGTGATCTGGGGCTCGCAGACCGCCATCCTCACGATCATCGTCGCCGTGGTGGTGTCGATCTTCATCGGCGTCGCGCTCGGCCTGTACGCCGGCTATTTCGGCGGGTGGCTCGACCGGGTGCTCGTCGTCGTGAGCGACGCCATCTATGCGTTCCCGTCGTTGCTGCTCGCCATCGTGATGGCGATCGTCATCTCGGGCGGACAGTCGAGCCTCTGGGGCGGTGTGCTCGCCGCCGCCATCTCGATCACGGTGATCTACATCCCGCAGTACTTCCGCGTGATCCGTGCGGAGACGGTGCGCATCAAGGCCGAGGCGTACGTGGAGTCGGCGAAGGTGCTGGGCGCCTCGAACGGGCGGATCGTGTTCAAGCACGTGTTCCGCAACGCCACCCGTACGCTGCCGCTCATCATCACGTTGAACTCGTCCGAGGCGATCCTGACGCTGTCGGCACTCGGGTTCCTCGGCTTCGGCATCGAGCCGACGGCCGCGGCCGAGTGGGGATACGACCTCTCCAAGGCGCAGTCCGACGTGCTGAGCGGAATCTGGTGGACCGCGCTGTACCCGGGCCTCGCGATCGTGTTCACGGTGCTCGGCATCACGCTCGTCGGCGAGAGCCTGAACGACCTCGCCGACCCGCGCCTGCGCGGTCGCCGACGGGTCGCCCAGGCCGCCGGCCAGGTCGCCGAGACCTCGGTGGTGCCGGGTGGCACCCTCGTCGCCGGCCCGGGCGGCATCGACGGGCTGGAGCCCGGGGAGACGTTCGACGAGCACGGAATCGGAGTCAAGCGATGAGCCCCATCGTCAGCATCGAGAACCTGGGCGTGTCGTTCGCGACCGACGCCGGCGCCGTGAAGGCGGTCGACGACGTCTCGCTGCACGTTGAACGCGGCGAGGTGCTCGCGATCGTCGGCGAGTCCGGCAGCGGCAAGACCGTCACCGCCAAGACGATCCTGGGGCTGCTGCCGGAGACCGCGACCACGAACGGTGCGGTCATCCTCGCGAACCGCGAGGGCACGCGACGGCACGACGTGATCAGCCTCGACCTCGCGCAGTTGCGCGAGATCCGCGGCACCGATGTGGCCATGGTCTTCCAGGAGCCGTCGACCGCGCTGAACCCGGTCTATACCGTGGGCTGGCAGATCATGGAGGGGCTGCGTGCCCACGGCGACGTCTCGAAGCAGGAGGCGCGCGCCAAGGCGATCGACGTGCTGCGCCGCGTCGGCATCCCCGATCCCGAGCAGCGCATCGACCACTACCCGCATCAGTTCTCGGGCGGGCAGAAGCAGCGCATCGTGATCGCGATGGCACTCGTCCTCGATCCCGGGCTGATCGTGGCCGACGAGCCGACGACCGCGCTGGACGTGACCGTGCAGGCGGAGATCCTCGACCTGTTGCGGACGCTGCGCGACGAGTTCGGCACCGCCATCGTGCTCATCACGCACAACATGGGCGTGGTCGCCGACCTCGCCGACCGGGTCGCGGTCATGTACCAGGGCAACGTCGTCGAGCAGGCCGACGCCCGCACGCTGTTCTCGGCACCGCAGGCCGAGTACACCAAGCAGTTGCTCGCGTCGGTCCCGTACGTGGGGCACGGCGTCGCCCGGGCGGCCGAGCGCGCCGCGCAGCGGCCCGAGGGCTGGGCCGAGCAGGCGCCCGTGGTCGAGGCGCGGGGGCTCGAGATCGAGTACCCGGGCCGGTTCGGCCGGGCGGGCTTCCGGGCGGTGAAGGGAGTCGACTTCGTCATCCGCCCCGGCGAGGTGCTGGGTCTCGTGGGGGAGTCGGGGTCGGGCAAGACCACGATCGGCCGGGCCATCGCGGGGCTGACCGGCGTGACGAACGGCTCGCTCCAGGTGCTCGGACATGAGATGCGAGGCATCCGGGAGCGCGAGTTCCGGCCCGTCAGGAGCCGCATCGGCTTCGTGTTCCAGGATCCGGCCTCGAGCTTCAACCCGCTGCTCACGATCGCCGAGTGCGTGGCCGAGCCGCTGATCATCCACGGTCGTGCGGACTCGGCCTCCGGCGCACGCGCCCGCGTCGACGAGCTGCTCGAGGCGGTGCAGCTGCCGCGCGCCTATGGTGACCGGTATCCGCACGAGCTGTCGGGCGGGCAACGTCAGCGGGCGAGCCTCGCGCGGGCGCTCGCGCTCGAGCCCGAGCTGCTCATCGCCGACGAGCCGACGTCGGCGCTGGATGTCTCGGTGCAGGCGCGGGTGCTCGAGCTGTTCGGCGAGCTGCAGCGCGAGTTCGGCTTCGCCTCGCTGTTCATCAGTCACGACCTCGCCGTGGTCGACCTCCTCGTCGACCGCATCGCGGTGCTCTATCATGGGGAACTCGTCGAGGAGGGCACCGGCGCCGAGGTACTGGGCTCGCCGAGGCATCCGTACACGCAGCGTCTGCTCGCGAGCCTGCCCGTGCCCGACCCGGTCGCCCAGGCGGGGCGCCGAGCTGAGCTGCACCGCCTTCAGGAAGCTGGTTGATGCACCGTACACCCGCCCACGGCCATCCGATCGAGCTGAGCGACCTCTCGGTCGAGTACCCGGCGCACGGCGCATCCGAGGCGCACGTCGCGCTGCACGGCATCGAGTTCCGGCTCGCGCCGGGCGAGGTGGTCGGCGTGCTCGGCAGCGCGGGCAGCGGCAAGAGCACACTCGCGAAGGTGCTCTCGGGCGCGTACCTCGACCCGAAGGACGCGGAGGTGCGGCCGGTCGTCACCGGCGGCGAGGTGCGCGTGCTCGGTCGCCGCATGGGGCGACGGATGTCTCGTCGGCGCCTCGCCGAACACCAGTTCCACGTCGGCTACCTGCCCCAAGACGCCGCCGCGAGGCTGCCGGCCGACCGGTCCGTCGCCGAGCTCGTGGCCGAACCGATCCTCGCCCGCGATCGGCACTACGATCAGCGTGCGCTCACGTCGCGCGTGGCCTCCCTGGTCGATGCGGTCCGGCTGCCGCTCGGCATGCTCGACCGCTACCCGTACGAGCTGAGCGGCGGCCAGCGACAACGCGTCGCGATCGCCCGCTCGCTCGTGCTCGGCCCGATGCTCTACATCGCCGACGAGCCGACCGCGGGCATCGACCTGACGGTCCGCGACGTGGTCGCGCAGGTCATCACCGAGCTCCGCGCGTCGCAACGGTTCGCGGCGCTCGTGATCTCGCACGACCTGCCCGTGCTCCGCCGGGTCGCCGACCGCATCGCCGTCCTCGACCGTGGCGCGGTCGTCGCGCTGGGCACGATCGACGAAGTGCTCGAGGACCCCCACCACCCGTACGTGAAGGCGCTTGCCGGCGCGCTCGACGGCGGCCACGCGATCATCGACGACCTCGACCGCGGACCGGGTGCGTGACCCCTCGAAGGGGGCGTGTGCCGGGGCCGGCCTCGATTGGGAGTCCGGCCGCGGCTTTGCTAGGATTGTCGACGCTGCCGAACGCGCAGTGATCCTCCATAGCTCAATTGGCAGAGCAATCGGCTGTTAACCGATAGGTTCTTGGTTCGAGTCCAAGTGGGGGAGCAGATTACGCCGCCCGACCGGGGATTTCGGTCGGGCGGTGTTCTGTTCCCGGGACCGGGATCGCGTCGAATGCAAAATAGGTGCGAAATAGCGGTAGATGCTCCGTGGCATGGAGTGATACCTAGTGAAACGCCAGAAGGCCGCAGAGCGTTTGCTCTGACGGGCTTCTGAATGGCGTCTTGGTACCAGCTGGCCGCTTGCTCCTTCGCTGGCCGCTCGATGGTGGCGCGGCGGATCGCTTTCATTGCGCGCTTATCCAGTTCGACGAACCGGCCGCGCCGCACGTAGTGCTTGTGGAGTGTTTCGTCCTCGCCGGCTCTGGCGACCTTATGGCCGAGCAACTTCCTCGCATAACGTTCCGAGACTTCTTCGACGGCGGTCGCGATCGTTCGGCGCCACGCGTGAGACGTTATTCGCGGGAGTTCTGGATGTGCCTTGAGGATCGCCCGCCATTGCGAATCGAACTTGTTCGGGGACCGCCAGGTGCCACGAGCGCTCGGGAACAGCGGTGAATCGGCGGAGGCGCCTGACGTTGCTGCGAGTCGCCGTTGCAGAGGCTTCTCAGCCCAGCCCAGCCCAGCCCAGCCCAGCCCAGCCCAGCCCGTGACCGGGATGTTCCGTGCGCTCGAACTCGTTTTGAGTTTCCCATCCTGGTGCTTCGCCTCGCCCCTAGCGTCGACGATCGTCGCGACCACGTTTACGCGCCATTCCTGCTGCCTGGCGGTCGGCGGCAGGACTGAGCTGCGTCGAAGAGCGAGTGCTTCGCCAATGCGAAGGCCCGAGCCTGCCTGAAGCTGAAAGAGATCGAGCAACTGACCGTCCAGTCGGCGCCCTGGTACTCCCGGCCCTTGGCGGTAGTTCGCGATTGCGTGGAAGATCTCCGTCGCCTCCTGTGGGCGGACAATGACGATATCCTCGGCATCCTTCCTTGCCATCTTCGGGGTGATCGCGCCAAGCATGGGGTCGCTAGCGAGCGCTCTCTCGGCATGCGCGAGCTCGGTCATCTCCGAAAGCAGAATCTTGGCGTTGCGCGCTGCGGTCGCCCGGTCTGACAGTTCCCGCATGAGCTTGTTGACGCGGCCGACGGTCAGTTCGTCGATACGCCATCGGCCGAGCGAGCGCTCGATATGACGTGCTGACGAGCGGTAACGCTTCATAGATTGCTCTGCGACCCCTCTTTGAGCCTTGTAATCGAGTGCGACAGCCAGAAGTTTCGCGACCGTGTCGCCGGGCTTGAGCGAGTCGTCGGACGTCGTTGCCTCGAGAGAGTCGACGCCGAGCCCAGCGAGCTTCTCGAGGTACGTCTCAAGGTTCTGCTTCGCGATGGCGCGCGTGCGGCCGAGTCGGGACCGACGCTTAAATCGTCCGTCGACCGGTGACTTGTACAGCGCTGTGGCTTTGAAACCGTTGCTTCGGCCGGCGGTGTCCGTCAACTCGACAACGGTCACCTTCTGCCAGGATACGCATCCGCTGATGCGGGCTGGCCCCCTTCCGCTCCGCCTGAGGGCCTCCGCCCGCCCTGACAAACCCCTCGAGGGCGACCATTGGTCCAACTTGCGACAAGCCGGTGAGAAATCGGAGAGTACTTACAACAGGCAGGATCCCTGGAACTTCGGGGAAGTCCCGCCCCCACCCCGTCAAGTGTGACAAGTGCAGCAAGTTTCGCCAGCTCAGAGAACCAGACGAAAAGCGCGCTCGGCCCCAACGCCTCGGCTCATCTGCCACCAGCGTGCGAGCTGACTGCAAGACTTCTCGCACTTGTTGCAGCCTTTGTGTGCATCGGTGGTGGACAGCTTCGGTGACATCCGGCGCCGGGGGCGATGTGCTCCACCCGACCATCAAATCACCGGATTTCGTCCGCACCGACCGCGGTGGCGGTGCGTCCCGCGAGGACGCACCAACGCCGGCCGCGTCTCCCGGAACCGTGGCAAGCAGGTCGTTGGTGGTTCGGCGTATATCGCACTTCTTCTGCATCGCAGGTCAGCCGCGCATGAACGGACTGCCGCGGCTCAGGGCGAGCGCGGAAAGGAGGAGGTCTTGATGAAGGTCGGTTCGACGGTTGTGACGACGCAGAATATCGGCGGGTGGTCACGCGAATTCGTCCCCGCAGGATCGCGCTGAGTGGTGACTGAGCTGCGGCCGCTGACAGCTCGGTTCGTTCTAGGGACGCGGGCGGTCGAAGTGCGATTGTACGACGGTGAGTGGATGTAGTGGTGCCGCACCAAACGGGTTGCGCCGCGCAGGGGTACTTTGAGGACGATCCGAGCCTTATGGGCGGCGCCACATTAAACTCCGCACGCGGCCGTTCGCAGCGCGGCGGCGGCCGTCGGAGTTTAGCTGCGCTCGAACGCGGGCCTGCCGTGATGCTGAAGATACGCATCCGCCTCAGAGAATGGAGTCGCGTCGTAGACACTGACCAGTCGAGCGGAAGCGCACCGAACGTGGACGGTGCTGCATCGGACCTCACATGCTCGGCGGGCGATGGCTGTCCTATTCAGTATCAATGATGGCGGGGTTACATGTCGGGCGAGCCGACGGCGCACGCCAGCACCGGATGGCACATCAACTGGTGAGGCGGCGGGGCGAGCGGCCGACGATACCGTTCCGAAGTGACCGAACCAGACTTGACACGTTGTGTCCGTCGTTCGGGTAGGATCGCGGCGCTCTGATTCACCGACCCCACTTCGAGGCACGTCACCGCGGTTCGCCCCCACCTGCGGAGGCGTACTCGATAGAGTCGGCAACGTAGCGCCGCCCCTGTATTCGTTCCGGCGCCGGCCGGAGGATCAGTTCTTGTTGCAAGACGAAGTGGTGTGCTGAGTGGACGCGTTTTCCATTCACCGAGACCTCATTCACGACTACCGTCGGTTTACCGAGGGTTTCGTGGAGGTGCAGGAGAGGCGCCTGCGCGAGACCCTCGTAGCCGAGAGCGCGCGCGGCGCTCAGTGGCCTGACCCCTGGCTCTCGCTAAACCCGTCGTTCGCCTCCGGCGGCTCGGTCGACGAGCTTGCCGACGATGGTCTGCTCCATGAAACCTGCCGCGAGGTTTTCCGAGTGAAGAGCAGCGAGCACGATCGCGGGAACCGCGCGCTGGTCTTCCATCGCCACCAGCGCGACGCGATCGAAGTCGCGAAGACCGGCGCCAGCTACGTCCTGACGACGGGCACAGGGTCCGGGAAGTCGCTCGCCTACATCGTGCCGATCGTCGATCGCGTGCTTCGGAGTGGATCTGGCCAAGGCATCAGGGCCATCGTCGTCTACCCGATGAACGCTCTCGCGAACAGCCAGCTCGAGGAACTGAAGAAGTTCTTGCACTTCGGGTTCGACGGCCGGGCGCCGGTCACCTTCCGGCGATACACCGGTCAGGAGTCAACCGAGGACCGTGAGGAGATCCTCCGCAATCCGCCCGACATCCTGCTCACGAACTACGTGATGCTCGAACTCCTACTGACTCGACCCGACGAGCGAGCATCGCTCATCAAGGCCGCCGAAGGTCTCGAGTTCCTCGTGCTGGACGAGCTGCACACCTATCGCGGCCGGCAGGGCGCGGACGTCAGCATGCTTGTCCGGCGAGTGCGCGAAGCGTGTCAGGCGGATGACACGCTGCAATGCATCGGCACGTCGGCAACGATGTCCAGCGGTGGAACACTCGACCAGCAGCGACGTGACGTCGCCGAGGTCGCGTCGCGCATCTTCGGTACAGAGGTACTTCCGCGCTCCGTCATCACCGAGACGCTCGTCCGGGCGACCGACGAAGCGGCCACCGAGGAAGGCGCCAGGGACGCCTCACCCCTCGCATCCGTGGTCCGCGCACGCGGCGAGATCGAAGCACCGGCCTGGAACCCCACGGTCGAAGAGCTCGCGACCGATCCGCTTGCCGCTTGGGTCGAGAGCGAGTTCGGCGTCGTGCGCGAGAGCCCAGATGGACCTTTGGTCCGGCGGCGCCCTCAGACCGTCGAGGCGGCGAGCCGTGACCTGAGCGAACAGACCGGCGTCGACCGAGAGCGCTGCGGCAACGCCATCCGCGCGACGCTCCTCGCAGGGTCGCGGGTCAAGACCGGCTCGGGCCGCTCCTTCTTCGCCTTCCGCCTGCACCAGTTCCTTTCGAAGGGCGGAAGCGTCTACGCGACCGCCGAACCGGTGTCGACGCGGGCGATCGAGACGGTGTTCCAGCTCGTGCTGCCGGGCGAGAGTGAGCGCCGCCTCTACCCGCTCGCGTTCTGTCGCGAGTGTGGGCAGGACTACCTCATGGTCCACCGCGAGAACGGCATCGCGCTCGCCCGACATCAGCTGAGGGTCGCTGAACAGGGCGACGGGTACCTGTACATCTCCGACGACCTGCCGTGGCCGGCGAATCCGATCTCCGACGGGCGCCTCCCTGCCTCCTGGCTGACTCAGGGGGCAGCAGGCGTCACAGTCACGCGGACGATGGCCGACCGCGGTCCCGAACGCGTGTCGGTCCATCCGAACGGGGCAGTGACCATCCTCGGTGACAACGAGGTTCCCGAAGGCGAGACGCTCGCGGCATGGGTTCCCGGCATCTTCCGGTTCTGCCTCAAGTGCGCCGTGTCGTACGAGGCGCCGCGCACGAGCGAGTACACCAAGCTCGTCACCCTCGACCGTGAGGGCCGTTCGAGCGCCATGACGGTGCTCGCGACCTCGCTGATCGCCTCCCTCAAGGAGTTCCCGGCGGATGAGCTACCGGCTGAGGCGAGGAAGCTCCTCACCTTCGTCGACAACCGTCAGGATGCCTCGCTGCAGGCCGGCCATCTCAACGATTTCGTCCAGGTGGTCCAGCTCCGCGGAGCGCTCTACCGTGCGCTTCGGGCCGAACCGGACGGCATCGAGCTGCTCGACATCGGCCAAGCCGTCTTCGACGCTCTGGCGCTCGAGCCCTTCGATTTCTTGCTGGCACCGGACGGTCTCGGGCGCAGGGCAGGTGAGCGCGCGCTCCGCAACGTGCTGGAGTTCCGTGCGATCGCGGACCTCCAGCGCGGCTGGCGGGTCACACTGCCGAATCTTGAGCAGTCCGGCCTCATGGCTGTCGTCTACCCCGACGTCGAGGAGCTCGTCGACCTCGAGGATCGGTGGCAGGACGCGCACTCGGTACTCCGCGATGCTGCGCCAGGGCAGCGCCTCGAAGCCGCGACGGTGCTGCTCGACGAGTTCCGTCGGGTGCTCGCGATCGACTCGGAGGCACTCGGGCGCGATGCGTTCGAACGGCTCCAGCGTGACAGTCGGGCCCGGCTTGCCGGCCTCTGGGCTCTCGGCGAGCTCGAGCCGCCGCCGCTGGTCGGGGTCGCCCGCCCCGAGCCGGGAAAGCAGGGCGGAGCGCGCTCCATCCTCACGCTCACCGGTCGGGGCGCCTACGGCAAGTGGGTGGCTCAGCCGGAACGCTTCGGGCTGAAGCTCACCACGAACGACGCCACCGACGTGATCGCCTCGCTGCTCGAAGTACTCGAGCGCGCCGGCGTCGTGAAGCGCGTCGTGGAGGAGCACACCAGCGGCTACCGCATCAACTCGGCTGCGATCGCGCTCAAGGCGGGCGACGGCACAACTGGTGCATCCGACCCGGTGCGCCGCCATTTCGACAACGAGCAGCGTCCACGGGTGGTCGAGTACTTCCGCGACCTCTATCGCGAGCACGCCACCGAGCTGGCCGGCATCCGGGCCGCCGAGCACACGGCTCAGGTGCCCGCCGATATCCGGATCGATCGCGAGCAAGCGTTCATGTCCGCGGCCCTCCCGCTGCTGTTCTGCTCGCCGACGATGGAACTCGGTGTCGACATCGCGGCCCTGAACACGGTCGCGATGCGGAACGTACCGCCGACGCCGGCGAACTATGCGCAGCGCAGCGGACGCGCTGGGCGCTCGGGGCAGCCGGCGTTGGTGGTCACCTACTGCGCCTCCGGGAACGCTCATGACGCGTACTACTTCGAGCGCTCGGATCTCATGGTGGCCGGTCAGGTGCTGCCCCCGCGACTCGACCTGGCGAACGAGGATCTCGTCCGCGCCCATGTCCACGCCGTCTGGCTCGCGGAGGCGCTCGCCCCGACGCGGCACGGGCTCGGGTCATCCCTGAGTGACGTGCTCGATGTGCAGGGTGGCGGTGAGCTGCCGGTGAAGGAGACCCTGGCCGCCTACCTGGGCGCGCCGGATGTCTCGAATCGGGCTCGCGCGGCGGCCACTCGCGTGCTCGCACCATTGCAATCAACGCTGGATGCCTCGAGCTGGTGGTTCGACGGCTGGATCGACGGTGTCATCGATGGAGCCCCGACGGCATTCGACCGCGCGTGCGACCGGTGGCGGCAGCTGTACGCGTCGGCGGTCGCCGAGCGCGACGTGGCGTACGGCCAGGTATCGAACGTCTCGGCCGGCCGCAAGCAGCGTGAGGAAGCCGAGCGGCGGATGCGCGAGGCCCGCCAGCGCATCGACCTGCTGCTCAACGATGCCGGCGGGCAGGGCTTCAACCAGTCCGACTTCTACACCTACCGGTACCTCGCTTCGGAGGGGTTCCTCCCGGGCTATTCCTTCCCACGCCTGCCGCTTGCGGCATTTATTCCGGGGCTCGGGGGCCGCGACAGCAGCTGGCTCCAGCGTCCGCGCTTCCTCGCCATCAGTGAGTTCGGCCCGAACTCGCTGATCTACCACGAAGGTGCTCGGTACCAGGTCACGCGGATCAGCCTTCCGCGCGAGGGCGGCGAATCGGCCACCGACGTGACCCTGTCTGACGCGAAGGTGTGCGGCAACTGCGGCACGCATCACCTCGACGCGAAGGCGTTCGATGTCTGCGAGTCGTGCGGCGCGACCTTGCCGCCCGCGTGGACGCGACTCCTGCAGCTGCAGACCGTAATCACGCGTCGCCGCGAGCGGATCAGCGCCGATGAGGAGGAGCGCAACCGCATCGGCTACGAACTCCGCACGACCTACCGGTTCGTCCCACGCGCCGGTCACCCGGGCAAGGCCGAATCGACCGTGGCGGATGCCTCGGGCGACCCCATCCTCGACGTCTCCTACGGCGACGCGGCTGAGATCCGGATCACCAATCTCGGCCGACGCAAGCGGCGCAATCCCGACCAGTACGGCTTCTGGCTCGATACCGTCCGGGGCAAGTGGCTGAGCGAACGTGAGGCCTCGGAGATCGACACGGAGACCGACGAGGACGAGGACGAGACCCCTCGGCCTGAGGATGTGAAGACCAAGGCGATGGTCACCCCGTACGTCGAGGACCGCCGCAACATCGTCGTGCTCCGCTGGACAGAGTCCCTCTCTGAGACGCAGGCGATCACCGCCCAGTACGCACTCGAGCGTGGTATCGAAGCGCGGTTCCAGCTCGAGGATTCCGAGCTTGCGAGCGAACTCCTTCCCGACGGTGAGGAACGCGGGCGGTTGCTTCTCACCGAGGCGGCCGAGGGTGGCGCCGGGGCTCTCCGTCGGCTGCAGGCTGACGCCGACGCGATCGCGCAGGTCGCGCGCGAGGCGCTTCGGATCATGCACGTCGATCCGGAGACCGGCGCGGAGACGCCCGACTCGTGCGTGCGCGGTTGCTACCGCTGTCTGCTCTCGTACTCGAACCAGAACCGGCACGAGCAGATCGACCGTCGCGAGATCGTGCCGCTGTTCCTTCGGCTCGCCCGCGCAGGCACGACTCCGAAGCCGCTGGCACACATTCCCCCCGCGCCTCAGGTTCCCACCACCTCGGGCACCGGCGCGGCATCCTCGACAGGTCCAGCACCGAAATCCCAGCCGCTCACCGACGAGGATCTCCTCGGCGACCGCGCCCGCGCGATGCTGTCGATCCTCCGCGAGCGCGGCTTCCATCTGCCCGAGCGTCTCGGTGACGAGGTGGGCGGCTTCATCGTCGACTTCGCCTACGACAACCCGCGCGCCGTCGTCGTCTTCGAGGGGCACGGCCAAGCCGATGTCACCGAACTCAGCTGGGACGGCTGGAATGTCGTCTCCATCGGTGCCAACGACGATCTCGAGCATGTGATCGAGGCGAACGCCTCCGTATTCGGAAAGGGTGCCGCGTGACCACGACGACCGCATTCGCCATCGGTTCGCTCGTCAACGCTAGGGGGCGTGACTGGGTGGTCCTTCCGGGCTCCGACGCCGACTTCGTGGTCGCGAAGCCGCTCGGTGGCTCCGATGCCGAGGTCGCAGGGCTCCTGCCCGCGGTCGAAGCGGTGACCGCGGCGACCTTCGACGCGCCGTCGCCCGACGACCGTGGCGACGCCCGCTCGGCACGGATGCTCCGCGAAGCCCTCCGCATCGGCTTCCGGTCGACCGGTGGCCCGTTCCGTTCGCTTGCACGGCTCAACGTCGACCCGAGGCCCTACCAGCTCGTCCCGCTGCTCCTCGCCCTTCGCCAGGAGACCGTGCGGCTCCTGATCGCCGACGACGTCGGCATCGGCAAGACCGTCGAGGCCGGCCTCATCGCCAGTGAGCTGCTCGAACAGGGCAGCGCGAAGCGCCTGGCGGTGCTGTGCCCACCGAGCCTCGCGGAGCAGTGGCGCCGCGAGCTCAGCGAGAAGTTCGGCCTCGACGCCCAGCTGGTGTTGCCGAGCACCATCACTTCACTGGAGCGCGGGCTCACCATGAATGAGTCGGTCTTCGAGCGATACCCCGTCACGGTGGTCTCGCTCGACTTCATCAAGGTGAGCCGGCGCCGGTATGAGTTCCAGAACAGCGCGCCCGACCTCGTCATCGTCGACGAGGCCCACAGCGTCGCGGTCGACGACTCGGGCAGAGGCTCCGGCGGTCGCACCCAGCGGTACGAGCTCGTGCGTGCGCTCGCCGACGATCCCGATCGGCACCTGGTGCTCACGACCGCCACACCGCACTCCGGCAACGATGGCGCGTTCCGCAACCTCATCGGACTGCTCGACCCCGAGCTGAAGACGACCGACCTCGCATCGGATCAAGGTCGTCGTCGGCTGGCCTCTCACATGGTGCAGCGTCGTCGCGCCGACATCCGCAGCTACCTCGACGAGGACACGAAGTTTCCGTCCGACCGACAGACAAGCGAAGTCGCCTATAAGCTCTCTGGCAGCCACGCCGACCTCTTCGAGGAGGTGCTGGCCTACGTGCGCGGACAGGTGCAGGACACCTCCGGCACGAAGCTGCAACAGCGCGTGCGGTGGTGGTCCGCCCTCGCGCTGCTCCGCGCCATGGCGTCTTCGCCGGCAGCTGCGGCGATGACGCTTCGCACGCGGGCGGCGAGCACAGAGGCGGCGACCGAGCGCGAGGCCGACGAGGTCGGCGCCGCCGAGGTCCTCGACCAGTACGAGGACGAGAGTGCCGACGCCGCCGACGTCGCCCCCGGCGCAGATCACGATGAGAGCGAGTCGCGGATGCTCCGTGATTTGGCCGAGCGTGCCAACGCGCTCGTCGCGAATCCATCGGATGACGCGAAGCTCGCCCTGCTCGAGCGCCAGGTGAAGGCACTGCTGCGCGACGGCTACAGCCCGATCGTCTTCTGCCGATTTATCCAGACCGCGAAATACGTACGCGAGTACCTCGCCGGTGCGTTCAAGCGCGTGGAGGTCGAGGTCGTCACCGGCGAGCTTCCGTCGGAGGAGCGGGCAGCGCGCATCGCCGCGCTCGCCGAGCGCACCGAGGGCGACAATCGCATCCTCGTGGCCACCGACTGCCTCTCGGAGGGCGTGAACCTGCAAGACGACTTCCAGGCTGTCGTCCACTACGACCTGGCATGGAACCCGACCCGGCACGAACAGCGCGAGGGTCGCGTCGACCGGTTCGGCCAGCCTCGCGACATCGTGCGCGCCCAGACGATCTACGGCAGTGACAACGGAATCGACGGCATCGTGCTCGACGTGCTGCTGCGCAAGCATGAGCGCATCAGGCGCGATCTCGGCATCAGTGTGCCGGTGCCCGCGCAGAGCGACCAGGTGCTGAGCGCGCTGGTGGAGGGGGCGTTGCTCCGCGGCAAGGGCAATGAGCAGCTCGAGTTCGACTTGGGGCTGAATGAACCCGCGATCACGAGCTTCGACGCCGAGTGGGAGTCAAGCGCCGAGCGCGAGAAGGCGAGCCGAAGCCGGTTCGCGCAGGCCAGCATCCGCCCGGCTGAGGTGATGCAAGCGCTCGGCGACGCACGGCGGAGCCTCGGCGAGCCCGGCGACGTCGCGGAGTTCGTGCGCGATGCGATGCTCGGCCTCGACGTGCTCGTCTCCGACACTCCGGGTGGCGGGTTCAACGTGGATTTCGCCATGGCTCCCGTCGCGCTGAGCGATGCGTTGAGAAGCGCGAGCGGTCGAGTGATCACCTCCTTCGCGCCGGATCTTCCGGCGCCGAAGGGTTCGGCGGTGCTGCACCGAACGGACCCGACGGTCAATGCGCTCGCCGAGTACGTGCTCAACTCGGCCCTCGACGCGCAGCTTCCCGAGCGGGAGCGCCCGGCGAGGCGAGCCGGCATGATCACCACCGACGCCGTCGACACCATGACCGTCGCGCTGCTCGTGCGGTTCCGAACGCACCTCGTGCTTCCGACGCGCGGCGGCGAGCGCACCAGCCTCGCGGAGGAGGCCCGGATTGTCGCGTTCACCGGACGCCCCAGCGACCCGTCGTGGCTCGATCCCACCGAGATCGACCGGCTGCTGCTCAGTGTGCCGACGCAGAATACCCCGCCAGACCTCGCTCGCAACACACTCTCCGTGGTCACCGGGGCGATCCCGGCTCTGCAGCGGCTCCTGTCCGAGCAGGCATCGAGCGTCGCCGGCCAGCTCCGCGACGACCACGCGGCCGTGCGCCGGGCCGCGCGCGGTGACCGTGCCGGCGACCTCGTCGTTCGTGGTCTCGCCGTGCGCGCCCAGACTCCTCCCGACATCCTCGGGGTCTACATGTACCGTCCGGAGGTGTCCGCGTGAGCGGCGAACTGCAGGCCATCAAGGTGGTCGGCGGTGTGCTGCCCGCTGCGCTCATGCAGCGCATACAGGCGAACGAACTCAGTGACCCTGCCAGCCTGTCGTCGTCGTCGTACCACCTCGTCGGCAACGAGAAGCCTCGGGATGCCGCGGCTCGCGCCTGGTCGTACCTGCGGGGTGCATGGAGCGCATGGCGCGAAGCGGCGGCGACCGACGCGACGGCGGCCGGCACCGGCCGCGCGCGCGACCGTTGGCTGCTCGTGCTGCTGAACGAACTCGGATACGGGCGGTTGCCTGCTGCGACCGCCGTCACGATCGAGGGCACCGAGTACCCGATCTCGCACCGCTGGGCTCACGTGCCGATCCACCTGCTCGGCCCGGGGGCCGACCTCGACCGGCGGAACGCGAACATCGCCGGCGCGGCACGCGCGCCGCAGGCGATGCTGCAGGAGTACCTGAACCGCACCGACGACGACCTCTGGGGCATCCTGAGCAACGGCGTGCGGCTGCGGCTGCTGCGCGACTCGACCGCGTTCGCAGGCTCCGCCTACGTCGAGTTCGACCTCGAGGCGATCTTCGACGGCGAGCTGTACGCCGAGTTCCAGATGCTCTGGCTGCTGTGCCACCAGTCACGTGTCGAGAAGCGTGGTGGCACCGAGGCCGGCCCGGCCGACTGCTGGCTCGAGGCATGGCGATCCGAGGCCGCTGAGGCCGGCACACGTGCGCTGGAGGATCTTCGTCGCGGCGTTGAGGAAGCGATCAAGGCACTGGGCACCGGGTTCCTCGCGAACCCGAAGAACGACTGGCTCCGTGCGGCGCTGCACCGGGGCATCCTGAGCGACCGCGAGTACCACAAGGCGCTGCTGCGCCTCATCTACCGGCTGCTCTTCGCGTTCGTCGCGGAGGACCGCGGCGCACTGCTCGACCCGGCGGCGCCGGCCGAGGCGCGCGAGCGCTACCAGCAGTACTTCTCGACGGTGAGGCTGCGAAAGCTCTCACGGCTCCGTTCGGGCGGCGTGCACCCCGACCTGTGGCGGTCGCTGCGCATGGTGCTCGCGGCACTCGGTGGCAACGGGATGCCTCAGCTCGGCGTTCCGGCACTCGGCGGGCTCTTCGACCCCGACCGGCGCGCACCCGACATCGAGGATGCTCCGAACCGCGACCTGCTGCTTGGCGCGGAGTTGACGAACCAAGCGCTCCTCACCGCGATGCGGCATCTCGCGTGGATCAAGCTCCGCAACGAGCGCACGCAACCGATCGACTACCGCCACCTCGGTGCCGAGGAACTCGGCGGGGTCTACGAGTCCCTGCTCGAGCTGGTGCCCAGGGTCGACCTCGACACTCAGGAATTCCGGCTCGAGCACCTCTCGGGTAACGAGCGCAAGACGACCGGCTCCTACTACACGCCTCCGGCGCTGGTCTCCGCGCTGCTGGACTCGGCACTCGACCCGGTGCTCGACGACGCGGTCACGTCGGGCACGACGGCGGAGGAGAAGGAACGCAACCTGCTGTCCGTCACCGTGTGCGACCCCGCGAGCGGGTCGGGCGGCTTCCTGGTCGCCGCGGCACGGCGCATCGCGCGCCGGCTGGCGCAGGTGCGCTCGGGCGAGGACGAGCCGACTTCCGAGACAGTGCAGCACGCCCTGCACGACGTCGTCGCGCGCTGCATCTACGGCGTCGATATGAACGACCTCGCGGCGGAGCTCGCAAAGGTCTCGCTCTGGCTCGAAGCGCTCGAGCCGGGGAAACCCCTCGGCTTCCTCGACGCCCGGATCCGTATCGGCAACAGCCTGTTCGGTACGACTCCGGCGCTGCTCAGGGCGGGCGTGCCCACCGACGCGTTCAAGGAGATCGAGGGCGACGACAAGAAGGTCGCCGCCGGCGTTCGCAAGCGCAACGGCATCGAGCTGAAGGGCCAAGGCCTGCTCGGCGGCTTCAGCGACCCCGAACTCGCGAAGACCTACGCGGCGGCACGCGGTCGACTGACCGCGCCCACCGACGACCTCGCCAGCATCCGCTCGCGCGGAGCGGAATGGGATGCCTTGATGGCATCGCCCGAGCGGCGCGTGCTCCAGCTGCGAGCGGATGCCTGGGCTGCCGCGTTCGTCTGGCCGCTGGTGATGGATGCCCCGCCGCCACCGACGACCGCCGTCGTCGACGACCTGGCGACGACGGAGGGTGCGAGGCAGCACGCTGTAACGGCGGCTCATGTGGAAGCGCTGTCGAGGGAGTACCAGTTCTTCCACTGGCACCTCGAGTTCCCCGAAATCTTCGGCGAACTGGAGGGGCAAGATGCCGGGCCGGACGGTTGGGCAGGCGGATTCTCATGCATGCTCGGCAACCCGCCGTGGGAACAGATCGAGTTACGGGAGAAGGAGTTCTTCGCCTCGCGCGATGAGGAGATCGCTCGCGCCACTGGTTCGAAGCGAAAGGCGCTTATTGCTAGGCTCGCCGAGACCGATCCGATCCTCGATCGCGAGTATCGAACTGAAAAGCGACGCATCGACGGTCTGCGCAAGTTCACTGCGAACGGTCGGTACCCGCTAACTGGGCGTGGACGCGTAAACATGTACGCCGTCTTTGCTGAACTTTTCCGGACATTGACCACGCCCTTTGGGTGTTCGGGTGTGATCGTCCAGACAGGTATCGCGACTGACGATAACACTCAATACTTCTTCAAAGACATCGTCAGATCATCTTCGCTAGCTGCGTTGTACGACTTTGACAACACGAAGAAGCTCTTCGGGGCGGTCGACTCGCGCACAAAGTTCTGCATCCTCGCGATGGGTGGGCGAGATCGCTCGATCGATCGCGCTCAGTTCGCGTTCTTCTTGAATAACCCGCAAAGCATTGGGGTTGCGCGATTCGCCCTCTCGTCCGAGGAGATTCTGTTGCTGAACCCGAATACGGGCACGGCGCCCGTGTTTCGTACTCGACATGATGCAGAGCTTGCGCTTGCGATCTACCGACGCGCGCCAATCTGGATAAACAGGAATGACTTGGAGCATGGCAATCCTTGGGGGGTTTCTCTGATACAGGGTCTCTTCAATATGACGAGCGATTCAGAGCTCTTCCGAACCCGGGATGATCTCGCTTCCGACGGCTGGGTTCTCGTGGGCAACGTGTTTCATCGTGGCAACGAGCGGATGCTCCCGCTATACGAAGGAAAGATGGTCCACCACTACGACCATCGATGGGCGACCATGGATGGCGAGGATATCCGTGGAGTCACAGACGACGAGAAGGCGTCGCCGGAGTTCGAGTCATTGCCTCGTTATTGGGTAGCTGAGCGCGAGGTTCAGAAGCAAGCTGGCCAGGTCGGGCCCTGGTTTGGGTTCCGAGACACCACAAATGCAACGAACGAGCGAACGATTGTGAGTTCGATGTGGCCTGTGTCCGCGGTCGGAAACAATCTTCCAATCGTTACGGCCGGTCCCGATGGGTGGATGCTGGTGCCTCTGCTGAGTTCGTATGTGTTCGATTTTGTCGCTCGCCTCAAGGTCGGTGGCAGCCACGTCAACTTCTTCATCGCAAATCAGCTCCCGGTACTCTCTCCTCACAGCTTTCAAGCCACGGTTCATTGGGCGGGACAAAGCATGGGCGAATGGCTGCGTCCTCGACTGGCCGAACTCGTCTACACGTCGTGGGCGATGGCCGACTGGGGACGAGTGCTCGACGATGGAGTTGCGCCTTTCGTCTGGAACACGCGCCGCCGCGAACTGATGCGGGCCGAGATCGAGGCCGCGTTTTTCCACCTTTACGGCACATCGCGGGACGAACTCGAGTACATGATGGACAGCTTCTGGAGTGTGAAAAGGAGCGATGAGGCCGAGTTCGGTGAGTACCGCACCAAGCGCCTAGTCCTTGAAAACTACGACGCGATACAGCGCTGCATCGACGAGGGAACCATATTCGTATCGTCCCTCGATCCCGCGCCCGGCTTCGGCCCGAGGCATCCGGAGAAGGAGTCAGCATGACCGACGCAATCGACCGGGGGAGCGGACCCAGCCCAGAGCTGGAAGATGCGGCGTGGCGCGTGCTGGGCGCGGGGCTCCGCGGCGAGCCCTCTCCGATCCTCGGTCGCCCGACGTGGACCCGCGAGAACGCCCGCCGGCTTTCGGCTCTCGTCGGTGGCGAGAATGCCGACCTCGGCGACCGGTCGTTCTTCGAGAAGCTGTCGGATCAGATCGGCAGCGAATCCGACGACCTACTCGTTTTCGTCGCGGAACTGCTGTTCGTCCATGTACTGCCGCTGAGCGACTTCAAGCCGACGACCAAGATCGAGCGCGTCGATCGCGTGCTCTCGTGGGCGCCTTCGCGCCCAGCCACGCCGGACTGGATGCGCCGGGCAGTCGAACTGCCGGGGGTGTTCCGCGGTGGCGTCGGCTTCAAGGTGCAGGTCTGGGCGCAGCTGCTGTGGATGTGCCGTTTTGTCGAAACCTGGTTCGATGCGACCGACGACCAACGTCGCGCGGCGCTCGGCAACCCCTGGGCGTTCGGCGCGCTCGTGGCGACGACGCCGAAGGATTCGCCGGCGATCCGGGCATCGATCTGCTACCTGACGTGGCCGGGCTCATACGAAGCCGTCGTCCGGGCGGCGGATCGCAAGCTCATCCGCGACGCCTTCGCGCACGAGATCGGGGGAGCGTCTGGAAACGATGAGGAGGCGATCAACCGAGACCTCGAGGCGATCCGCACGAAGGTCGATGACGCGGCTGGCAGTCGAGTGCACTGGTACCGCGAGCCCTACCGTTCGCAGTGGGAGGTGAAGACCAGCGCAGGTCGGCGAGCGTGGCTCGTCCGGGCCAAACAGGGCGGCGCGGCTCTCGTGCAGTCGTGGCTCGACGACGGTTTCGTGTCGTTGCCCGCAACGAACCTCGAGCTGGATGTCGCCACCGCGGCACAGCCGACGATCCGCGCCGCTGTGGAGTCGGGCTACGCCCATCTCACGTACGCGCAGCGCCTGACGCTGGTGCGCGAGTACTCCGACTTCATCCTCAAGATGTCGGCCGACGACGTCATCGTCGGTATCCTCGACGACGCGTTGGTCGTGGGAAGTGTCCTCGGCGACGCCGAACTCGTCGAGGGCGGTTCGTCTCGACTGCGTCGACCAGCCGCCTGGTCAGCGAGCGCACCCGGCCTGAAGGATCTGCCCGAGCCCCTGCCTTCTCTGCTCGATGGCCAGGGAGCGGTGGTCGACGTGACGAGTGCGCTCGGTGTGCTCGACCAGTACCTCGCGCCCGAACGTCGCATTGACGATGACGACCTGTCGGGTGATGAGCCGCCACTTCCTCCGCCCGTTGCCACGGTGCCGGAGCTCCCGGCCGGGACCGACGAACTAGCCGCATCGCTGCACATGCCCCGCCCGAGCCTGCAGGAGATCATCGAGCTGCTGCAAGACCGGCAGCAGCTCGTGTTCTACGGCCCTCCGGGCACCGGCAAGACCTACGTGGCGCAGGCGATCGCTCGGCACGTCGTCGGCAGTGACCGCAGCCGGGTTCGTCTCGTACAGTTCCATCCGTCATACGCGTATGAGGATTTTTTCGAGGGACTTCGGCCATCGACCGAGTCGGGAACCGTCACTTTCGAGCTAAAGCCCGGCCCGCTTCGCCAGATCGCCGACGAGGCGCGGCTGGCCGAGAACGCCGATGCGCCCTACGTGTTGATCATCGATGAGATGAACCGTGGCAATCTCGCGAAAGTGTTTGGCGAGCTGTACTACCTACTGGAGTACCGGAATGAAGCCGTGCGGTTGCAGTACAGCGGCGACATCGAGGAATTCCGCCTGCCCAAGAACCTCTTCATCATCGGCACGATGAATACCGTTGACCGCTCGATCTCGCTGGTTGACGCGGCGATCCGGAGGCGGTTCCCGTTCGTCGAGTTGCACCCGGCGGTAGAGCCGACGAAGAGCGTGCTCGAGTCGTACCTGCGGGCGAACCATGTCGACACGCTGCGGGCGCAGTTGCTCGCCGAGCTCAACTCGCGCATCGACGAGCGGGACCTGCAGATTGGGCCGTCATTCCTAATGAGGACGAGCGCGAGCACGAAGGCTGGGCTCGAACGGATCTGGAAGTACGACATCCTGCCGCTGCTCGAGGACCACTACTACGGGCAGCGATCGCCCGAGGTGATCCGTGAGCAATTCGGGCTCGACGCGCTGCTGCGCGCGGTCGATTCGCGAAGGCTGGGACCGGTCGACCTCGCGGTCGATACTGGGACAGCGGAGTACGAAGGGCGAGCCGTACAGTCAGTGGGTCCAACCGGGCCGTCTGAAACGGGCATCGATTCGGAATGAGCGAGCTCCGTCGGATCCAGCTTGACGAATCCGCGGCCTTCGGCGTGCGAGCAGAGTTCACGCGAGCCGAGGCAGCGGCGCTCAGCGCAACGGGGTTCCTCGACCTCCGCCCTGATCTCGAGCAGGGCTGGATGGTTCGTCCGGCCGGACTCGTTGGGGCGGTAAGAGCTGGCGACGTTCAGGTCGAGGTTTGGCCGAAGCGGCGGGTGAAGCTCGGACACCTCGTGTTCATGCTGGGGTACGCCGCAGATCCCGGATTCCGCCCCGAGACTGTCGAGGCGGAACGGTACGACGAACTGTGGCCCGCGCTCGCGGAGAGTCTCGCGCGCCTAGCCGACCATGCGCTGATGCACGGCGTGCTGCAGGGGTACCGCACGGTCGATGAGTCCTCCATGGTCGTGCGCGGCCGAATCCGCGTGGGCGACCAGCTTCGCGCGCGCCCCGGGCGCGCCGTGCCCCTCGAGGTGAGCTACGACGACTACCTCGTCGACATCGCCGAGAACCAGATCCTGCGAACCGCCCTCAGGCGGATGAGCGCCGTGCCCGGCATTGCACGAGGTGTTCGCGCGCGACTCGCACATCTCGACAACCGGCTCTCGGGGGTGGCGGTACTGCGCCCGAACCAACGCCGACCCGAGTGGCGGGCAACTCGCTTGAACGAGCGTTACCACCCCGTGCTGCGGTTGGCCGAGGTCATTCTCGCCAATTCGTCAGCGCAGAACGGGAATGGCGGCATCAAGGTCGCTGCGTTCGCAGTCTCGATGTGGAAGGTGTTCGAAGACTTCGTCACCGTGGCGCTCGGCGAGGCGTTCGCGCGTCGCGGCGCTCGGCTCGCAGCGCAGTACCGCGCACACCTCGACACCGAACGCACGGATGGCCGCTCGCGGGTACCCATGGCGGTCGACCTCGTCCACCTCGACCGAGGCATCCCCCGCACGGTGCTCGATGCGAAGTACAAGGCGGCCGACGCGTCCGGTCGTTATCCGAACGCGGACAAGTACCAGATGCTCGCGTACTGCACCGCGCTAGAGGTGACCGAGGCGCTGCTCGTCTACGCGCAGGGTGGGGAAGCGATCACCCGCCGAGTCATCCACTCGGGCGTTGAGATCGCCGAGGTGCCACTCGACCTCGCCGTATCGCCCCGCGAATCGTTAGCCGCGATCGACCGGATCGCGAGCGCGGTGCTGCATCGCTCTGTGTCGGGTCGCATCGATCTCGATCTGCTGTCTGCTCCCGTCATCGAACAGACTCCGGCATGAAGTGCTCGTGCTTCTGCTCGAACGCCCCGGCCGACACTCGACAACACCCAAGGCGAAGGTGCAGACGTTCCTCGAGAAACTGCAGCGTGACGACGCTTCGGCGGGTCTGGGTGTCAAGCCGATGGACGATCCCGCCGACACGCGGGCTCGAACGGGACGAGTGGACGGAGCATGGCGGGCCGTCCTCTATCAACGCGGCTGTGTTCGGCACGATCCTCGTCGCGACATCCGCGACGATCTACGCAGGTCGACACTCCGAGGATTCGACATCGTTCGCTTCGTGCGCAACATGAAACTGCCCAGTGCAAAATACGATGCAATATTGACACGGAATGAGATGATTCCCGGTGAAATCCCGTGATGCCGGCGCCTGTAAGTCCTCCGGCGATGCCTCTGATTCCGCGGGACCTCGGCCGGATCCTGCGCCAGCCCGGTACGAGGTCGTTAACCGATAGGTTCTTGGTTCGAGTCCAAGTGGGGGAGCAGTTCAGGCCCGGTCTCTTCGGAGGCCGGGCCATTGTGTTGCGTTTCGGCGAACTCCGTTCGAACCCGTCTGCTCACGTTCGGGTGGGAGTCGCGTCCATCGGCTGCGTCATGTTCGGCGGACGCTGACCGGCAGGCGAGTTCTGCGCCAGCACGTGCTGGCTCTTGACCATCGGATACTCCACGAGCGCCGACCCGTCGAGATCCTCGTTGTGCATGTCCACCGCCGTGATCTGGGAGTTCTCGTACGTCGTGTAGTACAGGATGCCGCGGTCGGCGTTGCAGCAGGACGAGTAGATCGTGATCTCGAACTTGCCGTCGTCGCCGACATGCACGCACCCGCGCTGCTGCGCGACCGACCCGAGGATGTGGAAGAACTGGCTGATCGATTCCGATTCGGACTCGCCGGCGACCGAGTTCATCTTGGTGAACACGGCCTTCACGAACCGAGACGCTGACGACAGGTCGCCGGGAAGGCCGATCGCTCCCATGCCGCGGCTGTATGTGTCGAGACTCACGTCCGGGGCGAAGTGGTTCTCTGGCGGGTAGGCCGAGAGGTGCTGATAGTTGTTGAGCGTGAACGTTTGGATGTCGAAGGTGGGGTTGTTGGTCAGCACCCCGAACGGGTTGTCGTACACGCGGAGACCCTCGCGCACGCTTTCGACCGTGATCGATCGCTCCTTGTCGGCGATGATCCAGTGCAGCGGCGAGACCGGGAACGCCTGACTGAACGACACATCGAGCACGTTCACGGTTTCGAGCGCGGTCTTCACGTCTTCGACGGTCTCGAATTGGCCCAGCACCCAGGGGATGAACTCGAAGGGTGCGACGTTCGTGCGCTGATCAGCCGCGGGCTTGTACTCGGCCGTGCCAGGAAAGTTCAGCCCGGCCATGCCGAGGCCCTTCTCATTCACGGCGTCGAAGTACAGCGGGTAATCGTCGGCGACCGCGGCGATTCCGATGATCGCGTAGTGGGTCGTGAGTGCCGGGCACTGTCGGAACTCGAAGGTGAAGTTGCGCGGCGTGATCGTGACGGTCTCGCCGTACGAATACTCGAGATCCAGGTTCCGTCCGAAGTAGTGGTCTTTCGTCGTGTAGCTCAGCCCCGTGCACATGTGGTCTTCCGTCTCTGTCGATTGCGTGGCCGCGAGGTTGCGTCGCGGCACAGCTCCAGTGAGTAGGTGCCTCAGGTCGGTACTCTCCGCCGATCACGAGCGTGCCGCAAGCGAGGCCATCAGGAACGTCCGCCCTCAGCAGGCGTGCGTCGTGCGGCGAATTCAGAGCGACGATGCAGGGCGGGTCTGGGATGCTCTCAGAGTGGGCGACGAGGCGGGCTTCGAGCTGACGGTCGGTGACGGCGACCTGCCGTTCTCGGCCAGGCGGGTGCCCGACGTCGACGGGCGCCGGATGCTGCTGCTCGCCGGTCACGCCGACGACGAACTCCTGCTCTACGGATCCTCGCTGCCAGGACGCGTGGTGCCCGGCCCGCAGACCATGCTGCACGGCGGGGATCTGATCCGGGCGCTCGCGTTCGAGCTTCCGATCAGCTTCGGTCAGGCGTACGAATCGGATCTCGAGCCGATCGGCCCGTACTGGCGGCTGCGTCAGATCGCGTCGGACGAGGTGCAGAACGGGTTCGACGTGGTGTTGACCGTCGACGACGCCGACGAGCTGGACACGGCGACCGTCTCGCTCGGGCCGGTGCATCGCACCCAGCTGGAACCGATCCCGGAGTACGCGGTGACGGTGCGCGCGGCCGACCTGCTCGAGGCGGTCTCGCAGATCATGGGCGTGCGCTGGCGCGCCGACTGAGCTCGGCCGCGGCATGAGCCCCGGGCACCGAGATGTCGCTATCCTGAATCGGTTCGGGTGGCGAGTCGTGCATGGAGGCGAGGTGGGCGGGGAACAGGACGAGGCGGATGCCGCGCCGCGAAGCGGCGTGAGGTCGCCCGCGGTGCGGGACGGGCTCGCCGTCGGGCTCGCCACGGCCGTGTATGGCATCTCGTTCGGCGCGCTCGCTGTCGCGGCAGGGCTCGACGTCTGGCAGACCTCGTTCCTCAGCCTGATCATGTTCACGGGCGGATCGCAGTTCGCGCTCGTCGGCGTGCTCGCCAGTGGCGGCGTCGCCGCGGGCGGCTCCGCGATCGCCACCGCCGCGCTGCTGGGCGTGCGCAATGTCGTCTACGGCATGCGGATGAAGCCGGTCGTCGACCGGGGCGGCCCGTGGCGCCGCGCCGCGGCGGCGTGGGTGACGATCGACGAGTCGACGGCCGTCGCACTCGCGCAGACCGATGAGCGCCAGGCGCGGATCGGGTTCTGGGTGACCGGCATCGCCATCTTCATCGGATGGAACCTCACCACGCTGATCGGTGCGCTGATCGGCGACGCCATCGGCGATACGAATGCCTGGGGGCTCGACGCGGCCGCGGCGGCCGCGTTCCTGGGCCTGCTGTGGCCGCGGCTGAAGACGCTGCAGACCGGCGCGGTCGCGGTCGCCGCCGGCCTCGTGGCGGCGATGACGACGCCCGTGCTCATGCCCGGCCTGCCGGTCCTCGTCGCCGCGCTCGTCGCGGTCGGCGTCGGGTGGTTCGACGTCCTCGGGCGGAGGCGTGCCGCATGACCGTCTGGCACATCATCCTGCTCGCGAGCGCGGCGACGCTCACTCTCAAGCTCGCGGGGTACTTCGTCCCGGCCGGATTCCTCGAGCGCGAGCGCCCGGCACGGATCGCCGACCTGCTCACGGTGGCGCTGCTCGCCGCGCTCATCGCGGTGCAGACGTTCGGTGCGGGGCAGGCGCTCGAGATCGACGCCCGGTTGCCCGCCGTGATCGTCGCGGCCGCGCTGTTCGCGCTCAGGGTGCCGTTCGTGATCGTGGTGTTCGCGGCGGCCGGCGTCGCCGCGGGCATCCGCGCGCTCACGTGACGCACGGGCGCGGATAGGTGGGCGGCTCAGCCTTCGAGGTCGTCGACGCCCGGCAGCCACTGCTTGCCGGGCTTGCCCCAGCCGAGCTTCTTCGTGATCTTGTGCACGATCTTGCGGTCGTCGTCGCCGAGCCGGTCGGTGTACAGCACGCCGTCGAGATGGTCGTACTCGTGCTGGAAGATGCGGGCGAGCCATCCGCTCGCCTCGATCTCGTAGCGTGTGCCCTCGATGTCGGTGGCGCGCAGGATCGCCCGCTCGGCCCGGCGCAGCCCGAACCGCTCACCCGGGAACGACAGGCAGCCCTCCGCCTCGTCGTCGCCCGGCTCACCCGGCGGCGGGGGAGAGATCCACAGCTCGGGGTTGATCGCGACCCCGCGCCAGGCGACGCCGTCTTCGTCGGTCCAGCCGTACGTGAAGATCCGGAGCGGGACACCGACCTGGGGTGCGGCGAGACCGACCCCCGGAGCCCGGTCCATGGTCTCGTAGAGGTCGTCGATGAGCTCACGGATGCCCTGATCGATCTCGGGCACCCACGCGGCAGGGGAGTGGAGCGCGGGGTCGCCGGTGATTCGGATCGGTCGTACGGCCATTCGCCAAGGATATCGGTGAGCAAGCCGGTAGGGTCGACTGCGTGGATCCGGACCTGAGCGAGCTCACCGAGCAGATCGCCCTCGACCCCGTTCAGTTCATCGGCATCCCGCTGGCGCTCGTCGGCGCGATCTTCCTCTCCCTCGGAGCGCAGTTCCAGCACCGCGGCGTCGTGAAGGTCGAGTCGCGGACGGTCGACTCGTTCGGCAAGGGACTCAACGGCCGGCAGCTGATGCTGCTGCTCGCACGCCCGTCGTGGGTGCTCGGCACGCTCATGCTGGGCCTCGCGATCGTCTTCCAGCTCTCGAGCCTCTATTTCGCACCGATCATCGTCGTGCAGCCGCTCGGCGCGATCGCGCTCGTGCTGACCTCGATCGTGAACTCGCGCGTCGCGCACGTGAAGCTCAACCATAAGGCGATCATCGCGATCGCCATGTGCGTCGGCGGCGTCTTCCTCTTCGTCGGCGTCGCCGCCTTCACCGCCGTCGACAAGCCGGTGACCGACCAGCACCTCATCACGATCCTGATCGTCCTGGCGGTCGTCCTCGCCGCAGCCGGGGCCGCGTTCATCATCTTCCGCAATCGGCTGCGGGCGATCTTCTACGTGATCATGGCCGGCGTGATCTACGGTTTCGTGGCCACGCTCGCGAAGGTCATCCTCGGCCGGCTGCAGCAGGGCGAGTTCGAATGGCTCACACTCACGTGCGTGATCGCCCTGCTCGCGGCGACCGCGCTCGGGGCATACTTCGTCCAGAACGCGCACGCGTCGGGTCCGCCCGACCTCGTGATCGCCGGGCTCACGGTCGTCGACCCGATCGTCGCCGTGACCATCGGCATCGTCGTGCTCGGCGAGGCCTCGCAGGCACCGCTCTGGGCGATCGGCGTGTTCGTGCTCGCGGGCCTCATCGCGGTGTGGGGCGTGTTCCAGCTCGCGCGCAACCACCCGCAGACGCGCGTCTGAGCGAACGGCGGCGCCCCGAGTCATCCGATCGGGTGACATGCGCACCCAAGGGCCTCGGATCTGCGCTGCGTAGACTATGTTCTGACACAGCCCGCGCGCCACGATCCGCGCCAGCCATCGGAGGGCCGATCGGCCCCCGACCGAACTGTGAGGACCCACACCCGTGCCTGACACATCCGGTGCGTCGCCCGCCGACGCCGCCGAGCCCGACCGGCCGTTGCGCATCCTCATCGGCGCCGACACGTTCGCGCCCGATGTGAACGGTGCCGCGCGGTTCGCCGAACGGCTCGCCGCAGGGCTGGTCGAGCGCGGTCACGAGGTGCACGTCATGGCGCCGGCCGCGAGCCGCAAGCACGGCACCTGGACCGAGATCCACGAGGGCCAGGAGATCACCGCCCACCGGCTGTACTCGTGGCGCTGGTACCCCCACGACTGGCTGCGCTTCGCGCTGCCGTGGCGCATCACGCAGAACAGCGCGCGCGTGATCGACCGGGTCAAGCCCGACGTGGTGCACTTCCAGTCGCACATCGTGGTCGGTCGCGGACTGTCGGTCGAGGCCGAGAAGCGGGGCATCCGCATCGTCGGCACCAACCACTTCATGCCCGAGAACATGCTCGAGTTTACGCTGCTGCCGAAGTGGGTACAGGACTTCGCGGTCGGTCTCGCGTGGAAGGCCGCGGGCCGCAGCTTCGGCCGTGCGCAGGCGGTCACCACGCCGACACGTCGGGCCGCCCAGTTCCTCGAGAAGCACACCGGTCTTCGCGGGGTGCACGCGATCTCGTGCGGCATCGACGCGCACAAGTACTCCCCGAACTGGGAGCCGCGCACTGAGAACCGCATCCTGTTCGTCGGCCGGGTCACCGGCGAGAAGCAGATCGACGTGCTGCTGCGCGCCGCCGCCCTGCTGCCCGCCGAGCTCGACGCCAAGGTCGAGATCGTCGGCGGCGGCGACCAGCTGAAGAACCTGCAGCAGCTCGCCGCCGAGCTCGGACTCGCCGACCGCGTCACCTTCACCGGGTACGTCACCGACGAAGAGCTTCGCGAGGCCTACCACCGAGCCAGTGTGCTCGCGATGCCGTCGATCGCCGAGCTGCAGTCGATCGTGACCATGGAGGCCATGGCCTCCGCGCTGCCGGTCGTCGCCGCGAACGCGATGGCGCTGCCACACCTCGTGCACGACGGCGAGAACGGCTACCTCTTCGAGCCCAGCAGCGCCGAAGACCTCGCGGCCAAGCTGCGCACCGTGCTCGAAGCGCCTGCCGAGGACTATCGGGCGCTCAAAGAGGGCTCGCTTCGGATGATCGCCCCGCACGATATCCAGACCACGCTGAACACGTTCGAGAGCCTGTATCGTGGGAGGCCGGTGGCCGACCCGGTCACCGACGTCGAGTCGGCGTCGCTCCCCGAGTAGCGGCTGCCCCGCCCTCGACGCACGGGGCGGTAGCTCAGCCGGTTAGAGCAGTGGACTCATAATCCATCGGTCACGGGTTCAAGTCCCGTCCGCCCTACACATGCCTGACGTGGTCCCCAGCCCGCAGGTCGGCAGCAGACGGGCCGTCCGAGCAGCCAGACTGGCTGGGGTTGGTCCTCAAGCCGATCATGATTCTGGTTGATGCCTCCCAACTGGTGTGCAAATGCTGCAAGGGTGGGTCCCATGGCCGAAGGCCAGCATTCCCCCGTACAACGGCGAAACGTTCTTGGGAGGTGTGACATGGCTGCTGTTCGGAAGGTGTCGCCGGTTGCACTGCGGCGTGCGGTGTTTCGTTCGACTGCGGCGTCGGCGAAGCTGGAGAACCGGGTGGTGCCGAGTGGGTACGTGGCGTCGGCAGAGGCCCGTCGTTTCGTCGAGGCTGCCAAGGCGCGCGCGATTCGCGCGGGCAAGTGACGTGCGATCCTGGATACGGCGAGACGCCGCTCGATCCGGACGAAGCGGATGCGCTCACGGCGGAGGCTCGAGCGGTGGTCGGGGATCCGCCCCTGAAGGCCGCGATCTTTGAACTTGAGCAAGAGATCGAGCAGGCTGTCGCTCTGGACCTCATCAACGCGGTACTGCGCGGCGAGCTGGGTGTCTCAGCATCGGGGTCGATCCGGCACAGGTGCAGGTCGACTTGCATGCGACCTTGAACAATCTCTCGTACCGATGGGCGAGAACGACCGACTGGGATGCTCGTCAGTTCGGCATCGCCATGCACGCCGAACTCGTCCGGATTCATCCGTTCGTCGACGGCAATGGGCGCGCGACGCGCTTGATCGGTGACCTTGTTTATCTCGCAGCGCAGGGTACGGATTCGCCGCCGGCTGTCTATGACTGGAGCATCGACAAGCGCACGTACATCGACCTGCTCCGGGCGTTCGATCAGAACCGGGATCCGATCCCCTTGGCGGAGTTCGTTCCGATCCTCGTTATCGAGTAGCCCGAACGGGCGCGAACAGCGCGAGTGACGAGACGGCAGCACGAGTTCGTGTGGCGAAGCCGAGGGCCGGGACTTGATGCGTCAACGCGTATCCGACCTTTGTCTCGGGATCGGCGAGAAATCCCCGGTCATGTCGAGATCGGTCGAGCAATCACCGAGGTTCGGAGTCGGGGGCGGCCTCCGCGCGTCGTAGACTTCATCGACACTCCGTGCACGATGCGGGCGAGCTCCAGAGTCGCCCGGTCTTCGGTGTGGCCCTGTTGGACGTGATGGGAGAGCACATGAGCGGCGAGTGGCATCGCAAGCACCTCGGAGACGACGTACCGGAGCAGGCGCCCGGCGAGGAGACGCTGTTGGGCGCCGCAGGCGACGAAGTTCCCCCCGGGGGAGTCGTCGCAGGCTCCTTCAGCCAGGAATTCCCCAGCGCTGACCCGTACGCGGGGGTTCCGGCTGACCAGGTCGGCCTGCCCCCGCTGAGCGAGGCCGAGCAGGGCCGTGGCGCGTCAGGCGGACCGGATCGCGGACGACCCGGACGCACCCCGCAACCTCTGAGAAGCCGTCCTGGGCAGCGCCGGTCCCGGTGATCGGATCGGTGACACCCGAGACATCGCGACGTCGAGTCGGGCGTCACCGCCACGGCTTCCGCCACCCGCCGACGTCGGCGACGAGGGCGTCGGCCTCGGCCGGGCCCCAGGTCTTCGGCGCGTACGGCCGGATCGGCGACGGATGGTCGAGCAGCGGTTGGATCACCCGCCAGGCCGCCTCCACGGTGTCCTGCCGCGAGAACCGGGCTCGCCGGCCGGTGAGCGCCGCATGCAGGAGCACCTCGTACGGGGTCGGGCCTTCGCCGCCCTCTTCGGAGAAGCGCAGGTCGAGGGTCACCGCGCCGGGCCTCGGGGTGTCCGCCCGGTGGGCGTTCAGCTGGACCCGCAGGCCGGTCGACGGATCGATCCGCATCACGAGCTGGTCGGGCTCGCGTGTCGCGTCGAACTGCCCGAAGCCGAGGTTCGGGGGTCGCTTGAAGATCAGGCGGGCCTCCGTCTGCCGCATCGGCAAGAGCTTGCCGGTGCGGATGAAGAACGGCACGCCGGCCCAGCGCCAGTTGTCGACCTCGAGCTGGAGCGCGCAGTACGTCTCCGTCGTGGAGTCGGCCGCGACCCCGTCGATCTCGCGATACCCGTCGAACTGGCCGCGGACGTACCGGCGGGGGTCGGCGTCGGCGGTGGACCGGAACAGTGCGGTCTCCATGTCCTTGATCGTCTCGGGGTCGCCGTGCGACGGCGCCTCCATCGCGACCGCCGCGAAGACCTGCATGAGGTGGTTGACGACCACGTCGCGGAGCGCGCCGACCGGATCGTAGAAATGGCCCCGGTCTGAGACGCTGATGTCCTCGGCCATCGTGATCTGCACGCACTCGACGTAGTTCCGGTTCCACACCGGCTCGAGCATGGTGTTCGCGAACCGCAGATAGAGGATCTCCTCGAGGCCCATCTTCCCGAGGTAGTGGTCGATCCGGAAGATCTGCGACTCGTCGAGGTGCCGGTGCAGGTCCGCGGCGAGTTCGCGAGCGGAGGCGAGGTCGTGACCGAACGGCTTCTCGATCACGAAACGGGCGTTCGCTGTGACATCCGCACCCGCCAGGCCGGCGACGACCCTCGAGAAGAGCGCCGGCGGGACCTCGAGGTAGAAGACCGGCGTCGTCGCCCCGCCCATGGCGGTGGCGACCCGCTCGTAGGTGGCCGCATCGTCGAAGTCACCGTGTACGTACGCGAGTCGGGCGGCGAGCCGGGCGAACACCGCCTCGTCGAGCGGTTCGCCCGTCGCCGCGATCGAGCTCCGGGCGCGCTCGACGAGCTGATCGATCGTCCAGTCCTCGTAGGCGACCCCGAGGATCGGGCAGTCGAGCAGCCCCCTCGCCTCCAGGCGGTACAGCGATCGGAAGGTCATCACCTTCGCGAGGTTGCCGGTGATCCCGAAGATCACCAGCACGTCGGCGTTCCCGTCCTGTGCCACCGTGCGCTCCTCGCTCCCATCGGCGGCGAGGCCCTGTGCCGCCGATCTCATGCCGTCCGCCGCGTCCGATACCATGAGCGACCCTCAGTATCGTGGCACGATGAGGGGGGCTCGGCGCAAGCCCGGGCATCGCGAGCAGGCGAGAGAACCCGGAGGCCCCATCGATTGGTCGCACCTGGCTCAGAGCCGGCTGCCGCCGGTGTCGAGGTAGTCGTGCACCATCCTGACGACGCTCGCACCTTCGCCGATCGCCGCCGACATGCGCTTCACCGACCCGCTGCGGGCGTCACCCACGGCGAAGACACCGGGAACCGAGGTCTCGAAGGGCTGCCGGCGCGAGCCGGAGGACTCTCGTGGCGGTCCGGTGATGAGGTAGCCACGCTCGTCGCGTTCGAGCTCGGGTCCGAGCCAGGACGTGGCAGGCCTCGCACCGATGAAGACGAAGAGGTGGGCGGTGCGGATCTCCTCTCGTCTGCCGGAGAGCAGATGCTCGACGGTGACCGACTCGAGGTGAGTGGTGCCGTTCGCCTCGATCACCACGGTGTTCCGGCGTACCTCGATACGAGGATGTGCCTCGACCTGGGCGACCAGGTATCGCGACATGCTCGCCGCCAGGTCCGGCCCGCGTACGACGAGGTGGACGTGCGAGGCCGTGTCTGCCAGGAAGACCGCCGCCTGACCGGCCGAGTTCGCGCCGCCGACCACGACGACCGGGTCGGTGCCGCACTCTCGTGCTTCGTTGATCGTCGCGGCGTAGTAGACGCTGGTGTACTCGAAGCGATCGAGATTGGCGGCGGCGAGGCGGTTGTACTCCATTCCGGATGCGATCACCACCGCTCGTGGGCTGACGCTCGTCCCGTCGGAGAACTGGACCTCGACCGTACCCATGTCGGAAATGAGCTGTTCGGCTGCGGCGGGTGCGACGAGCGCGGCGCCGAACTTCGCGACCTGCAGGCCGGCACGGTCGGCGAGCTCTGCGCCCGAGATCCCGGCGGGGAATCCGAGGTAGTTCTCGATCCGGGCGGAGCGAGCGGCCTGTCCGCCGGTCGCCACGGCGTCGGAGAGGACGACCGAGAGTCCATCGGAGGCAGCGTAGATCGCGGCAGCGAGGCCCGCCGGACCTGCGCCGACGACCAGCACATCGGTGGTCGCTGGAGGTCTGGTACTTCGCAGGCCCAGCGCGTCCGAGAGCTCGGCGACGGACGGGTTCCGCAGGACCCGCGAGCCTCCCACGATGACGACCGGGACGTCGGCGACGTTCAGGCCGAGCCGGCGGACGATGGCTTCGGCGCCTGGATCGTGTTCCAGGTCGAGCAGTCGGTGCGGGATCCGGTTGCGCGCGGCGAAGTCGAGCAGTCGCCGGGTGTCGGGGGAGAGACGCGATCCGACGACACGCAGTCCGCTGCCGAAGCCGATCGCCATCGACCGCCGGATGAGATACGCGCGGAGGATGACGTCGCCGATCAGTGGATCGCCCGTCACGATCCGTTCCAGTTCCGGGATCGGCACGTCGAGCACCGCCCCGCGTTCCAGCGCGGTGATCGTGGCGAAGGAGGGCTGCCCTTCGAGGAGGCCGATGTCGCCGACGAAACGGCCGGGTCCGTGGACCTCGACGCGCGCATCCGCACCGCCGGCATCGTCAGGGCTCGATCCCTGGTCGGGCCGGTGAACGTCCGGGTCGCCGTCGGAGACCATGACCCGGCCCTCGACCACGACGAAGAACGACCCGAGGCGCTCGCCGGCTCGGGCGAGCACCTGACCTTGAGACACGGGTACGGTCCTCCCGACGTCGCTCAGCGCCTGGAGCTGGGCGGGCGTGAGCCGTGGGTATGCGCCGAGCGCGTCGGGCGTCTCCGCGACCGGATCGGGGCTTCCAGGGGGATCGCGGTCGGTGATCATGAGCCACGTCCTCGTCCATCGCCGCTGCCGGCGCCGGCCTTCTTCTCGTCCTCCGCGTCCTTCGTCATCGCGTCATCGAACCAGCGGCGCAACACCTCGACGGGTGCGGCGCCGGCCTGCCGGGCGACGACCTTGCCGTGGTGCAGGATCATCAATGTCGGCACCGCCTGCACCGTGAACCGCGAGGAAAGACGCGGAGCCCGGTCGATATCCACTTTGACCAGCTTCACGTCGCCCGCGCGCTCGGTGGCGAGTTGCTCGAGTACCGGGCTGACCATGCGGCAGGGGCTGCACCAGGTCGCCCACATATCCACGATCACCGGGGGGTCCGCCTGCTCGGCGATCTCGGCGAAGGTGTCGTCGAGCGCGCTGACGATCCAGGGAAGCGCCCGATGACAGTGCCCGCACCGCGGCCGCCCATCGGCCGCGAGGGGTACGCGGTTCTTGTGCCCGCAATTGGGGCAGCGGATGATCGTGGTCGCCTCGCTCGTCGTCATGCCCTGACCCCTGCGTCGGTTTCCGCGTCGACCTCCGCGTCGACGTCTGACGCAGCCGGCACCTGCACCACGTCGACGGCGAGGTCGCCCTCCCGCACGTCGATGCGCACGGTGGAGCCCTCCACCACCGCTCCGGAGAGGAGTGCGCGGCCCAGACGGGTCTCGATGTCGTGCGAGATGTACCGGCGCAGAGGACGCGCGCCGAAGAGCGGGTCATGTCCGCGCTCTGCGATCAGGTACCGTGCCTCCGGTGTCAGTTCGAGCGTGATCTGGCGTTCGGCGAGGCGCCGCTGCAGCTCGCCCATCGACAGGTCCACGATCGCCTCGATCTGCTCGAGGCCGAGCGGAGCGAAGATGATGATGTCGTCAACACGGTTGAGGAACTCCGGGCGGAAGCGGCCGCGTAACTGCTCGAGCACGCGCCCCCGCACGTCTTCCGAGATGCCGCCGCCGCTGTCCCGCGCACCGGTCAGCAACTCTTCCGCGCCGATGTTCGACGTCATGATCACGATGGTGTTGCGGAAGTCGACCGTCCGCCCCTGACTGTCGGTGATGCGGCCGTCGTCGAGCACCTGCAGCAGGGCGTTGAACACATCCGGATGCGCCTTCTCGATCTCGTCGAAGAGCACGACGCAGTACGGACGCCGGCGCACGGCTTCGGTGAGCTGGCCGCCCTCGTCGTACCCGATGTATCCGGGAGGGGCTCCGACCAGCCTGCTGACCGTGTGCCGCTCCTGGTACTCGCTCATGTCGAGGCGGACCATCGCGGACTCGCTGTCGAACAGGGCGCCGGCGAGTGCTTTGGCGAGCTCCGTCTTGCCGACGCCCGTCGGCCCGAGGAAGATGAAGGATCCGATCGGGCGCCGAGGGTCGCGGATTCCGGACCGTGCGCGGATGATCGCCTCGGTGACCAGTCGCACGGCCTCCTCTTGTCCGACCACACGTTCGTGCAGAATCTCGTCGAGTTTCAACACCTTCTCCCGTTCGCCCTCGTGAAGTCGAGCGACGGGGATGCCGGTCCAGGCCGCGACGATCTCGGCGATCTCCTCGTCACTCACGACTTCGCGCAGAAGCCTCTGCTGGCCCTGCTTCGATTGGAGTCGCTGTTCTTCAGCGGCGAGCTGACGTTCGAGCTCGGCGAGCCTGCCGTAGCGCAGCTCTGCGGCACGGGTGAGGTCATAGCTCCGCTCGGCGTCCTCGGCTTGACGTCGTACCTGCTCGAGTTCACTGCGCAGGTCCTGCACCTTGCGGATGGCTTGCCGTTCGGCCTCCCACTGCGCGCGCTTCGCGTCGGCCTCGGCTTTCAGGTCCGCGAGTTCGCGGCGCAGTTCGTCGAGGCGGACCCGGCTCGGCGTGTCCGTCTCCTTCTCCAGTGCGGCCTCTTCGATCTCGAGTCGGGTCACCCGTCGCGTGAGCTCGTCGAGCTCGGCCGGCATCGAGTCGATCTCGGTGCGCAGCCGGGCGCACGCTTCGTCGACGAGGTCGATGGCCTTGTCGGGCAGGAAACGGTCGGTGATGTACCGGTGCGAGAGCGTCGCGGCCGCCACGAGCGCGTTGTCCTGGATGCGCACCCCGTGGAAGACTTCCAGGCGTTCGCGCAGTCCGCGGAGGATCGAGATGGCGTCTTCGACGTTCGGCTCATCCACCAGCACGGTCTGGAAGCGGCGTTCGAGGGCGGCGTCCTTCTCGATGTGCTTGCGATACTCGTCCAGCGTCGTCGCGCCGATGAGGTGGAGTTCGCCGCGCGCGAGCATGGGCTTCAGCATGTTGCCCGCATCCATCGCGCCCTCCGTCGCGCCCGCGCCGACCAGGGTGTGAAGCTCGTCGATGAACAAGAGGATGCGCCCGTCCGAGGCGATGACCTCCGCCAGCACCGCCTTCATCCTCTCCTCGAACTCGCCGCGGTATTTGGCGCCGGCGATGAGCGCGGCGAGGTCGAGCTGGAAGATCGTCTTGTCGCGAAGCCCTTCGGGGACGTCGGTGCGGACGATCCGCTGGGCCAGGCCCTCGACGATGGCGGTCTTGCCGACACCCGGCTCGCCGATCAGCACCGGGTTGTTCTTCGATTTGCGCGACAGGATCTGGACGACACGACGGATCTCGGTGTCACGTCCGATGACCGGATCGAGCCGGCCCGACCGCGCGTCGGCAACGAGGTCTCGGCCGTACTTCTCCAGAGCTTCGTAGGTCTGCTCGGGCGTCGCAGAGTTCACGTGTTGGTTGCCACGAACCGCGGCGAGGGCCTTGAGGAAGGTCTCCCGGGTCGCGCCGTTGTTCTGCAGCAGGCGCGCAGCCGCACTGCCGGAGGGGTCGTCGGCGAGCCCGAGCAGCAGATGCTCGACCGAGACATAGGAGTCTTTGAGGCGCGTCGCCTCACGCTCGGCACGATCGAGGGTCGCCGCCAGCGTCTTGGAGACGAACACCTGGCCGGGCGTCGCTCCTGGGCCGGTCGTGCTCGGTTTCCGCTCGATCGCGTGCTGCACCTCGTTGAGCAGCACGGTCAGATCGACGCCGACCGCTTCGAGCAATCGCGGGATCAGCCCGCCCTCCTGCGTCAGCAATGCGAGCAGAAGGTGCTCGTTGTCGGTCTCCGTCTGGCCGTTTCGGCTCGCGATGCTCTGCGCCTCCTGCAGGGCTTCCTGGGACTTCTGGGTCAGCTTGTTCATTTCCATGGCGGGGCCTCGTTTCGGGCGGAGAGCACCCATCGCCGGTTCTCGAGCGCATCGATGCGGGCGAGCAGGTCGATGACCAGGGCGACGGCGGCGTAGTTGAGCGACAGGTCGGCGTGCAGCCGCACGATGCGACGCACCAGTTCGGGCGCGGCCGGGGTGAACCACAACCGACCCGACCCGTCCTGCATGGCAGGCACGAGGTCGAGTTCGACGAACCGTCGAACCAGCTCGGGATGCACCCGCGACGCGGCGGCGACCATCTCGAGGTCCAGGCGGGGCGGGAGCGCCGGGAGCAGGGGCGAACTCATGATGACGACCTCGGATCGAAGGCGGACTCGCGCTGCAGCTGTTGGAAGAGCTCGCGCTCACGGTCGGTCAGGTGTGGGGGGACCACGACTTTGACCTTCGCGAACAGGTCGCCTGGCCGTCCGCCCGGTTGCGGCATCCCCTGGCCCTTCAGCCGCAGCCGCCGCCCACTCGATGAGCCGGGCGGAACCCGCACGGTGATCGGGCCGCCGGGCACCCGAGTCGACACGCGTGCCCCGAGAGCGGCTTCCCAGGGAGAGATCGGGAGATCCAGCTCGATGTTCTTGCCGTCGAGCCGGAGGCGGCGGTCGGGTCGGACCCTGAACGTGATGATGAGGTCTCCGGACCCGCCATCCTGCCTCCCGGCACCGCCGCCACCGGCGACGCGGATACGCTGGCCGTCGAGGACACCGGACGGGATCTGGATGTCGTACGTCTGACGGTCGCCGTCCGGACCGGAGAGCACGATGGTCCTCGGACCGCCGTGGAAGGCCTCCTCGACGGTCAGCTCGAGCTCGGCCTCGCGGTCCATGCCCCGCATCGAGCCGAACACGTCGCCGAAGAGGTCGTCCCAGTTGACGGAATCGCCGCCCGGACCGGCGGCGCCCTGCGCGCTCGACCAGCTGAAACCGGACGGTCCCGGCCGGGCTCTGGAGCGGCCGCCGCCTCCGCGGGTGCCGCCGGCCTGCGTGGCGTACTCGCGTTCAGCGGCGTACTGGCGGAACTCCGGGCCGAACCGGTCGTACTGGGCCCGCGACTCCGGGTCGGACAGCACGTGGTACGCCTCGCTGATCTGCTTGAACCTGTCCTCGGCGCCCGCCTCCTTGTTCACATCCGGGTGGAACTTGCGGGCAAGCGTGCGGTACGCGCGCTGGATCTCCTTGGCGTCGGCCGACCTCGGGACGCCGAGGAGCTGGTAATAGTCGTCTGCCACGACATCACTCCTCCGCCGAGGTGACCACGACGCCTGCCGGCCGCAGCAGATGCTCGGCAGTCCCGAATCCCAGCCGAGTGACGGCCACCACCGTCCGCGGCGGTGCGTCAGCGTCCTCGACGACCGAGACGACCTCGTGGATGCGCGGGTCGAACGGCACTCCGACGTGGTCGATCCGCGGGAAGCCCAGTCGCTCGAGCGCGGCGACGGCGTGTTCGCGGATCGAGTCCATGCCCTCGGCGAGTCCTTCGTTCACCTGCTTCGCGTAGCCGACCGCGTCTGCGAGCCCATCCACGACGGGAAGGAAGACGGATGCGGCGCGAGCCCGCTCCGCGTCGCGTGCCAGTGCGAGTTCACGCGTTGCACGTTTCCGGGCGTTGTCCAGATCCGCCGCCGCACGACGCCAGCCGTTCTCGGCGTCCGCGAGGCGGAGCTCCAGATCGTCTGGCGGGGTCGGTGAGGGCTGGTCCTCGGTGTCGGAACGCTCGTCGGAGGCGAGACCGTCATCAGCGTCCGTGCTGCGCTCGTCGGGGAGTTCCATGGCTCTCGAGGTCCTCAGTTCCGATCGAACTCGGCGTCCACGACGTCGTCCGCCGCGTCGCTCTCGCCGGTATCGGCCGGCCTCTCAGGCGACGACTCGGCCGCCCGGGCGACCGACAGCGCGGCCTCCACCTGCTGCAGTTCGCCGGTCAGCTCTCGGGCTTCGGACGCGGAGACCTGTCGCTCGACGGCCTCCCTCGCCTGTCCGATCAGCATCTCGGCGCGTGAGCGCTCATGCTCGGGTACCGACCCGCCGCGCTCCGACAGCGCGCGCTCGACCCGGTACGCAGCCGCGTCCAGTTCGTTCCGGGCGTCGATGTCTTCGCGCAGGCGTGCGTCTTCGGCGCGGTGGTGTTCTGCTTCCTGCACCATGCGCTCGATCTCGGCCTGATCGAGATTGGTGGTGCCGCTGATCGTGATGCCCTGCTCTGCTCCGGTGTCTTTGTCGCGTGCGTTGACATTGAGGATGCCGTTGGCATCGATGTCGAAGGTGACCTCGACTTGCGGTTCGCCACGTGGCGCCGGTCGGATCCCGGTCAAGGTGAACTGGCCGAGGACGCGGTTGTCGGCGGCGCGCTCGCGCTCACCCTGCAGCACCACGATCTCGACGGAGTCCTGGTTGTCCTGAGCGGTGGAGAACACCTCGCTCCGGCGCGCGGGGATGGTCGTGTTCCGTTCGATGATCTTCGTCATCACCCCGCCGCGGGTCTCGACACCCAGCGAGAGCGGGGTCACGTCGAGCAGGAGCACGTCGCCGACCTCACCCTTGAGCACGCCCGCCTGAATGGCTGCGCCGACGGCGACCACCTCATCCGGATTCACGGTCATGTTCGGGTCCTTGCCGCCGGTGAGCCGCCTGACGAGGCTCTGCACGGCCGGGATCCTCGTCGAGCCGCCGACGAGGATCACTTCGTCGATGTCGTTCTCCGTGACCTTTCCGTCCTCCATCGCCTGACGCACCGGGCCGAGGCAGCGTTCCACCAGGTCCGCGGTGATGCTCTCGAAGGTGGCGCGTTTGAGCGTCGTGGTGAGGTGTTTCGGGCCGGCGGCATCCGCCGTGATGAACGGCAGACTGACCTGCGTCTGGCTGACCGTACTGAGCTCGACCTTGGCTTTCTCGGCCGCCTCGAAGAGACGCTGCAGCGCCTGGGAGTCCTGGCGGAGATCGATGCCGTTGTCTTTCTGGAACTCGTCCGCGAGGTAGTCGACGATACGGCGATCGAAGTCGTCGCCGCCGAGGTGGGTGTCGCCCGCGGTCGAGCGCACCTCCACGACGCCGTCACCCACGTCGAGCAGGCTCACATCGAACGTGCCGCCGCCGAGGTCGAAGACGAGGACGGTCTCATGCTCCTTCTTGTCCATCCCGTAGGCGAGCGCTGCTGCCGTCGGTTCGTTGATGATGCGGAGCACCTCCAGCCCGGCGATGCGGCCGGCGTCCTTCGTCGCCGTGCGCTGGGCGTCGTTGAAGTACGCCGGGACCGTGATGACGGCCTCGGTGACCTTCTCACCGAGGAACTTCCCTGCGTCGTCGGCGAGCTTCCGCAGTACGAGTGCGCTGATCTCCTCCGGTGCGTACAGCTTTCCGCGGATGGTGAACCTCGCCTCGCCGTTCGGACCTGGCACGATGTCGAATCCGACCGCCTTGGCCTCCGCCTCGACCTCGTCGAAGTTGCGCCCGATGAATCGCTTCGCCGAAGAGATCGTGCCTTTGGGGTTCAGGATCGCCTGCCGCCGGGCCAGTTGCCCGACCAGTCGCTCACCGGTGTCCGTGAATGCGACGACGGACGGGGTCGTGCGAGCGCCCTCCGCGTTCGGGATGACCTTTGCCTCGCCGCCCTCCCACACCGCGATCACCGAGTTCGTGGTACCCAGGTCGATGCCGACTGCTTTGGCCATGAGACGTCCCCTTCGTGGTGTGGCCGGATCGAGCACCCGACCACGTGTCGCGCCTGGTGCCGAGTGTGCGCCTGTGTCTCGCGCGAATCTTCGTCCTCCGAGGGTGAAAGAAACCTCAGGTCTCGCACTGTCGGGGTACACCGGAACGGGTTAGTGTCGAGGTGCGGAGAGTGCATCACGATGGGCGCAATGAGCGATCCAGACCCTTTCGCGCAGGCCGACCTCGACTCCGAGACGCAGGCGAGTCTGTTCGACCTCTTCAAGCTGGGATCGAGAATGTTCGAGCGCCCGTCCGTAGCAGGAACGGTGCGCCTCGCGAGCGCGTCAGCCAGGGCGCTCACCGGATGCGTGGTTCGCACGGTGTACATCGCCGCGGACGCCGGGCTCGTCCGCTATTCGGGCAGAGCGAACCGCCGACTCGATCTGGCCGTCGAGGCGCGGGCAGGCACGAGCGGCGTCCTCGAGCATGGTGATGTCTGGCGGTACGTGCTGTTCTTCTGGGGGACCGGCAAGGTCAGAGGAGCCTTCGTGCTCCAGTCGTCAGCGGAACCATCGAGCGGGGAGATGTTCCTGCTGCACGCGCTGGCAGAGCCGACCGGGGCTGCGCTCGCGACGGCCGACCTCATCGACCGCGAGCGCCGTCACGCCCGCGAGCTCAGCCTGCTCGGCGAGACGCAGGCGGGTTCGAACCGTACGATGGCGGCCACGATCGCCCGGCTGAGCTCGCACCAGCACATCCGTGATTCGCTCCTCGCCGCGGCGGGAACCGGCGACGGCGAGGCGCAGATCGTCGAGACCCTGAGCGACATCCTCCGGCGGTCGGTCATGCTGCAGGACTCCTTCGGCAACGAACGCGTCTTCATCGCCGCCGGAGGCCCCGCAGGGCCCTCGAGCGCGCTGCTTCCCGACGGCAGGCCTTCGCCCGCCGGGTCGCTCAGCGCTGAGTGGCGTTCGACGCTGATCCGCGCTCGTGGGGAGACGCTCGGAGTCATCGGGATCTACGATCCGGACGACAGCCGGAGCGACATCGATCGATTCGCCGTCGAGTACGCGAGCGCGATGATCGCCGTCGAGCTCGCCCACCGCCGGGAGATCGCGGAGGTGGAGATCAGGCTGGGGCGCGACCTCGCGGACGATCTCGTCGAGGGCACCGTCGTCGTCGACGGCCTCGCCCGAGCCGAAGCGCTGCACTTCGATCTGAGCGGTGCCCAACGCGTGGTCCTCGTCATCTGGGAGTCCCCGACGCCGAACGGTGTCGACCTCGGCGCCGCGCTGAGACACGAGCTCGCCGCGATGCGCGTGCCGGCCCTGATCACACGGCGATCCGAGGTGATGCTCGCGGTGGTCGCCGATGGCCACGACCTCTCCAGCCTCTACGAGAGGCTGTCCACCGCGGTGTGCAGTACGCGGGGTACGATCGGCATCGGCGGCCGGTACCTCCCCGGAGACCTCGCCCTTTCGTTCGGCGAGGCCAGGCGCGCCTTGCACATCCGGGCCGAGTCGCGTCGGCCGTTCGGCATATCGAACCACGACGATCTCGGTCTGCTTCGCATCCTCGACACCTCGGGTGATGGGGCCGAACTCGAACGGTTCGTGTCTGAGTGGCTCGGCACGCTGATCGAACACGACCGGGCTCACCGTTCAGACCTCGTTCGCACCCTCGGCGTGTACCTGGATGCAGGTGGCAACTACGATCGCACGGCGAAGGCGCTGATCATCCACCGGAGTACGCTGCGGTACCGTCTCGGCCGTATCCGCGAGGTGAGCGGCCGCGACGTTGCCGACCCGGACTCCCGGCTCAACCTGCACATCGCCACGCGCATCCGTTCGGCCATGCGAGACGACCTGCGTTGAGACCGCGACCCGCGCGGATCCGTCGGGCTCGCAGGCCATCGGGTCGCTGGGACCTCGAGGGAGTGCACCACGCTGGCGAGGGCGCCAATAGGATCGAAGGCATGGCCGGATTCTGGGGCAAGCGCCGACGCGAGCAGGAACAGCAGGTGCGGGCAGAAGACGCCGACCTCGCGCAGCGCGCCAGAGCGGCCCTGGTCGCCGCCGACGAGCGCATTCGCGTGACCTCCGACGAGCTCGTGTTCGCCGAGGCCGAGCTCGGCCCCGACGCGACGACCGGGCTCGCCGAGGCGCTCACCGCGGTGCGCACGCACATGGGCGAGGCGTTCCGGCTGCACCAGCTCAATCACGACGAGATCCCCGACACCGCCGAAGAGCTGCGTACCCGCAACGCGCGCATTGTGCAGTTGTGCGAGTGGGGCGAAGAGCTCCTCGACGACCATACGGCCGCGCTCGCCGACAAGATCGCGCGCGCGCGTCGCGCACCCGAGATCCTCGCCTCGGTGCGAGCGGATGCCTCGCGCCTCCGCGAGCGGATTCCGCACGCACGCGAGACCGTGTCGCGGCTGGCTGCGCGCTATGCCGCCGACGCGCTCGCCCAGGTCGAGGCCAATCCGGGCGAGGCCGAGCAGCTCCTCGGCTTCGCCGAGCACAGCGCGGGCGTCGCCGAGCGCCGACGTGCGGCCGGGCAGCGCGAGCAGGCCAACCTCGCGCTCGAGGCATCCACCGAATCGGTGCGACGAGCGGCGACGCTCCTCGACGCGGTCGAGACGTTCGAGGTCGAGGCGCTGCGTGCCGAGTCCACACTGGGCGCGATCGTGGACGACTCGCGGGGCGACCTCGTCGTGGCGCTCAAGGAACCCGCTTCACCCAAGGTCACCGCCGCGATCGGGGAGTTGCAGGCCGCCCTCGCGGCGCTGCCGCCCGCGGGCGTGAACGCCGACCCGTTCACGCACCTCGATCGGCTGCGCGAGGCCAACGCCGGCCTGGACGCGGCGATCGCGGCCGCACGCGAGCGCGCGGCCCGGCCCATCCCACCGCTCGACCACGTCATCCATGCGATCGACGACGCCGACCGTCAGCTCGCCGTGGCCCGCGACCTCATCGCCGGTCACCGCGGCTGGATCGGCGCCGATGCCCGGACGCGCCTCGCGGAG